>NZ_JBHXPF010000030.1:0-89502 GCF_042718715.1 Streptomyces sp. NPDC058576 | reverse complement strand
GCTCGGCCGGTACCGCAGCCGCGTTTCGTCATGTTCCCCGGCGACCGCCGGCCGACGGAGCGACTACCGGCTGACGGCGAAACGCATCAGGGCGTGCTCGTCGCCCTGCTTGATCTTGCCGGTCTCGTTGATCACCTGGAGCTTCCAGCCCGCGCCCTCGCGGATCGCCTTGGCGACGGCGACGCCGTTGTCCTGGGTGAGCATGCTCGGCCAGATGTCGGCGACCTGCTGCGTGCTGCCGCCCGTCGCGTCGTACACCTTGAAGCTGATGTTGCGCGCGTTGGTGAAGTTGCTGCGCTTCTTGTAGGCGGCGGCGATGAAGACGATCGACGTGATGTTCGAGGGAATCTTGGCGAACTCGACGGTCACCGTCTCGTCGTCGCCGTCACCGTGCCCGGTCTGGTTGTCCCCGCTGTGCACCAGCGAGCCGTTGCCCAGCGGGTCCAGGGAGTCCAGACCGGCCAGCCGCACCGGGTCCGCGCCCTGCAGCGCGATGGCGATCAGGTCGAGGTCCGTACCGGCCTTCTGCCGGATCTTGCCCATCAGACCGCCGCTGCTCCCGACGGTCGGGTCCCAGGACGCCCCGATGGACAGATGGGTCACCCCGCCCAGGTCCGCCGGGCCGTCTTCCTTCGTCAACGTGATCATGCCTGAGTCCTTTTGTGGCTCGACTGTTTACGTATGAAGTGTGCCTGGTGCCCCCGGAACTCGGCCCCGGAGGAAGTGGGACAGTTCCGGATGGTACGAGATCGGGGCTCGGATCAGCGGTCCTCCGGGGCCTCGGGAGCGGTGAACACGTCCCCGCGGGCGCTCAGCAGGAAGCCCGCCTGGAAACGGCTCTTGGCTCCGAGGCGCTCCATGATCTCGGCGATGTGGCGGCGGCAGGTGCGGACGGACATCCCCATGCGCTTGGCGATCGTCTGGTCGGTCAGCCCTTCGCTGAGGAGCAGGGCGATGCGCTGCTTCAGCTGATCGGCGATGTCCGCGACCTCCTGGTTGCTCCACTCCAGGGGGAACGGCGCCGCGTTGAGCCACCACAGGTCGAAGGTCTTGGCGATGAAGTGGATGAGGTTGGGCTCGCGCACGATGATGGCGGAGCCGGGGTCGCTCTCCACTCCGATGACCGCCGCCTTGCGGTCGAAGAGCAGCACGCGGATGAACTGGTCGTCGAGCGTGCGGACCTCCGCGCCCATGCGCGAGACCCGGTCGACGTACTCGCGGGTGCCCGGGCTGAACCGGGCGGTGTGCTGGTAGAGGGTGCGCATGCGGACGCCGCTCCTCAGCATGGCCTCGTCCCGGGAGATGGCCTCCTCCAGGACCTCGGCGCGCCGGCCGCCGCCGGGCTGCGCGGTCAGCACCTCGGACTCGCACTTCGCCGCGAGCTCGACGATCGCCGCGCGGGTACTGCTCAGGGAGGCCAGGAACTCCACGGTGCCCCGGGAGTCGGTCCGGACCGGCTGCTCCTCGTAGACACGGCTGAATTCCAGGAGCCGGGTCCGCACGCTCTCCAGCTGCTGGCGCTGGGTGCGGATGACACGTTCCAGACGGCCGAGCACCCGCTCCCCGGCCGTCTCCGGGTCGACGGCGCGGAAGACGGTGGGGGAGGCGCGTGTGTCCTCGGCCAGCAGCCCGAGGCCCGCGAGCTGCGCGCAGTGTTCCTCGGCGGCTCCGACGTCGAGGGCGAGGGCGGCCGCCACATCGGCGGCGGTGACGGCCGTCTGGCGCAGGGCGAACCGGTAGACGGCCTGAGGGGTGTCGCCGGAAGGCTCTGCTGCGCCGATAAGTTCCGGCAATTCCATATCTCGGCCTTTCATCCCGTTCTGTCCATCGATCATCAACCTGACATGCAACTTTATGGCCCACCGGAACCGGCCACGCGCCGACGAGGTGCTGGCAGTGTGGCGGTGTGCCCACGGGGGGTGCAGAGGGGCGCCTGCGGTGCCTCTCTCGTACGAGCAGGTAAGGACACGGCTTCATGAGGCACTTCTTTCAGGCCATCAGATTCGCCGGCACGCTGGCCGTCGTCGGCGCCGTGGGCGCGGGGCTTTCCGTCGCCGCCGAGAGCCGGGGCACGGACGGCGACACCGGCTGGGGGGCTCCGGCCGTCAGGACGGCCGCCGCGGACACCGGCTGGGGGACGCCGGGCCCGAGGGCGATCGCCGCGGAGATCGGCCGGGGCGTCAACGACACCGGCTGGGGTCGCGCCGCCTGACCGCACGGCCCGACCCCACGCGGCCCGGACCCCACAGATTCGACCGCCACACGAAAGGAACAGGCTGTGAGCAACCCCTTCGAGGATGCCGAGGGTACGTACTACGTCCTGGTCAACGCCGAGAACCAGCACTCGCTGTGGCCCGGCCACGTCGAGGTGCCCGCCGGGTGGACGCAGGTGTTCGGCGCCGCCGGCCGGGAGAAGTGCCTGGCGTACATCGAGGAGTCCTGGACGGACATGCGGCCGCAGAGTCTCGTGGACGCCATGGAGAGCGCCGGTCGCTGACCCCGGCGTCGAAATGCCCGCCACCCCTCGGGGGTGGCGGGCATTTCGCGTGTCCGGTTCCTCAGCCGATCCCGGCGACCTTGTCCGCGAATTTGGTGAGGTTGTCCATCGCCCGCGCGATGCGCTCATCGAGGGTGAGCGATTCCTCGTACTGGCTGAACCTCAGCTTGGGCTGCCGCTTCCCCCGCATGTACAGGGAACAGGCGAGATCCGCGCACACGTAGATGCCCACGGTATTGCCCTGCCGGCCCATCGGGCCGGCCAGCGGTGCGACGAAGAGATTCACGCCGGACGACGAATGCCCGGTGAGGCATATCTGACACATGCTCGACTTCACCGCGCTCTTCCGGGCGGCGCTGGAAACGCGCAGGGTGATTCCGCGCGGCCCGTCGGGACCCGGCATGACGACATGTGACCGCAACAGCGCGCCGGGGTCGACCCAGCCGAGGAAGTCCAGTTCCTCCCAGGCCAGTTCGCCGAAGCCGAGCGGGAGACGCAGCCGGGACGCCTCCCCCTTGGTGCAGTTCACGAAGGAATTCCGGATGGCTTTTTCACTCAGTGGATCCATGGTGGGCAAATATATCGGAGGGCCCCCGACGGAACACGCGATTCGCCCCGGGGAACGCTGGACACCGGACAATCCCTGTCCGATTTGATCCCTTGGCTTCCGATATGCCAGGCACTCAGGTTGCTGTCATGCAGGTATGTGAGCCACCGTCGCCGCTCCTTTCCCCCGCCGTGAAGTGCAGGATCAAGTCAAGCCCGTACAGGCATACGTACGGGCTCGGCGAAATTCCGCAGAATCGATGAACTTTCTCTTTGGGGTCGGGGTAGACGTGTCTTCGCGCAGTGAATCTCAGGAAAAAGTAGAGGTATGGCTCTCGCGTGTGTTCGGGAATGCCCTCGGCCTCTCCGAGTTCGCGCCCGACGACGACTTCTTCGCCGCCGGCGGTGATTCCATCCTCGCCGCCCGGGCCGCGATGCTGATCCGCGCGAAGGCGACGGGCGAGGTGCCGCTCGCCTGGATCTTCGAGCAGCGGAGTCCCGCGAAGCTGGCGGTGCTGCTCGCCGACCTCCTCGACCCTGCGAGCCTGTCCGACCCGGCCGCCGTCCCGGCCGGCCCGGGCACCGCCCCGGACGCCCGCGAGGCCCTCCCCCTGTCCCACGCACAGGAACGGCTCTGGCTGCTGCACCAGCTGGACCCGGACTCCGCCGCCTACAACGAACCGCTCGTCCACCGCCTCCGCGGCGCGCTCGACACGGCGGCTCTGCGGACCGCGCTCCAGGGCCTGGTCGACCGCCACGAGGTCCTGCGCACCGCCCCGCGCCTGGACGGGGACCGGCCCGTACAGCGGATCGAGCCCTCGCTCCGCGCCGAGCTGCGCATCGAGGACCTGCGCGGCGGAGCGGCAGATCCCTCGGCGGCCGCCGAACGCCTCATCCGGGCGGACATCGCCACCCCCTTCGACCTGGCGGCGGCACCGCTGTTCCGGGCCACGCTGTACCGGATCGCCGAGCACGACGCCCTTCTGCAGCTCACCTTCCACCACATCGTCACCGACGGCTGGTCCACCACCCTGATCCTCGACGAACTGGCCGAGGGGTACGCGGCGGCACGGGCCGGGCGCACCCCCCGCCTGCCGGAACTTCCCGTCGGTTACGCGGACTTCGCGGCCCGGCAGCGCGCCTGGCTGGCCGACGGGGCCGGGGAGCGGCAGCTGGCGTACTGGGAGTCGGAGCTGGCCGGCGCCCCGGAGCTGTCGGCCTTCCCGACGGACCGCCCGCGCCCGGCGGCCCAGTCCTACGACGGCGACCACGTCCTGTTCACGCTGGAGCCGGAGACCGGCGACCGGGTGGCCGAGGCGAGCCGACGGCACGACGTCACGGTCTACGCGTGGCTGCTCGCCACGTTCCTGACGACGCTGCACAAATACTCCGGTCAGCGCGACCTCGTCGTCGGCACCCCGGTCGCGGGCCGGCACCACCCCGACGTCGACCGGCTCGTCGGCTTCTTCGTCAACACCGTCCCCGTCCGCTCCCGTTACCGCGACCACGACACCTTCGAGGACTTCCTGCGCAAGGTGAGCGCCACCTGCCTCGGCGCGCTGGACCACCAGGACGTGCCGTTCGAGCAGATCGTGCAGCGGCTCGGCCTCCAGGGCGTCACCAGCCACGCGCCGCTCGTGCAGACGGTCTTCGCCTACCAGGAGGGGGAGGACCTCACCCTGCGCCTGGACGGCCTGGAGACCGAGCCGGCCCGGGTGACCGGCGCGACCTCGCGCTTCGACCTGACGCTCTTCATGGCGCGGCAGCGGGACGGATCGTTCGCCTGCGACCTGGAGTTCAGCACCGACCTCTACGACCGGGCCGGCGCCGAACGCCTGGTCACCCACTTCCTCGGCCTGCTCGACCAGGTCCTCGACGCCCCCGGGGCCGGCCTCGCCCGGCACCGGCTCTGCACCCGGGCCGAGCTGGACCAGCTGGACGCCTGGAACGACACCGCCGTGGACTTCCCCGCGGACCGGGCCCTGCACGAGCTGATCGAGGACCGGGTCGACGCGGACCCGGACGCCGTCGCCGTCGTCCACGAGGACGCCGAGCTCACCTACGCGGAGCTGGACGCGCACGCCAACCGCCTGGCGCACCACCTGGGGCGGCTCGGGGTCGGGCCGGACGACGTGGTCGGCGTGTGCATGGACCGGTCGACGGAGCTGGTCGTGTCGCTCCTCGCCGTCCTCAAGGCGGGGGCCGGCTATCTGCCCCTGGACCCGGAGGCCCCCCGCCGGCGGCTGACCCAGATCATGGCGGACGCCCGGGCGGAGGTCTGCCTCACCCTCGGCCACCAGGCGGAGCGGGCCCCGGAGGCGGCCCACGTGGTCCGCGTCGACGAGGACCACGAGGCTCTCGCGGCCTGCCCCGCGCACCGGCCAGCAGTCCCCGTGCACCCGGAGAACCTGGTCTCGGTGTACTACACCTCCGGCTCGACCGGGGCACCCAAGGGGGTCGCCAGCAGCCACGGGGGCTGGGTCAACCGGATGGTCTGGATGCAGAAGCAGCACGCCCTGCGCCCGGGCGAGACCGTCCTGCACAAGACGACGCTCACCTTCGACGACTCGGCGCTCGAACTCTTCTGGCCGCTGATGTACGGCGGCCGGATCGCGCTCATCGGGCCGGGCCTGCACCGCGACCCGCAGGCGGTCCTGGCCGCCGCCACGACGTACCGGACGGTCCTCCTCCAGACCGTGCCCAGCATGCTGAACCTGCTGATGGACCAGATCACCCCGGACGAGCGGACCGCGCTCGGCTCCCTGCGCAACACGGTCTCCAGCGGCGAGGCCCTCACCCCCGCGTCCGTGCGGCGCTTCCACGAGACCATGCCCGGGGCCCTGCACAACACCTGGGGCGCCACCGAGGTCTCCATCGACTCCACCATCCGTACCTGTGGGGCCGCCGACGCCGAGGACAGCGGCGCGGTGAGCGTCGGGTCGCCGTTCGACAACAACACCGTCCATGTCCTCGACGCGGCGTACGCCCCACTGCCCGTCGGGGTCACCGGAGACCTGTACATCGGCGGCGCCGGCCTGGCCCGCGGGTATCTCCACGACCCGGTGAAGACCGCCCAGGCGTTCGTGGCCAGCCCCTTCGGCACCGGGGAGCGGCTCTACCGCACCGGCGACCAGGGCTACCTGCGGCCCGACGGCTCGATCAAGTTCGTCGGGCGCAACGACCACCAGATCAAGGTCCGGGGCATGCGGGTCGAGCTGGGCGAGATCGAGTCCGTGCTCCGCGACCACCCCCGGGTGCGGGACGCCGTGGTGGTCGCCCGGCGCACCCCCTCCGGGCAGTACCGGCTGAGCGGTTACGTGGCCGGGGGCGGGCAGGACGGCGCGCCGACCGTGGAGTCGCTGCGGGCGCATCTGGCCGAGTGGCTCCCGGACCACATGAGGCCGCCGTTCCTGGTCGTCATGGACCGGCTGCCGCTCAACGCCAACGGCAAGACCGACCGTCACCAACTGCCCGACCCGGGCGAGGACATGAGTGCCGGGCAGGGCGAAAGGGCCGCTCTCGAAGGGCCGGTCCAGCGGGCCGTCGGCGAGATCTGGTGCGAGGTGCTGGAGGTCGCGGCCGTCGGCGCGGACGACGCCTTCTTCGACCTGGGCGGCCATTCGCTGCTGGCCACCCGGGTGACCGGGCGGCTCCGCGACCGCTTCGGCCTGGAGCTGCCGCTGCGCACCGTGTTCGACCGGCCGGTGCTGCGGGACTTCGCCGACGAGGTGGACCGGAACCTCAGGGAAAAGATCAGCGGAATGAGCATGGACGAGATGCGCTCCCTGCTCGAACTCCTGCGCTGAGCAGTGCTGAAGCCGCCGGACACCGAGGGACATCGAAGGACATCGAGGGATGGGGACGTCGTGACGACCGGACTGCCTGGAGCAGCCGAACCGGAATTCTATGAGTTCCGCGCTTCGCGGGCACAGCACCGCATGTACTTCCTGCAGCAGCTGGCCGGGGACGCGCCGACGTACCACCTGCCGCTCTTCCACCGGCTGGACGGCGAGGTGGACAGCCGGGCGCTGCGCGGGGCCGCCGAGGCCCTCGTACAGCGGCACGAGGCCCTGCGCACCACGTTCGCGGCCCGTGAGGGCGAGCTGTTCCAGCTGATCAGCCCGGACGCCGGCTTCGAGTGGCGGGAACGCGACGTCAGGGGCGCCGAGGACCCGGAGGCGGCGGCCGAGGCCTGGATACGGGACGAGGCGGCCCGCCCGTTCGACCTGGCCCGAGGCCCGCTGTTCCGGGCCGGGCTGCTGCGCGTCGGCGACCGGGACGCGGTGCTGCTGCTCGGCATGCACCACATCGTCGCGGACGGCTGGTCGACGGAGATCCTGCTCCGCGAGTTCACCGGGACGTACACCGCCCTGGTCAACGGCGAGGACGCGGCGGCCGACGAGGAGCCGGAGTTCCAGTACGCGGACTACTCCGCCTGGCAGGACGAATGGCTGGAGAGCCCGCAGGCGAAGCGGCAGCGGGAACACTGGGAGGCGGAGCTGGCGGGCGAACTGCCCGTCCTGCGGCTGCCCGTGACCCGCCCGCCGGGCCCGGACGCACACCCCGGGCACGGCACGCCCGCACCGGCCACGCGGGGCGCCGGAGCCGACCTCGCCTTCCCGCTGCCCTCGGCGGCCCGGGAGCTGCGCGAGCTGTGCGCGGAGGCGAACGCCACGTTCTTCATGGGCCTGCTCGCGGCCTTCGACATCCTGCTGAGCCGCTACACGGGACGCGACGACATCGTCGTCGGCACTCCGATCGCGGGGCGTCACCGCGACGAGTTCGCCGACACCGTGGGGCTGTTCATCAACACCACGGTGTTCCGCGCCGATCTGTCGGCGGACCCGACGTTCCGCGAACTCCTCGCCCAGGTACGCGACCGGGTGCTGGCGGCCCAGGGGCAGCAGGACCTCCCCTTCGAGGAACTGGTCCGGATGAAGAACCCGGACCGCTCCGCCGACGCCTCGCCGCTCTTCCAGGTGATGTTCGGCATGAACGAGACCGGTGACGAGGAGCTGCGGCTGCCGGGGATCACCGCCCGGCCCGTGCCCGTGGACTCCGGCACCGCCAAGTTCGACCTCACCCTCGATGTGGCGGAGACCCCGGACGGCGGGGCCTCGGGCGTCTTCGAGTACCGCACCGACCTGTTCGACGCCCGGATCGTCGGGGCGCTGGCCGAGCACTACGGGCGGCTGATCGAGGACGTCGTCGCGCACCCGGACGCCCCGGTGTCCTCGCTGCGGATGCTGTCCGACGCGCAGTACGCGGAGCTGGCCCCGCCGCCGGCCCCCGGCCGTACCGACGCTCCCCCGGAGCCGGTCCACGAGCGCTTCGCCCGGTGGGCCGCCCGGACGCCCGACGCGGTGGCCCTCGTCGACGGCGGCACCACGATCGGCTACGCGGAACTGGACGCCCGCGCGGACCGCCTCGCCCACCGGCTGCGCGCGCACGGCGTCGGACCGGGGACCCTGGTCGGCCTGAGCATGGAGCGGTCCGCCGCCCTGGTGACCGGGCTGCTGGCCGTCCTGAAGGCCGGCGGCGCCTACGTACCCCTGGACCCGGCCTATCCCGTGGAGCGGCTGCGCCACATGGTCGAGGACTCCGGGCTCCGCACGATCCTCACCGGGGGCGGGGTTCCGCGGTGGTGGGAGGGGTTCGACGGAGACGTCCTGGACGCCGAGGACACGGCTGCGGACGGTCCGGCGGGTCCTCCGCCCGGCGGTGCGGGCCCGGACGACCTCGCCTACGTCATCTACACCTCGGGCTCGACCGGCCGCCCCAAGGGCGTGCTGATCCCGCACCGCAACGTCAGCCGGCTGTTCACCTCCACCGACCGGTGGTTCGGGTTCGGCGAGCGGGACGTGTGGACGCTGTTCCACAGTTACGCCTTCGACTTCTCGGTCTGGGAGCTGTGGGGAGCGCTCGCCCACGGCGGCCGGCTCGTCATCGTGCCGTACGAGACGAGCCGCGAGCCCGCCGCGTTCCTGCGGCTGCTGCGCGAGCAGCGGGTCACGGTGCTCAACCAGACGCCCTCCGCCTTCTACCAGCTGATCCGCGCCGAGCAGGCCGAGGGAGCGGCGGCGGGGGAACTCGCCCTGCGTCAGGTGATCTTCGGCGGTGAGGCGCTCGATCCGCACGCCCTGCGCGACTGGTTCGCCCGGCACGGTGATGTCACGCCCCGGCTGGTCAACATGTACGGGATCACCGAGACGACCGTGCACGTCACCTACCGCCCGATCACGCTGGACGACCTGCGGGCCGGCGCCGGCAGCGTCATCGGCGAGCCCATCGACGACCTCCGGCTGTACGTCCTGGACCGGCACGGCTCGCCCGTACCGCCCGGGGTGACCGGTGAGCTGTACGTCGGCGGGAGCGGCCTGGCCGACGGCTATCTCAACCGGCCCGAACTGACCGCCGAACGCTTCGTCCCCCACCCCTTCGCCCCCGACCCCACCACCGGCTCCGGCGAGCGGCTCTACCGCACCGGCGACCTGGCCCGCCGGCTGCCCGACGGCGACCTGGAGTACGGCGGCCGGATCGACTCGCAGATCCAGCTGCGCGGCTTCCGCGTGGAGCTGGGCGAGGTGGAGTCGGCCCTCACCGAGCACGAGGACGTCCACGAGTCCGTCGTGGTGCTGCGCACCGACACGGAGGGGCACGCCTCGCTCGCCGCGTACGTCACCGCGCGCGGCGCGGACCTGGACACCGAGGCCCTGCGCGGCCACGCGGCCCGCCGGCTCCCCGGCTACATGATCCCGTCCACCTTCACGGTGCTGCCGGAGTTCCCGCTCACCGCGAACGGCAAGGTGGACCGGGCGAAGCTCCCCGACCCGGCGCACCGCGCGGCGCGCCGCGAGGCGGAGTTCACCGGACCGAGCACTCCGGCCGAGGAGGCGCTGGCCGCGGTGTGGGCACGCGCCCTCGGCGTGGAGCGGGTGGGCGTGGACGACAACTACTTCGCCCTCGGCGGCGACTCCATCCGCTCCATCCGGCTGCTGTCGCTGGCGCGCGAGGCGGGTCTGGAGATCGGCTTCACCGATCTGATGACCCACCAGACCGTGCGCACGCTCGCCGCCGTCGCCCGCACCCCCGAGGAGCCCGCCGACCGACGGACGTACCGCCCCTTCTCGCTGCTGTCGGCCGCCGACCGGGCCCGGGTGCCGGACGGTGTCGCCGACGCCTGTCCGATGACCCGGCTCCAGGGCGGGATGCTCTTCCACAGCGACCTGTCCGGTACGGGCACGGAGTACCACAACGTCTCCACGTACCGCCTGGAAGCCGGTTTCTGCGAGCGGTCCTGGCGCGACACGGTCGCCGGCCTGCTGCGGCGGCACGAGATCCTGCGGACCTCCTTCGACCTGAGCCGCTTCGACGAGCCGATGCAGCTGGTGTGGGAGCGGGCGCCGCTGCCGCTGACGTTCGAGGATCTGCGCGGGCTGACCGGGGCGGAGCTGGACGCGGCGGTGGACCGCCGGTTCGAGCGGGAGCGTGCCGCGCTGTTCGACCCGCTGACGGCGCCCCTGATCCGCTTCCATGTGCAGCGCCTGACGGACGACACCCTCCAGCTGTTCATCAGCGAGCACCACGCGATCCTCGACGGCTGGAGCGAGCGCTCCCTCTTCGCCGAGCTGCTTCTCGGCTACGGCCGGGGGCTCGCCGGAGCCGCACCGCAGACCGCGCCCCCGCCGGCCGCCCGCTTCGCCTCCTACGTACGCCTGGAGCGCGAGGCGATCGCCGACGAGGAGAGCCGCCGCTTCTGGGCGGAGCAGCTCGCCGGGTCGACGCTGACCCGGCTGCCCGGCGCCCCCGCCCGGGAGTCCGCCCGTGCGGTCATGGAGATCGACGAGCGGCCGGTACCCGATGCGGTGCACCGGGGTCTCACCGCGCTCGCCCGCGACCTCGGGGTCCCGCTGCGGACCGTGCTGCTCGCCGCGCACCTGCGCGTGCTGTCCCTGCTGACCGGGACCGACGACGTCGTCACCGGCGCGGTCCTGGGCGGGCGCAGCGAGGAGCGCGACGGCGATCTGGCCCTCGGCGTCTTCCTCAACACGCTGCCCGTGCGGGCCCGGTTGGCCGGTGGCACCTGGGCCGATCTGGTGCGGGACACAGCGGAGGCGGATCTCGCGATCCAGCGGCACCGCAGGTTCCCGCTCTCCGAGATCGTGCGGGAGGCCGGTACGTCCGAGCTCTTCGAGGCGTTCTTCAACTACACCCACTTCCACGTCGAGGCGTTGGTGTCGGAAGGGTCCGACGGGTCGCCGGTGCGGGTGCTCGGCGAACGCGGGATCGCCCACACCAACTTCCCCTTCGGCGCCGAGTTCTTCCGCGACGGCACCGACGGCGCGCTCGGGCTCGGACTGCGCCACGACGCCGGCCGCTTCGACGCGGAGAGCGTCGAGCGGGCCCACGGGTACTACGCCGCCGCGCTCGCCGCCCTGGCCACCGACCCGGAGGCCCGCTACGAGAGCGCCGATCTGCTCTCCCCGGCGGAACACCGCGCCCTGGCGGCGGCGAACGCCACCGCCGAGGTCTTCGACCGCCCCCATGTGCTGCACACCCTGGTCGAGGAGCAGGCCCGGCACACGCCGGACGCACCGGCCGTGCGCTACGACGGACAGACCCTCACCTACCGCGAACTGGACGAGCGGGCGGACCTGTTGGCGGCCCGGCTGCGGGCGCGGGGCGCGGGCCCCGGTCGCTTCGTGGCGGTCCTGGTGGAACGCTCCCTGGAGCTTCCGGTCCTGCTGCTCGCGGTGCTGAAGTCCGGCGCCGCCTACGTGCCGCTCGACCCGGACCACCCCGAGCAGCGCCTGCGCGGGATCCTGGACGACGCGGGCATCTCCCTGGTGATCTCTGTGTCCCCCTGGGACGCGAAGATCGCCGGGCCCGGCGTCGAGGTCGTCCGGCCCGGGGAGCCCGGGGACACCGGCGCTGCCGCGAGCGCTCAGGCGGCCCCCGGACCCGCCGACCCCGCGTACATGATCTTCACCTCGGGCTCGACCGGGAAGCCCAAGGGAGTCGTGGTCTCCCACCGGGCGATCGCCAACCGGCTCCTGTGGATGCAGCGCGCCTACGGGCTGCGCCCGGGCGAACCGGTGCTGCACAAGACACCCACCACGTTCGACGTATCGGTCTGGGAGCTGTTCTGGCCCCTGCTCGCGGGGGGCGTCCTCGTCGTCGCGAAGCCCGGCGGGCACCGCGATCCGGCGTACCTCGCGGCACTGATCGAGGCGGAGTCCGTCACCACGGCGCACTTCGTGCCCTCCATGCTCCAGGCGTTCGTGGAGGACCCGGCCACCGCCGGGTGCACGGGGCTGACCCGGGTCGTCTGCAGCGGCGAGGCACTCCCGTACGACCTCCAGGAACGTTTCCTGGCCCGGTTCCCCGCCGCGCTGCACAATCTGTACGGGCCGACCGAGGCGGCCGTCGACGTCACCCACTGGACGTGCGTCGACGACGGCTCCGGCATCGTGCCCATCGGCCGGCCGGTCGCCAACACCGAACTGCACGTCCTGGACGGGCACGGGCTGCCCGTCCCCCAGGGCGTGACCGGCGAGCTGTATCTCGGCGGCGTCCAGCTCGCCGAGGGCTACCACCGGCGGCCCGATCTGACCGGGGCGAGCTTCGTCCGGCACACCGACGCCCAAGGGGTGACCCGGCGGCTCTACCGCACCGGCGACCTCGTCCGGCGGCTGCCGGGCGGCGCGCTGGAGTACCGCGGCCGGACCGACGCGCAGATCAAGCTCCGCGGCTTCCGTATCGAGCTCGGCGAGATCGAGGCCGTCCTCTCGGCCCACCCGTCGGTGGCCGAGTGCGCGGTGCTGCTGCGCGAGGAGCGGCTGGCCGCCTACTACGTGCCGGCTCCCGGTCCCGCCCCCGAACCGGCCGCGCTCGCCGCCCACCTGGCGGCCGCCCTGCCCGCCTACATGGTGCCCACCGCCTGGTCCCCGCTGGCCGCGATGCCGCTCACGCACAGCGGCAAGCTGGACCGCAAGCGGCTGCCCGATCCGGCCGCCGCCCCGACCGGGGCCCGTCCCGCCGCGCCGCCCCGCGACGCCCGGGAAACCCGGCTGCTGGAGATCTGGGCCGCGTTGCTGGGGCGGAGCGGTCTCGGGATCCACGACGACTTCTTCGACGCGGGCGGCCACTCCCTGCTGGCCCTGCGCCTGATCTCCCGGATCAACGCGGCGTACGGCACCGGGCTCGGCGTCTTGGCCGTCCTGGCGCACCCGACGGTCGCCCGGCAGGCCGCCCTGCTGCGCGACGGGCGCGGCACGGACGGCCGCCCCGGCGCGGCCGTGCGCCTCTCGGGCGGCGGCGGGCAGCCTCCGCTGTTCCTCGTCCACCCGGTCGGCGGGGGTGTCCTGTGCTACCGGGAGGCCGCCGCCGTGCTCGGGACCGGCCGGGCCGTCCACGGACTGCCCGCGCCCGGACTGACCCCGGGAACACCGCCGCCGGCGAGCGTGCGGGAGCTGGCCGACCTCGGGCTCCGGGCCGTCCGGGAGGTCCAGCCGGCCGGCCCCTACCGGCTCGGCGGCTGGTCGTTCGGCGGTCTGGTGGCGTACGAGATGGCCCACACGCTCACCGAACAGGGCGAGGACGTCGCGCTGCTGGCCCTGCTGGACACCGGTTTCCCCGGGAACGGCGGTGCCCCCGACACCCTGTTGGCCGACTTCGCCGAGGACCTCCTGAGGTCTGCCGGGCTCTCCGTGCCGGAGCCGGCGGCCGCGTCCCTGGCCGCAGCGCAGGCGGCCGGGAACGAGGAGGACGGGCTGCGCATCGTCCGGGACGAGCTGTCCCGGCAGGACGCGGGAGCCGGGCTCACCCCCGGTGAACTCGCCCGCCACTACGCGGTGTTCCGGGCGAACACGCTCGCCGCCGCGGCCTACCGGCCCCCCGCCCACCGGGGAGCCGTGCACTTCTACCAGAGCACGGACGGGGCGCGGCTCGGCTCCGCGCAGGCCTGGGCGCAAGCCGTCCAGGGGCCGCTCGTCGTGCGTGACCTCGACACCGACCACTACGGGATCGTGCGCGGCGCGCACATCCGGGAGACAGCGAAAGACATGGAAAAGATCATGGGCGAAGGGCTGAACCGGTGACGGAGAAGAAATCGAGTCTGTGGCGGCACGCGGACTTCCGGAACCTGTGGCTCGGCCTGACCGCCTCGCTGTTCGGCTCCAAGGTCACCGCCGTGGCGGTCCCGCTGATCGCGGCCGTCTCCCTCTCGGCGACCCCGTTCGAGATGGGTGTCCTGGTCGCGTCGGAGACCCTGCCGTACCTCTTCATCAGCCTGTTCGTCGGCGTCTGGCTGGACCGCAGTCCCAAGCGGCCCATCCTCATCCTCACCGACGTGCTGCGCGCCGTGCTGCTGCTGATCATCCCGGTGGCCTGGGCGGGTGACTTCCTCACCTTCCCGCTGCTGCTCGTCGTGTCGCTGCTCATCGGCGCCTGCACCGTGGTGTCCGACATCGGCAGCTCCTCCTATCTGCCGCTGCTCATCGACCGCAGGCACCTCGTCGACGGCAACAGCAAGCTCGAACTGAGCAGCTCCGCCTCGGACATCGGCGGCAACGCCGTCGGCGGCGCCCTGCTCCAGGTCATCTCCGCGCCGTTCGCGGTGATCATCAACGCGGTGACGTACCTCGTCTCGGCGGTCTTCACCGGACTCATCGCCCACCGGGAGGAGAAGCCGGCCCCGTCCGAGGCCGCGGACGCGCCCGCGCCGCAGACCATCTGGCGGGACATCGTCGAGGGCGCGGAGCCGATCCTGCGGAACCGGGTGATCCGCACCCTGGTCACCGCGACCCTGCTGTTCAACCTGTTCACCCTGGTCATCGAGCCGGTGTTCCTGATCTTCATCACCCGGACCCTGGGGCTCGAACCCTTCTACATCGGGCTGGTCTTCGCCTCCTCCGGTGCGGGCGCCCTGGTCGGCGCGCTGATCGCGGAGCGGGCGAGCGACTGGCTGGGCGTCGGCCGGGCCATGGTGTTCTCGCTCGGGCTCGCGGGGGTCACCGCCCTGCTGATCCCGGTGGCCACCCTGCTCCCCAAGGTCGTCGCCGCGCTCCTGATCGTCGTCATGTACTTCGTCGACGCCGCCATGGTGATCGTCTACAACGTCAACCAGCGCAGCCTGCGCACGGCGCTCACACCCGACCGGCTGCTGGGCCGGATGAACGCCTCGATCCGCATGATCGTCATGGGCATCACGCCGGTCGGCGCCCTCGCCGGCGGACTCCTCGGCGGCTGGATCGGCACCCAGCAGACGCTGCTGCTCGGCGCGGTCGGCGTCCTGCTCTCCGCGGTCGTCCTGCTCCTGTCCGACGTCCGCTCGGTGCGGGTCATTCCCGAACACCACCCCGAAACGGTCTGAGGGACACCCCTGTGAACACACCGCACACCACCGCACTCACCGGCCGCATCGCGAGCGGCCCCAGCACCCTGCTGCGCGAGGAGATCCTCGACCCGCAGTTCCGCTACGAGTCCGAGCACCTGCTGCCGTTCTACGTACGGATCGAGCGGGCGCTCGTCGCCGAATACGCCCGCATGGAGCTCGTCACCCCCGCGCAGGCGGCCGAGCTGGACGGCCTGCTGGCCGGCGCGACGAGGGACGTCCTCGCGGCCAACCGGCAGTCGACCATGTCGGACATCGCGTTCGCCCTCGAACGCCATGTGGAGTCCGGGCTCTCCGCGCCCGTCCCGGCCTGGCACGTCGACCGCAGCCGCAACGACCTCCAGGCCTGCGCCCAGCTGATGTTCGGGCGGGCCCGGCTCGTCGAGGCGGCGGAGCACCTGCTGGAGTTCGAGGCCGCCGCGCGGGCGCTGGCCGCCCGCACGGCCGACCGGCCGATGCCCGGCTACACCCACCACCAGGCCGCCCAGATCATCACGCCCGGCTTTCATCTGGCGGCGCTCTCCGAGCACGTCCAGCACACCCTGCGCCGCCTCCTCGCCACCTACGAATCGCTCGACGCGTGCCCGCTCGGCGCGGGCGCCATGTCGGGGCAGGAGCTGGCGTGGGACCGCGACCGGCTGGCCGCGCTCCTCGGCTTCGGACGGGTGCAGCCCAACGCGCTGACCTCCGTCGCCTCCCGCGCCTGGGCGCTCGAAATCACGGCGGAGTTCGGCGTCTTCGGGGTGACGCTGAGCCGTTTCGCCACGGATCTGCTCGCCTGGGGCAGCAGCGAGTACGGCTTCATCGACCTGCCCGACGAGCTGTGCGGCATCTCCTCCGCGATGCCGCAGAAGAAGAACTTCCCGGTCCTGGAGCGCATCCGCGGCCGCAGCGCCCATCTGTCCTCCTTCCACCTGGACGCGAGCCTCGGGCAGCGGAACACGCCGTACTCCAACACCGTCGAGGTGTCCAAGGAGGCCGGGGCGTACGTCAACCAGTCCTTCGAGACGCTGCGCAGCACCCTGCGGCTGTTCACCGAGGTCCTGCGCCATCTCGACTTCGACACCGACCGGATGGCCCGGGTGTGCGCCCGGGAGTTCCTCGGCGGCTTCTCGCTCGCCAACTCCCTCACGCTCGCCGAGCAGATCCCCTGGCGCCGCGCCCAGGTGATCGCCGGCCGGTACGTCGTGGCGGCATCGGACGCCGGGCTCGCCCCGGCCGACACCGACCCGGAGCTGCTGCGCGAGGCCGCCGCGACGGAGGGCCTGGTCCTGCGCGACCCGGCCGGGACGCTGGGCGACGCCTTCGACGTGGGACAGGCACTGCTCCGTATGAAGTCCTCCGGGTCCACGCACCCGGAGGCGGTCGCCGCCGCACTGCGCGCCCAGGGCGCGGAACGCGAGCGGCTCGTCAACGAATGGCAGGACAGGGCGGTCGACGCCCGGGGAACGGGGGAGAGAGCTGATGGAAGCGACACCGCGCACGGTGCTGTCTGAGACGGACGGGGCGGCCCGGGGAACGGGCCGGGCCTTCGGGACCTTCGGAGAACTGCTGCAGGGGGTGCTGCCGGGCAGCGACCGGCACTTCATGGTGACCTTCCCGGTCGCCGCGTGGAGCACGGCCTCCTTCCAGCACTTCCCCGACAGCAGCGGACTGGTCGTCTGGCCGCCGCACAAGCGCAAGGCGCTGCGGATCGCCCGGCTCGCCCTCGCGGCGGCGGGGCACGGGGGCGGCGGCGTCCTGGAGCTGGACAGCGAACTGCCCGAGGGCAAGGGCATGGCCAGCTCGTCGGCGGACCTGGTGGCCACGGCGCGTGCCGTGGCGGCGGCGCTCGGCACCGCGTTCGACGCCCCGACGATCGAGTCGCTCCTGCGGGAGATCGAGCCGACCGACGGCGTCATGTACGACGAGATCGTCGCCTACTACCACCGGGAGGCCGAGCTCCGCGAAGCCCTCGGCGCCCTGCCGCCCCTGGTGATCGTCGCGCACGACGAGGGCGGCCAGGTCGACACGATCGTGCACAACCGGGCGGCGAAACCGGCCGGGGAGGCCGAGAAGCGGGAGTACGCAGGGCTGCTGGACCGGCTGTGCGAGGCCGTCCGCGCGGGCGACCTCACCACCGTGGGACAGGTCGCCACCCGCAGCGCCCAGCTCAACGCCCGGCTGCGGCCCCGCCGACGGCTGCCCGAGCTGGAGCGCGTCAGCGCCGCGACGGGCGGGCTCGGGGTGGTCTGCGCGCACAGCGGCACCGTGCTCGGCATCCTGTACGCCGCCGACGACCCGGCCCTGGAGGCGAAGGTGGCCGCCGCACGCGCGGCCTGCGCCGAGCTGCCCGGCACCACCGCCGTACACCGCTCGCTCGGCACGGGCGACGCCTGGCAGTCCGGCGCCCGCCGGGCCGTGCCCGTATCCGCTCGTTCTTCGCACACCGACCGTGCCTGGGGGGCATGAACATGATCTTCGACTCGATGAACGAAGCCGTCGGCCACACACCGCTGGTCCGCCTCGACCTGCCGGCGTCCGCGGGCACGGAGGTGTACGCCAAGCTGGAGCTCGCGAACGCCTTCGGCATGAAGGACCGGGTCGCCAGGAACATCCTGGCCGAGGCCCGCCGGCTGGGCGTGCTCCGGCCGGGCGCCCCCGTGGTGGAGAGCTCCTCGGGCACCATGGCGCTCGGCGTGGCCCTGGTCGGCCGCTCGCTCGGCCACCCGGTCCACATCGTCACCGACCCGCGGACCGACCCGACGACCATGGCGAAGCTGCTGGCACTCGGCGTCGAGGTCCATGTCGTGCCGGCCATGACCGACGGCGGCTGGCAGGGCGCCCGGCTCGCCCGGCTCGCGGAACTCATGCGCGAGATGCCCGACGCCTTCTGGCCGCGGCAGTACAGCAACCCCGACAACCCCGGGGCCTACCGGGCGCTCGCCACCGAGATCCTGGAGGACCTCGGCCCCATCGACATCCTGGTCGGCGCGGTCGGCAGCGGCGGCTCCCTCTGCGGCACCGCCCGCGCCCTGCGGGCGCACCTCCCCGCCCTCCGGGTCATCGGCGTCGACTCGGTCGGCAGCACCCTCTTCGACCAGCCCGACGTCCCGGGCCGCAAGCAGAGCGGGCTCGGCAACAGCCTGCACCCCAACAACCTCGACCGGACCCAGATCGACGAGGTCCACTGGCTCAACGACCACGAGGCGTTCACCGCCACCCGCGCGCTCGCCCGCGAACAGCAGATCTTCGCGGGCAACACCTCCGGCTCCGTCTACCGGCTGCTGCGCGAGACCGCGCTGCGGGCCGCGCCCGGCACCAGGATCGCGGGCATCTTCCCCGATCGGGGCGACCGGTACACCACCACCGTCTACAGCGACGCCTACTGGCAGGAACACCGGCTGACGGACCTCCCGCTGTCCGAGGCCCCCGTCACGGTCGACTACGGCACCGAGGTGTACGCCTGGTCCCGCGCCGAGCTGAGCGGGCGGCCCGAACGCCGCCGCCACCTCCTCTTCGTCGAGGCCAACACCAGCGGCACCGGAGTGCAGGCGCTGCGCACCGCCGCCGGCCTGGGCCTCACCGCCGTCCTGCTCACCGGGGACCCGGAGCGCTACGCCGGGCTGGACGGCACCGGGTGCGAGGTGCTGGTCTGCGACACCAACGACCTCCCCGCCCTGCGGGGGCTGATCCAGGAGCACTTCCGCCGCGAGGAGATCGCCGGGATCACCACGACCAGCGACTTCTACGTGCCGACGGTCGCCGCGCTCGCCGACTGGCTGGGCCTGCCCGGCAACCCCGAGGACGCCACGGCCGTCTGCCGCAACAAGGCGCGGCTGCGGCAGACCCTCGCGGCGGCCGGCGTCGGCCGGCCGGGCTTCGCCGTGGTGACGGACGAGGCGCAGACCGCCGGGGCGGTGGCGGCGGTGGGACTGCCGTGCGTGGTCAAGCCCGCCGACGACTCCGGCTCCAACGACGTGCTCCTGTGCACCACGGTCGAGGAGGCCGTCGCCCACGCGGCCCGGGTGCTCGCCGTGCACACCAACGTGCGGGGCCTGCCCACCGCGCGCACCGTGCTCGTCGAGGAGTATCTCGACGCCCCCGAGTACAGCGTGGAGATGTTCAGCGAGGACGGCGAGGCCACCTGCGTCGGCGTCACCGCCAAACACCTCACGGGCCTTCCCCACTTCGTCGAGTCCCGGCACCTGTTCCCCGCCGAACTGCCCGAGGCCGTACGGGAGGAGCTGACCGAGACCGTCCGGCGGGCGCTGAAGGCCGTCGGCATCCGCACCGGCCCCACGCACACCGAGGTCAAGCTCACCGGGCACGGACCGGCGATCATCGAGATCAACCCGCGGCTGGCCGGGGGCATGATCCCCGAGCTGATCCGGCTGGCCACCGGCCGCGACCTCCTGGAGCAGCAGATCCGGGCCGCCGCCGCCCTCCCCGTCGACCTCGCCGCCGACCGGAGCGGCCACGCGGGCATCCAGTTCCTGCTGGCGGACCGCGCCGGAACTCTGGAGACCGTGGCCGGCGCCGACGAGGCCCAGGCCCTGGACGGCGTCGAGCGCGTCACCGTGACCGCCCGCGAAGGCGCGGCCGTACGCCCGCCGCGCAACGCCTACGACCGGCTCGGCCACATCGTCGCCGCCGGAGCCGGCTCCGCCGAGGTGGCCGACGCCCTGGACGCGGCCCTGCGCTCCGTCGACGTCCGGGTGCGCCCCGACGCCTGAGCCCCGGCGCTCCGACACCACCCACAGACCAGCAGCGAAGAGAGCACCGACCATGATTGAACTGCGCAGCGACACCTTCACCCTGCCCACCCCCGCCATGATGCGCGCGATGAACGAGGCCCGCCTCGGCGACGACGTGTACGGCGAGGACCCGACCGTCCTCGAACTGGAGGAGCGCGCCGCCGACCTGCTCGGCAAGCAGGCGGGCCTGCTGCTGCCCAGCGGCACCATGGCCAACCTCGTCTCGATCATGACGCACGCGCCGCGCGGCTCGAAGATGCTGGTCGGCGCGGAGAGCGACATCTACATCTACGAGGCGGCCGGGGCGACGGTCTGCGCCGGCGTCATGTACGAGCCGGTCCCCAACCAGGGCGACGGCCGGCTGCTCCTGTCCGATCTGCGCCGGGGCTTCCCCGAGGACCCGGACGACGAGCAGTTCGCGCTGCCCTCGCTGATCTGCCTGGAGAACACCCAGAACCGCTGCGGTGGGGTGGTGCTGCCGCAGACCTATCTCAAGGAAGTGTGGGAGTTCGCGCACGAGCGCGAGGTCGCGGTGCACCTCGACGGGGCGCGGGTCTTCAACGCGGCCACCGCGCTGGGGCTGCCGGTCAGCGAGATCGCGCAGTACGCGGACTCCGTGCAGTTCTGCCTCTCGAAGGGACTCGGCGCACCGATCGGCTCGATGGTCGTGGGCACCGCCGAGTTCATCGCGGAGGCGCGGCGGGCCCGGAAGATGCTCGGCGGCGGCATGCGGCAGGCGGGCCTCATCGCGGCGGCCGGGCTGGTGGCCCTGGACGATCTGCACCGGCTCCAGGACGACCACGCGAACGCGCTGCGGCTGGCCGAGGGGCTCGCCGGGATCGACGGCATCGACGTCGACCCGGGCGCCGTGCAGACCAACATCGTGATGTTCAAGGTGAGCGACCCCCGCTTCACCTGGCAGACGTTCGTCGAGGCCGTCGGCCGGCACGGTCTCGCGCTGGCCGAACTCGGCCACGGCCGGCTGCGCGCCGTCACCCACTGCGGGGTCCGCGAGGCGGACATCGACCGGGCGCTGTCCATCGTGCGCCAGGTGCTCGCCGACGGACGGGAGCACTGACATGGCGCCCCAGGACACCGACATGGCACAGCACGACACCGGCACGGCGCCGGACACCGCCCAGAACCTCCAGGCCGAACTCCTGGACATGCTCCTCAGCACGGACCGGGACGTCTTCGCGGACAACACGATCAGCACGGTGGACCGGGCCGGACCGCTGCCCGCCTCCAGCGCCCAGCGCCAACTGTGGTTCCTGGACCAGCTGCACGGGAGCAACGCCGCCTACAACGTCCCCTTCGCCCTGCGCATCGACGGCACGCTCGACCTGGACGCCCTGCGCGGCGCACTCCAGGACCTGGTCGGCCGGCACGAGATGCTGCGGTCCGTCCTGGGCCGCGAGACGGACGAACCGGTGCTGCGGATCTCCCCCGCCCTCACGCTCGGCATCCCCTGCACCGACGTCCCGGGCGCCACGCCGGAGGCGGTCGAGGCGGAGGTCCTGCGCAAGATGGCCGACGAGGCGCAGATCCCGTTCGACCTGACCGAGGGGCCGCTGCTGCGGGCCGCCGTGTTCCGGTCCGGCCCCGGCACAGGCCGCCACTACCTCTTCCTCAACTTCCACCACATCGTCACCGACGGCTGGTCGGAGAGCGTCTTCTCCCGGGAGCTCTGGCAGTTCTACGAGGGCCGCGTCCGCGGCACGCCCGCCACCCCGCCCGCCCTCGCGATCGGTTACGCGGACTACGCCGGCTGGGAGCAGGAGTCGCTCGTGGGCGGCGAACTGCGCCGCCAGGTCGACCACTGGAAGACCGAACTGGCCGGCGAGCTGCCCGTCCTGCGGATACCCGCCGACCGGCCCCGCCCGGCCCGGCCCTCCTTCGAGGGCGGCACCCTCCTGGCCGCGCTCCCGGACGATCTGGAGCGGCGGCTGCGCGCGCTGTGCCGACGCGAGGGGGTCAGCCCGTTCAGCGTCCTGCTCACCGCGTTCACCGTCCTGCTGCACCGCTACACGGGCGAGGAGGACATCATCGTCGGCGCGCCCGTCGCCAACCGGACCCGCAAGGAGTTCGAGGGGATCGTCGGGTTCTTCGTGAACACGGTGGCCCTGCGCTCCCGGGTGCCGGGCGGGGCGACGCTCGCCGAGCTGCGGCGTCGTACACACGAGAACCTGCTGTCCGCCCAGGCCAACCAGGAGGCGCCCTTCGGCCGGGTGGTCGAGGAGCTGGCCCCCGACCGCGACCCCGGCCTCAACCCGGTCTTCCAGGTCATGGGCAACTACCTGGACCTGCGCGAGGAGACCCGCGTCCCCGGACTGGACGTGCGCTTCCTGGAGATCGAGGACCGCGTCACCCGCTTCGACCTCGAAGTGCACTTCGAGGCCGGATCCGAGGGAACCGCCTGCCGCTTCGTCTACAGCAAGGACCTCTTCGACGAGGACCGCGTACGGCGGATGACGGGCCACTACCTCGCCGCTCTCCGGGCCCTGCTGACCACACCCGACGCCCGCGTCGAGGACATCGTGCTCCTCACCCCCGAGGAGCACGCGCGGGAGACCGCCGGACAGAACGCCACCGCCGCGCCCGTCGCCGAGGCGACCCTGCCCGCTCTGGTCGAGGAACAGGTCACCCGGACTCCCGGCGCGACCGCAGTGATGTTCGAGGGGGAGACCCTCAGCTACGCCGAGCTGAACGACCGCGCCAACCGGCTCGCCCACACCCTGATCGCCCGGGGAGCGGGCCCGGAGCGGTCCGTCGCCCTGCTGGCGCCCCGGTCGCTCGACATGATCGTGGCGCTGCTCGCCGTGTTCAAGAGCGGAGCGGCCTATGTCCCGGTGGACCCGGACTACCCCCGCGACCGCGTCGCCTACCTCCTCGGCGACGCCGCCCCGGCCCTGACGATCGCCCACTCCCGGACCGCCGGGCTGGTGCCGGAGGGTGCCGAGCGGCTGCTGCTGGACGACCCCGCGGTGATCGCGGAGACCGCCGACCGCCCGGCCACCGACCCCACGGACGCCGACCGCACCGCGCCGCTCACCGCCCTCAACACGGCGTACGTGATCTACACCTCGGGCTCCACGGGCCGCCCCAAGGGCGTCCTGATGCCGGCCGCCGGGCCCCGCAACCTGATCCTGTGGCAGCGGGACACGATGGCGGGCATGACCGGCGCCCGGACGGCCCAGTTCACCGCGGTCGGCTTCGACGTCTCCGTACAGGAGATCCTCTCCACGCTCATCTCCGGCAAGACGCTCATGGTGCCCACCGAGGACACCCGGCGCAGCGCCGAACAGCTCGCCCGCTGGCTCGACCGCCACCAGGTCAACGAGCTGTACGCGCCGGCCCCGGTCATCGACGCGGTGTACGAGGCCGCCGAGGAGCTCGGGCTCGCGCTGACCTCCCTGACCGACGTCCAGCAGGCCGGTGAGGCGCTCACCCTCGACGACCGCGCCCGCGCCCACCACACCGGGAACGGCCGGCGGCTGCACAACCTGTACGGCCCCGCCGAGGCGCACGGGGCGACGGTCCACTCCCTGCCCGCCGACCCCGCCCACTGGCCCGTCGCGGCCCCGATCGGCCGGCCCGTCGCCAACACCCGGGTCTACGTCCTCGACGGGCGGCTGCGGCCGGTGCCCGCCGGTGTCGTGGGCGAGCTGTACATCGGCGGCGAGGGCGTCGCCCGCGGCTACGCGGACCGCCCCGGCCTCACCGCCGAACGCTTCGTCGCCGACCCCCACGGGCCGGCCGGCTCCCGGATGTACCGGTCGGGCGACCTCGCCCGGCGGCTGTCCGACGGCACCCTGGAGTTCCAGGGCCGGGCCGACCACCAGGTCAAGATCCGCGGCATCCGCGTGGAGCCGGGCGAGATCGAGTCGGTGCTGGCCAGGCACCCCTCGGTGGCCCAGGTCGCGGTCCTCGCCCGGGACGAGGGTCCCGAGGGGAAGTACCTGGCCGCCTACGTCGTACCGGACGCGGGAAGCACCCTGGACACCGGCGAACTGCGCCGCCACGCGGAGGAGTTCCTGCTCTCCGCGATGGTGCCGAGCGCGTTCGTCACGCTGGACGCGTTCCCGCTCTCGCCCAACGGCAAGCTGGACCGCCGCGCCCTGCCCGCCCCCTCGTTCACCCCGGCGGCGGCCGGTCGCGCGCCCGGGAACCTCCGCGAGGAGCAGCTGTGCGCCCTCTTCGGCGAGGTGCTCGGCCGGGACTGGCCCGACGTCGACGCCAACTTCTTCTCCGGCGGCGGCCATTCACTGCTCGCCACCCGGCTGATCAGCCGGATCCGCTCGGAGCTCGGCGTCGAACTCCCCATCCGGACCGTCTTCGAGACGCCGACGGTCGCGGCCGTCGCCCGGGCCCTCGACGCGGCCGACGGCGCGCGCAGGCCCCTGGTCCGCGCGGAGCGCCCGGACGTCGTACCGCTGTCGTCCGCCCAGCAACGCCTCTGGTTCCTCAACCGGTTCGAGGACCAGCGGGCCGCGTACAACATGCCCTCCGCGCTGCGGCTCACCGGTCCCCTCGACCACGACGCCCTGCGAGCGGCCCTCGGCGATCTCGTCGCCCGCCACGAGACGCTGCGCACCGTCTTCCCCGACTCGGCCGACGGCCCCCGGCAGCAACTCCTGGACGCGGCGGCGGCACACCCCCGGCTCGTCGTCACCGAGACCACCGGTGAGGAGGTGGCGGCCGCCGCCTCCCGGGCCGCGGGCGAGGGCTTCGACGTCACGGTCGACCCGCCGGTACGCGCCCATCTCTTCGTCACCGGCCCGGACACCCATGTCTTCCTGCTGGTGATCCACCACATCGCCGGCGACGGCTGGTCGATGGGCCCCCTGTGGCGGGACCTGGCCGCCGCCTACCGCGCACGGGCCCGGGGAGCGGCACCCGAACTCCCGCCGCTTCCCGTGCAGTACCCCGACTACACCCTCTGGCAGCGAGACCTCCTCGGCAGCGAGGACGACCCGCACAGCACGGTCGCCCGCCAGCTCGCCTTCTGGCGCACGGCGCTCGACGGCGCACCGGAGGAGACCGTGCTGCCCGTCGACCGGCCGCGTCCGGCGGTGGCGAGCAACCAGGGCGGGACGGTGCCGTTCCGGATCCCCGCGCCGCTGCACCGACGGCTCCTGGAACGCGTGCGGGAGACCGACACCAGTCTCTTCATGGTGCTCCAGACCGGTCTGGCCGCCCTTCTGGGCCGGCTCGGCGGCGGCACGGACATCGTGATCGGCAGCCCGATCGCGGGCCGCACCGACGAGGCGCTCGACGAGCTGGTCGGCTTCTTCGTGAACACGCTGGCGCTGCGCACGGACACCTCCGGCGACCCCACGCTGCGGGAGCTGCTGGGCCGGGTACGGGCCACCGACCTCGCCGCGTACGAGAACCAGGACATCCCCTTCGAGCGGCTGGTCGAGGCGCTCAACCCGGTCCGCTCCCTGACCCGCCACCCGCTGTTCCAGGTGATGCTCACCCTGCACAACGACACCGAGGACCTGCTCGACCTGCCCGGCGTACGGGCCGAACCGGTCCCGCTCGACCTCGACTCGGCGGTGTTCGACCTGCACGTCGACCTCACCGAGAGCCACACCCCGGACGGCGCCCCCGACGGTCTGGACGCCTACGTCGAGTACAGCGTGGACCTCTTCGAGGAGGCGAGCGCACAGGACTTCGGCGACCGGCTGGTCCGGATCCTGGAGGCCTTCGCCGACGACCCCGGCCGCCGCCTGGCCGCCGTCGACCTGCTGGCCCCCGAGGAGCGCGCCGACCTCGTCGTCGCGCGGAACTCGCGGACCCGCCCGGTCGCCCCGGCCACCCTCGTCGAGCTGTTCGAGGAGCGGGTGGCGCGCGCCCCCGAGGCCCCCGCCCTGGTCTGGGCCGGCCGGACGATCTCCTACGGGGAGCTCAACGCCCGCGCCAACCGGGTGGCGCACCACCTGATCGCGGCCGGCGCGGGCCCCGAGGACCTGGTCGCGCTGGTGCTGCCGCGCTCGGCGGACATGGTGACCGCCATGCTCGGCGTGCTGAAGTCCGGCGCCGCGTACCTGCCGATCGACCCCGCCGCGCCCGCCGCCCGGACCGCCGCCACGCTGGAGAACGCCGCGCCGGTCGCCGTGTTCACCGTCGAGTCGGTCGCCGACCTGGTGAACACCCCGGGGAAGGAGGGGAATCCGGCCGACGCGGACCGGGTGCGCCCGCTGACCCCGCGCCACGCGGCGTACGTGGTGCACACCTCGGGATCCACCGGGCTGCCCAAGGGCGTCCTGGTCGAGCACCACGCGGTGGTGAGCTTCTTCCACGCGCTCACCCGCCGCTACGAGGTGACCGACGCCGACACGCTCCTGCACTTCGCGGCGCCCACCTTCGACGTACACGCCCAGGACGTCTACTGCTCGCTGCTCTCCGGCGCCGCCCTGGTGGTGGCCTCCGACGAGGAGCGCCGCGACCCCGAGGTGCTCACGGAGCTGATGCGCTCCACGGGCGTCACGGTGGCGGAGTTCCCGCCGGCGATGCTGCCCCTGCTCGATCCGGAGCGGCTGCCCGGACTGCGCCTGGTGTCGGTCGGCGGCGAGGCCTACGCCGGCTCACTCGTCCCGCAGTGGACCGCCGGGGGACGCACGTTCTTCAACGGCTACGGCCCGGCCGAGAGCACCGTCGCGGTCACCGTGATGGACTGCGTCGACGTCCACGACCGTACGCCGATCGGCCGGCCGATCGAGAACGTCCAGGTGTACGTGCTCGACGCCCGGCTCCAGCCGGTGCCGCCGGGAGTGACCGGCGAACTGTATCTGGCCGGTGCCCAGTTGGCCCGCGGCTATCTGGGCCGCCCGGGACTGACCGCCGAGCGGTTCGTGGCCGACCCGTTCGGTCCGCCCGGCTCGCGCATGTACCGCACGGGCGACCTGGCGCGCTGGCGGCGGGACGCGATGCTGGAGTTCCACGGCAGGACCGACGACCAGGTGAAGATCCGCGGGTTCCGGATCGAGCTGGGCGATATCGAGGCGGCGCTCTCGGCGCACCCGGCGGTCGACCAGGCCCGTGTCCTGCCCGTCGACATCCCGTCCGTAGGGCGGCAGTTGATCGCCTTCGTGGTCCCGGAGAGCGGGGCACTCGCACCCGACGAGGCGCAGTTGCGCGGCTGCGCCGAGGCTGCCCTGCCGGACTACATGGTGCCCTCCGCGTACCGCGTGCTCGACGCGCTGCCGCTCACGACGAACGGCAAGGTGGACCAGAGGGCCCTGCTCGCCCTCGGGGTGCGGCCCACCCGGCTCGCGTACGCCGCCCCCGCCACGGACACCGAACGCGGGGTCGCGGAGATCTGGGCGTCGCTCCTCGGGCTGGACCGCGTCGGCCGCCAGGAGAGCTTCTTCGCCCTGGGCGGGCATTCGCTCCTGGCGATCCAGGCCCTCACCCGCATCCGCGCCCGGTTCGGCGTACCGCTGACCGTGCAGGAGTTCTTCCAGGCGCCGACGGTCGCCGGGCTCGCCGCCGTCGTCGACACGGCCGGCACACCGGACGCCGCCGCCGCTGCCGGGGCCGAGGACGACGGCCCGCGCATCGTCCGCCGCAGCCGCACCCTGCGCCGCTAGAGCCCGCCTCTCACCAGCACCTCGGGCGGCGGAGAGCCCAGCGCCTCCGCCGCCCCCTTTACACCGCACCATGGGGGATTTCTATGCTTTCGTCACCACCGGGCGCTCATCTCGGCCTCCCCGAGACCGCCTACAAGAGGGGCTACCGCAACCCGTCACACCTGCGCGAGGCGATCGCCGAGGCCCATACGACCCAGCTGTGGCGGACCACCGGCACCGCCGTCCTGGACCACCTGAGCGTCGTGGCCCTGCTGCTCGCGGCCACCTCACCCGCCGTCCGCGCCGCCGGCTGGTGGGCCCTCACCCTCGCGCTCCCCGTCGCCGCACTCCTCGCGGCGCGCCAGCTGCGCGCGCTCGAATGCCTCGTCCACGAGGCGTCCCACTTCAACTGGAGCCGACGCCACCGCACGGCGGGCGACGTCCTGGCCACCCTGCTGGCGGGGGTGCCCACCGGGGCCCGGATCGACGACTACCGGGCGAGCCACCTGCTGCACCACGGACGCTTCGGCACGGCCGATGACCCCGACCGCGCCCGCTACGAGCAACTGGACCTGGAGAACCTCGACCGCTCCGGCGTCCTGCCGTACACTCGCGGCATGATCCGGCGGTTCGGCGCCTACCAGCGCGGCTGGCTGGAGTCCATGGGCGCCGCGCCCCTCACCACCGCTCTTCCCTTCCTGTGGTGCGCCCTCGCGATCGTGCTGCCCGCCCACCTCATGGGCGGCCCGGCCTGGGCGCTGGCCGCGGGACTCGGCTGGCTCGCCACCCACCTCGTCGGCCTGCCCGCCCTGCGCTTCGTCGGCGAGGCCAACGAACACATCTACCGCGAGGCCGACACCGTCTTCGGCGGCACGGTCAGCAACATCGGCCTCCGCCAGCGGCTGCTCTTCCACCCCCACGGCGACGGCTTCCACACGGTCCACCACCTGTGGCCCGGCGTACCGCACCACCGGATCGCCCGGCTGCACCGCGCACTCCTCGCGAACGACGAGGCGTACCGCGGCACGATCCGCTACCGCACCCGCGTCCTGGAACAGCCCCGCACGGGCCTGCCGCGGGAGGCGGCGTGAACATGCGGCTCATCTGCCTGCCGTACGCGGGAGCGGGCGCGGGCGTCTACCGGCGCTGGAGAGCACTCTCCACGCCGGACCTGACCGCCGTGCCGATCCAGCTCCCCGGCCGCGAGGAGGAGTTCGGCCTGCCCTTCTACCCCACCATCGAGGCGGCCGCGCGGGGCACGGCCGACCGCATCCTCGCCGCCGTCGGAACCGCCCCCTTCGCCGTCTTCGGCCACAGCTTCGGGGCCGCCCTCGCCCACGGCGCCACCCGGGAACTGGTGGCCCGCGGCGGCCCCCGCCCCCGCCACCTGATCGTCAGCGGCACCGTCAGCCCCCGCCACCGCCGCCCCCTGCCGATCTCCGCCACCGACGACGAACAGGCCGTGGCGGACCTCTGCGCGGCCACCGGCCAGACCCTCACCGGGGACCTCGCCCTGCTGCGCGACCCCGACCTGCGCTCCCTGCTGCTGCCGGCCCTGCGCGCCGACGTCACCCTGATGACCCCGGACCCCGCGCGGGAACCGGAACCCCTGCCGCTGCCCCTGACCGCGATCCGCGGCACGGACGACACCCTGGTGCCCACCGCCCCCTGGCTGGACTGGGCCGCCTACACCTCGGAGCCGTTCCGCTCCCTCGACCTGCCGGGCGGGCACATGTACCTCTCCGACGACTGGGACACGATGTGGAAGACGGTGCGGGGACTGCTCTGAGCCGCCGCGTAACGCGTGCGGTCGGCACTTCGTGGCACAAAAACCCCTCTGACCACGTTTCCGCAGGTCAGAGGGGCACTATCGCGTGGAGCCTAGGAGATTCGAACTCCTGACATCTGCCTTGCAAAGGCAGCGCTCTACCAACTGAGCTAAGGCCCCGGGCCACGACGACGAAGGCAGTGCCCAGCACGTCGGTGCCGGGGCTACCCTCGCGGACCAGAGTACCGGGTGACCCCCGCATTCCTGCAAAAGGATAGGGACTCCCCGTGGGCGACCACGCTCCGTAAGATGCTCGCAAGGTTCGCAGCAGCGAAGCCGCAGCGATGGGGAGACGCCATGGACGCAGCGCAACAAGAGGCGACGGCAAGAGCCAGAGAGCTTCAACGCAGTTGGTACGGAGAGCCGTTGGGGGCGCTCTTCCGTCGGCTGATCGATGACCTCGGCCTGAACCAGGCCCGGCTGGCCGCTGTTCTCGGGCTCTCCGCCCCGATGCTCTCCCAGCTCATGAGCGGCCAGCGGGCCAAGATCGGAAACCCCGCGGTGGTCCAGCGCGTCCAGGCCCTCCAGGAGCTGGCGAGCCAGGTGGCCGACGGCAGCGTCAGCGCGGGCGAGGCCACCGACCGCATGGAGGAGATCAAGAAGTCGCAGGGCGGCTCCGTCCTGACCGCCACCGGCCAGACCGGCTCCACCGGTGGAGCGCCCACCGTCCGCCGTGTGGTGCGCGAGATCCAGTCCCTGCTGCGGTCGGTCGCGGCGGCCGGCGACATCATCGATGCCGCGGACGCCCTCGCCCCGACCCACCCGGAGCTGGCAGAGTTCCTCAAGGTGTACGGAGCGGGACGCACCGCGGACGCGGTCGCGCACTACGAGGGGCACCAGAGCTAGGCCTTCGTCCGGATCAGGCCGGAAGGGCACGGGGGCCGGGACGGGCCGCGGCGAACGCCGCGGCACCACAGGAACGGGGAGCGGGCGCAGCACAATGGGTGAGGTCTTCGCCGGTCGGTACGAGCTGATCGATCCGATCGGACGCGGTGGGGTCGGGGCCGTCTGGCGGGCCTGGGACCACCGCCGCCGCAGGTACGTCGCGGCCAAGGTGCTCCAGCAGAGCGACGCGCACACGCTGCTGCGCTTCGTCCGCGAACAGGCCCTTCGCATCGAGCACCCGCACGTGCTGGCCCCGGCCAGCTGGGCCGCCGACGACGACAAGGTCCTGTTCACCATGGACCTGGTGAGCGGCGGCTCGCTCGCCCATGTCATAGGCGACTACGGCCCGTTGCCCCCACGCTTCGTCTGCCTGCTGCTGGACCAGCTGCTGTCCGGGCTGTCCACGGTGCACGCCGAAGGGGTGGTGCACCGCGACATCAAGCCCGCCAACATCCTGATGGAGGCGACCGGAACAGGCCGCCCGCATCTGCGCCTCTCCGACTTCGGCATCTCGATGCGCAAGGGCGAACCCCGGCTGACCGAGACCAACTACGTGGTCGGCACGCCCGGTTACTTCGCCCCCGAGCAGATGATGGGCGCCGAGCCCGACTTCCCCGCGGACCTCTTCGCGGTCGGCCTGGTCGCCCTCTACCTCCTCCAGGGCCAGAAGCCCGACTCCCAGGCGCTGGTGGAGCACTTCGCCGAGCACGGCACCCCGAGCGCGCCGCGCGGCATTCCCGAGCCGCTGTGGCAGGTTCTCGCCGGTCTGCTCCAGCCCGACCCGCACGCCCGCTTCCGTACGGCGACGGGAGCGCGCAAGGCCCTGACCGCGGCGGTCGAGATGCTGCCCGAACCCGGCCCGGACGACGAGCCGGTGGAAGTGTTCGACCAGATCGGGCCCCTGCCCGGGGGATTCGGCCCCGACGGGCCCGTCACCGTCCCGCAGCAGCCCGCGGAGCCCGCACCACGCCCCGCAGCCGCACCGGCGCAGCCGTCCGGCCGGCAGGCCTACCCCCAGCCCCCCGTCTCGATGTCGGAGACGGGCAGCTTCCACCTCGCCCCGCCGCCCGGGGCCGCGCCCCTGCCCGCTGTCGCGCCCCCGCAGCAACAGCCGTACGCCCAGCCGGGGTTCCCGCAGCCGCCGACCCCGGTGGACCCGCCGCTCCCGTACGCCGCCGGCGCGCCGAACCTCTCCCAGGCGCCGACCGCCGGCGTACCGCACGATCCCGCGGCCACCCGCGCCTACACCGCCCAGCAGCAGCACCAGCAGCACCCGCCGGTGCCGGCTCCGCCGGTGCAGCACGCCGCGCCCCACGCACCCGTACGGCGTACGCGTCCGGGACCGCCCCCGAAGGTGGCGGCCGGGGTTCTGGTGCTGGCGCTGATCTGCTTCGCGGTCGGGATCTGGGCCCTGACGCAGGTCTGACGGCCCGCGCCGACCACGCGGGGCCCGAGTCGGCGGCACGGGGGCCCGTCCCGCCGATGCAGGAGCCCGTGCCGGCGACGCGGGGGCCCGTGCCGCCGATGCAGGAGCCCGTGCCGGCGACGCGAGGGCCCATGCCTCCGATGCAGGAGCCCGTGCCGCCGACGCGACGATCCGGTACCGCCGACGCGAGGGTCCCGCGTTCGGACGCCGGCGCTCCGGCCCGCGACTACCAGCCCTGCGGCGGCTGGTGGCCCTGGTGACCCCCACCGGCCGGGGCTCCGGCCGCCGCGCGTCGGCGGGCCAGCAGCATCCAGACGCCCAGCCCGAGCACCAGCACGGACCCCGTGCCGATACCGGCCGCGGCGACCGCCTTCATCGGGCCGCTCTTCGCGGCCTGCTCGGCGTTCTGCCCCTTGCGCGCCACTTCCCGGTCCTCGTCGGTGACGCCGAAGACCCCGGCGTCACCGTCGTACGGGGACTCCTCGGCCTTGTTCTTCACCTGGACCGACAGCTCGAACGGGATCGGCTCGGCCCCGTAGGACTCCTTCAGCTTCGGGCTGAGGGACACCGACAGGTAGTACCAGCCCGCGAAGCGCATGGCGCTGACCTGGGTCGAGGAGTCGAACCGGTTGCGGTAGGCCACCGGCGGCAGCGGCTGCAGCGACGCGGACGCGGGCCCTCCGGAGTAGGAGAGCGATGCGTCGGAGACCGGCCCCTGGGCGGGGTTGGCCAGCGACAGGGTGAGCGCGTTGCCCACGAACTCGTCCGCGGAGCCTGTGCTGTTGGAGAGCCCTGCGGTGGCGTGGATCTGCTGCCCCCAGTCCACCGGCACCCGGTAGAAGCGGGTCTGTCCGGGGGCCACGGTGTCCTGCCAGCGGCCGTTCTCCAGGCTGGTGGCCTCGGTGTACCCGGCCCCGCCGGACCGCTTCTGCTGCTTACCTGTCAGAGGTGGCGGCGAGGCCGAGGGCCAGCTGTCGGGCGCCTCGGTCGGCATGGACGACCCGCTCCTGAGCCGCGGCTCCTGGAGGAAGCGCAACTCCAGGTTCCAGGTGCCGGAGTCGGAGGTGTCCTTGCTCTCGCGCTCGACGAGGACGTCGTACTGACCGCCCTCCTGGCAGGTGGTACTGCCCTCCTCGACGGTCCGGAAGGCGTACGCGGCGATGGGACGGGCGTACTCGCCCGAGCCGAAGTTCGCCCGCCCCGAGCCGCACTGGGAGTCGTCGGTCTCCCGGAGGCTGACGTCGACGCCGTCGCCGTAGGCGACCGTGCCGCCGTCCCCGGGCACCGCGACCGCCGAGACATAGGCGGCGGAGACGTCGTCCAGCGTGACCCGGTAGTAGAGCTTCTCGCCCGCCCTGATGGTGCTGCGGTACGGGACGCCCTCGTCGAGTTCGGACGCCTCGACGTTCGCCGTCGCCCCCTGCACCTTCTTCGCCTCGGGGTCGAACGCGTACACCCCGGGGCCGGCCGCGTGTGCCTGCCCCGGCAGGACCGCCGCCGCGCACATCGCCGCGAGTGCCGCGGCCACCACCCGGCCCCTGTTGCGCTGCCTCTTCACGCGCTTCCCCTCGTCGTCCTCACGCGCCGGTGCCCGTCGCCCGCCCGGCCGCGATGCCGGTCCATCCTGCCCCGCCCGCCCCGCCGCTGTCTCCGGCCGCAGCCGGATTGCCCCGCTTGTCCGCGTTCCCGGCAGCACCACGGGCACCGGCACCGGAAACCCGTACTGACGGTCATTCACGTAAGCAAGCTAGTGATTTGCTCAAGTGAATTCAAGGGATCGGCCGTCACCGTCCCGCGACACGGAGTACGGACGACAAGAAGGCCCCGGACAGCACGAAGCCCCGGCCGCTCAGCGACCGGGGCCCGTAACAGACTGTGCCGTCTCACACACCCGAACCTGCGGGCACGGAGTCGGTCGCCTCCGTCCACAGATCCTGCTCGGCGCGATCCGCCTGGATCTGGCGGTACACGAGGAGCCCGCCGATGGCGGCCAGTGCGACCAGGAGAAGCTTCTTCACCGCGCTACCTCGTCTTTCCTTGGCGTAAGGGCCTTCTGTCGCCGACTATACACACCGGCCGATACCGATCGGTGACCTGCCCGGACCCCCGCCGGAGCCCCTCCACGGCGTCCGGATCGACCTCCCGGGACCGCCTCTCCGCCGCCATCGAGGGCCTGTCCAGCCCGGTTGCACCATACGAGTGGTGTTCATCCGAAGATCGGCACAGAGCGGGCGTCGCTCCTCGAAAACGCGGCCCGGATCCACATGATCGGAGAAGTCAGCAACCGGACCGTCCGAAAGCGAGGGGCCATGAGCACCTTCCAGCCCAAGAACCTCTGGACCGCCTTCATCACCGCCTTCTTCGCCCTCCTGGCGTCGCTGGGCCTCGCCACCGCCACGGCGAGCACCGCGAACGCCACGAACGCCGCCGCGCAGCCGAGCACCACGACCCAGGAGCACACGGGTGCCACCGCGGCAACCCCGATCGCTCCCTCGGTCCGATGGACCCTTCCGCGTGACCGGGCTCTCCCGCCCACGATGAAGCAGCGCATCCGGGCCGAGGCCCACGGCTCCTCCCCGGCCACCCGCCACCTGGCGATCGACCCCGCGGAGACCGCCCGCACCACCGGCCAGACCGGCTCCCACCCCACAGCCCCGGAAGGCGACTCCCCGGCCCCGCCCCCCTGACGCCGGCGCCCACCGCACTCCGGGGCCCCTGGTCCGGTTCACACCGGCCGGGGGCCTTTTCGTGTGCCCGAACCGCTGACCCCCCAGGGTCCTGGCACACACGGCGGATTCCCCGGGCGAACCGGCACAGAGCCCGACGCCGCCCGCGCGCGAGGAGGCCGACCACCGGAGCGACCAGGGCGAGCCGGGACCGTCGTACGGCCTCACCCCCGGGAGCGAGAGGGCCCCGAGCACGGCTACCTCGTCCGGCCGGCCCCCGCAAGCTGACCGCACCACCGCAACGCGAAAGGCCCCCCACCGTCTCCGGTGAGGGGCCTTCGTGCTGGTGGGGCTAACAGGATTTGAACCTGTGGCCTCATCCTTATCAGGGATGCGCTCTAACCAACTGAGCTATAGCCCCGCCGCGCTGTGTTGCGTCGCGCTGACTTCTGAAGATTAGCGCACGTCGGGGCCAGTCCCAAAATCGATACTCGGCGACCTACTCGTCCTCGGCCAGCGTGAGCTCGACGCCGCCCACGAAGCCCGCCGACAGGTTGTAGATGAACGCGCCCAGCGTCGCCAGCGCGGTGGCCAGCACCACGTCGATCACGGCGATGACCGAGGTGAAGATGAGCACGCGCGGCAGCGACAGGAACGACTGCAGATCGAAGCCGTTGCTCTCGTTCGAGCCGGTGGCCTCGCTGATCGTGCCGCCGACGGTCTCGAAGACGCCCATCGCGTCCATGACCATCCACAGCACCGCCGACGCCACCACCGTGCAGATGCCCAGCGCGATGGACAGCAGGAAGCTGACCTTCATCACCGACCACGGGTCGGCCTTCGCCACCCGCAGACGGGCCTTGCGGGTACGCGGCGTGGTCCGCGCCCCCGTGCGCGGCTTGCGCGTCGCCTGCGCGGCGCCCACGCCCTGTGCGCCGCCCAGCGTGCCGCCGCCCTGGTCGTGGCGCTGCTGGCCGCCCTGGGTTCCGCCGCCGGGCGCCTGGTACGCCTGGGGCGGGTGGTACGGCCCCGAAGGCCCCGGTGCGGGCTCACGCTCGCCGGGCAGCGGCCCGGTCGCGTAACCCTCGTACTGGGGCTGAGACCCTCGTGTGTCCGTCACAGTGCCCCCTTGGGAGTCCGTGGCAGGGCCACGGGCACCGTTCGCTCCTGCTCCGGAAGCGGCCGAACCGGCGCCCGTGGCTCCACTCACGCTCTACTCCTCGTGCTCCCCGGTCGAAGGCTCCGTGCCCTCGACAGTGCCCTCACTCACGCCCTCGGCGTGAACCTCGGCCTCGCCGTCGACGTCATCGGCCCCATCGACCTCTTCCGCCTCACGACCGGCCTCGGCGTTGCGCGCGATACCGACGACGGCGTCGCGCTTGCCCAGATTGATCAGTTGGACGCCCATGGTGTCACGGCCCGTCTCCCTGACTTCATTGACTCGCGTACGAATCACACCACCGCCGAGCGTGATGGCGAGAATCTCGTCGGTCTCCTCGACCACCAGCGCACCGACGAGCGATCCGCGGTCCTCCACGATCTTGGCGGCCTTGATGCCGAGGCCGCCGCGACCCTGGACGCGGTACTCGTCGACGGGGGTCCGCTTCGCGTACCCGCCGTCGGTAGCGGTGAAGACGAACGTACCGGGCCGGACGACATTCATCGAGAGGAGTTCGTCGCCCTCGCGGAAACTCATCCCCTTCACGCCCGAGGTGGCGCGGCCCATCGGGCGCAGCGCGTCGTCCGTCGCGGTGAACCGGATCGACTGGGCCTTCTTGCTGATGAGCAGCAGATCGTCCTCGGCCGACACCAGCTCGGCGCCGATCAGCTCGTCGTCGCCGCCCTCCGGCATCTCGCGCAGGTTGATCGCGATGACACCGCCCGAGCGCGGCGAGTCGTAGTCCTTGAGCGCGGTCTTCTTCACGAGACCGCCCTTCGTCGCCAGGATCAGGTACGGCACGGCCTCGTAGTCGCGGATCGCGAGGATCTGGGCGATCTTCTCGTCCGGCTGGAAGGCCAGCAGGTTGGCGACGTGCTGGCCGCGCGCGTCCCGTCCGGCGTCCGGGAGCTCGTACGCCTTGGCCCGGTAGACCCGGCCCTTGTTCGTGAAGAAGAGCAGCCAGTGGTGGGTCGTCGAGACGAAGAAGTGGTCGACGATGTCGTCTTCCCGCAGCTTCGTCCCGCGCACGCCCTTGCCGCCGCGCTTCTGCGAGCGGTAGTCGTCGGTCTTCGTGCGCTTCACGTAGCCGCTGCGGGAGATCGTGACGACGATGTCCTCCTCGGCGATCAGGTCCTCGATGGACATGTCACCGTCGAAGGGCACCAGCGCGGAGCGCCGGTCGTCGCCGAACTTGTCGACGATCGCCGCCAGTTCCTCGCTGACGATGGTGCGCTGCTTGGCGGGCGAGGCCAGGATCTCGTTGTACTCGTTGATCTTCGCCTGGAGCTCGTCGTGCTCGGCGGTGATCTTCTGGTGCTCCAGCGCGGCCAGCCGGCGCAGCTGCATCTCCAGGATCGCGTTCGCCTGGAGCTCGTCGATCTCCAGCAGGCCCATCAGGCCCTCGCGCGCGATCTCCACCGTGTTGGAGCGCCGGATGAGGGCGATGACCTCGTCGATGGCGTTCAGGGCCTTCAGGAGGCCGCGCAGGATGTGTGCCCGCTCCTCCGCCTTGCGCAGCCGGAACTTCGTCCGCCGGACGATGACCTCGATCTGGTGCGTCACCCAGTGGCGGATGAACGCGTCGATCGACAGCGTGCGCGGCACCCCGTCGACGAGCGCCAGCATGTTCGCGCCGAAGTTCGTCTGGAGGTCGGTGTGCTTGTACAGGTTGTTCAGGACGACCTTGGCGACCGCGTCCCGCTTGAGGACGACGACCAGGCGCTGCCCCGTACGCGAGGAGGTCTCGTCGCGGACGTCGGCGATCCCGCCGACCCTGCCGTCCTTGACCAGGTCGGCGATCTTCTGCGCGAGGTTGTCGGGGTTGGTCTGGTACGGAAGCTCCGTGACGACCAGGCACTGGCGGCCCTGGATCTCCTCGACCGCGACGACCGCGCGCATCGTGATGGAGCCGCGGCCGGTGCGGTACGCCTCCTCGATGCCCTTGCGGCCCACGACCAGCGCGCCGGTGGGGAAGTCGGGGCCCTTGATGCGCTCGATCAGCGCGTCCAGCAGCTCCTCGTGCGAGGCCTCGGGGTGCTCCAGATACCACTGCGCACCGGCGGCGACCTCGCGGAGGTTGTGCGGCGGGATGTTGGTCGCCATGCCGACCGCGATCCCCGCGGAGCCGTTGACCAGCAGGTTCGGGAAGCGCGCCGGCAGGACCGTCGGCTCCTGGTTGCGGCCGTCGTAGTTGTCCTGGAAGTCGACGGTCTCCTCGTCGATGTCCCGGACCATCTCCATGGACAGCGGCATCATCTTGCACTCGGTGTACCGCATGGCGGCGGCCGGGTCGTTGCCCGGAGAACCGAAGTTGCCGTTGGAGTCCACCAGCGGCATGCGCATCGACCAGTGCTGCGCGAGGCGCACCAGGGCGTCGTAGATGGAGGAGTCGCCGTGCGGGTGGTACGTGCCCATGACGTCGCCGACGACGCGGGCGCACTTGTAGAACCCCTTCTCGGGGCGGTAGCCGCCGTCGTACATCGCGTACAGCACCCGGCGGTGGACGGGCTTGAGGCCGTCCCGTACGTCGGGCAGCGCACGCGAGACGATGACGGACATCGCGTAGTCGAGGTAGGAGCGCTGCATCTCCGTCTCGAGCTGGACGGGCTCGACACGCATCCCCACGCCGGGGACGGTGTCCTCCTCGTCGGGCGTCGCGGGTTCAGGTGTCACAGGGGTGTTCTCGTCGGCCATTGCTGGTCAAAGTCCTTTCGAGCTGCGGCGTGCGGATACGGCCGACTCAGATGTCGAGGAAGCGGACGTCCTTGGCGTTGCGCTGGATGAACGAGCGCCGCGCCTCGACGTCCTCACCCATGAGCACCGAGAACAGGTCGTCGGCCTGCGCCGCGTCGTCCAGCGTCACCTGGCCGAGGACCCGGTGGTCGACGTCCATGGTCGTGACGCGCAGCTCTTCGGCGTTCATCTCGCCGAGGCCCTTGAAGCGCTGGATCGAGTCTTCCTTGATCCGCTTGCCGTTCTGCTTGCCGAGCGCCACCAAGGCGTCGCGCTCCCGGTCCGAGTACGCGTACTCGAAGTCGTCCCGGCCCCACTTGATCTTGTAGAGCGGCGGGCGCGAGAGGTAGACGTGCCCGGCCTCCACCAGCGGCCGCATGAAGCGGAAGAGGAAGGTCAGCAGCAGGGTGTTGATGTGCTGCCCGTCGACGTCGGCGTCCGCCATCAGAATGATCTTGTGATAGCGGAGCTTCTCGATGTCGAAGTCCTCGTGGACCCCGGTGCCGAACGCCGAGATCAGCGCCTGGACCTCGGTGTTCTGGAGGATCTTGTCGATCCGGGCCTTCTCGACGTTCAGGATCTTGCCGCGGATCGGCAGGATCGCCTGGTACATCGGGTTACGGCCGGACTTCGCCGAACCGCCGGCGGAGTCACCCTCGACGATGAAGATCTCGCACTTGGTGGGGTCGTTCGACTGGCAGTCGCTGAGCTTGCCCGGCAGCGAGGCGCTCTCCAGGAGCCCCTTGCGCCGCGTCAGGTCGCGCGCCTTGCGGGCCGCCACGCGGGCGGTCGAGGCGGCGATGCCCTTGCGGATGATGTCGGCGGCCTCGTTGGGGTTCCGGTCGAACCAGTCCGTCAGCTGCTCGTGGACGACCTTCTGCACGAAGGTCTTGGCCTCCGTGTTGCCCAGCTTGGTCTTCGTCTGGCCCTCGAACTGCGGCTCGCCCAGCTTCACCGAGATGATCGCGGTGAGACCCTCGCGGACGTCCTCGCCGGTGAGGTTGTCGTCCTTCTCGCGGAGCAGCTTCTTGTCGCGCGCGTACCGGTTGACCAGCGAGGTCAGCGCCGCGCGGAAGCCCTCCTCGTGCGTACCGCCCTCGTGCGTGTGGATCGCGTTGGCGAAGGAGTACACGCCTTCGGTGTACTGCGTGTTCCACTGCATGGCGATCTCGGCCGAGAGGAGACGGTCCTTGTCCTCGGCCTCGATGTCGATCACCGACTGGTGAATGACGTCGCCCTTGCGGGAGTTGAGGTACTTCACGAAATCGACGATGCCGTTTTCGTAGTGGTACGTGACCGAGCGGGCGGTCTCCTCCTCGGCGGGCTCGACCGCGTCCGCGCTGTCCGCGCCCGCCGTCGCCTTCGCCGACTCACGCTCGTCGGTGAGCTTGAGGGTGAGGCCCTTGTTGAGGAACGCCATCTCCTGGAAGCGGCGCGAGAGGGTCTCGAAGCTGTACTCGGTGGTCTCGAAGATGTCCCCGTCGGCCCAGAACGTGACCGTCGTGCCGGTCTCCTCGGTGGCCTCGTGCTTGGCCAGCGGGGCGGTCGGGACGCCGAGCTTGTAGTCCTGGGTCCAGCGGTGGCCGTCCGTCTTGACCTCGACGGCGACCCGGGTGGACAGGGCGTTGACGACGGAGACGCCGACGCCGTGCAGACCGCCGGAGACGGCGTAGCCGCCGCCGCCGAACTTGCCGCCCGCGTGCAGCACGGTCAGCACGACCTCGACGGCCGGCTTCCCTTCGGACGGCACGATGCCGACCGGGATGCCACGGCCGTTGTCGATCACACGCACCCCGCCGTCGGGCAGGACCGTGACGTCGATGGTGTCCGCGTGGCCCGCCATCGCCTCGTCGACCGAGTTGTCGACGACTTCCTGCACGAGGTGGTGCAGGCCGCGCTCACCGGTCGAGCCGATGTACATGCCAGGCCGCTTGCGGACCGCGTCCAGCCCTTCCAGCACGGTGATCGCGCTGGCGTCGTACGAGGCGGAGGCCTCGCCCGGCTCACCGGCCGTGGACGGAATGTTCTCGTTGGGGTTGCCGGAATCGGCCACGAAGCGCCCTTTCTGGCACAGCACAGGCCGTTCTCCGGACAGGCGGGAGCGGCTGCGTCGTTCGGCTTGTATCGACGACTCCCGCCTCAGCGGCGGGATTACTCACCAGTCTACCGGTAGCGCTGACATGAATGGGGGTTTGCCGGTACCTGAGTCCGCATGTGCCGCCCTGAATGAGCGGCTGACGACTCCCCATATTCAGGAAGGGGCTCCAAGAGGCCCTGAAGGGCTTTGAGCGCTTCGGCCTGTCAACCTCCCGCTACGGTGAGGGACGCTCCCGCCGTACCGTCCGGTTTCCTCCCGCGCGAACCCTGACGAACTCACCCAGAATCTCGCCCAGTACACGACAATTTTGCGCCGAAAGTGCAGCTCAGCGTTGCCGAGCGATGATCGGTGGGGAAGAGGCGGGGGAGCGGAGAACCGACCGCGGGCCCCCTGCGGCCCGACCGCCTCCGGCCGGCGGCCCGAAGGCTCAGCCGTAGGTGTCCCCCGGACCCTTGCTGCCGGGCGCCCGCAACGGCCCGAACCGGCGCTCCGGACCGCCCGGACCGACCACCTTGATCATGCGTACGGTGCCCTGCCCCAGATCCGCGTTCAACCGGGCCACCAGCTGCGGGGCCAGCAGCCGCAACTGCGTGGCCCACGCCGTCGAGTCACAGCTCACCGTCAGCACCCGGGCGGCCGGATCGTCGTCGTACCGCAGCGGTACGCAGTGCTTCGCCAGGTCGTCGCCGACGATCTGCGGCCATCGCCCCATCACCCCGCCGACCGCCGCGGGCGTCTCCCAGCCCCGCTCGGTGATCAGCCGGTTGATCGCGGAGCCGAGCCGCTGCGGGTCCCGGCCGTCGGACCGGGCGCCCGAGCGCAGGCCGCCGCCGCGACGTGCCTGCTTCTTCTGCTGCGCCGCCGCACCCCGCGCCCTGGCCTGCTCCTTCGCGGCCCGCAGCGCGACCCGGGCGAGATCGACCCCGGTCGCCTCGGGCGGCTTCGGGCTCCCGGCCACGGGTACCCCGTCGTTCGCGCGCGGCTCGTCCGCCCGCTCGCCCCGGCCGGTCATACGCGCTCCACCTCGCCCGCACTCACCGCGTACCGCGTCCCCGCCAGCACGCCCGGCACGTCCTCGGCCACCGCGGCCGTCACCAGCACCTGCTCGCCCGGGGCCACCAGCTCAGCCAGCCGCTCCCGGCGGCGTGCGTCCAGCTCGGCGAAGACGTCGTCCAGCACCAGCACCGGCTCGTTGCCCTCGGAACGCAGCAGCTCGTAGCTGGCCAGCCGCAGCGCCAGCGCGTAACTCCAGGACTCGCCGTGACTCGCGTACCCCTTCGCCGGCATGCCCCGCAGGCCCAGCAGCAGATCGTCGCGGTGCGGACCGACCAGCGTCACGCCGCGCTCGATCTCCTGCTTGCGGGCCCCCACGAGCGCCGCGATCACCTGCTCGTACAGCTCGTCGCGGGTGCGCTCGGGCCCCACGTCCTCGCCCACCGAACTGCGGTACTCCAGCGCCACCGGACCGCCGCCCGGCGCGACGTCCCCGTACGCCTTGTCGGCCAGCGGCTGGAGCGTGGCGATCAGATCGAGGCGCTGCGCGAGCAGCTCGGCGCCCACCCGGCCCAGGTGCTGGTCCCAGACGTCGAGCGTGGACAGGTCCATCGAGCGGCCGCCGTGCCGCCGGGCCATCGCCGCCGACTTCAGGAGGGTGTTGCGCTGCTTGAGGACGCGTTCGTAGTCGGAGCGGACCCCGGCCATCCGGGGCGAGCGCGCGGTGATCAGCTCGTCCAGGAACCGCCGCCGCTCGCCGGGGTCGCCCTTGACGAGGGCCAGATCCTCCGGCGCGAACAGCACCGTCCGGACGATGCCGAGCACGTCACGCGGTCTGACCTGCGAGGACCGGTTGATACGGGCCCGGTTCGCGCGGCCGGGATTCAGCTCCAGCTCGACCAGCTGCGAGCGCTCGCCCTGGGTGACCGCAGCGCGGATCACCGCCCGCTCCGCGCCCATCCGCACCAGCGGGGCATCCGAGGAGACCCGGTGGCTGCCGAGGGTGGCGAGATAGCCGACGGCCTCGACGAGATTCGTCTTGCCCTGCCCGTTGGGCCCCACGAACGCGGTGACGCCCGGGTCGAGAGGGACCTCGACCCGGGCGTACGAGCGGAAGTCGGCCAGCGAGAGATGCGTGACGTGCATGGTGGCCGGCCTCTCCCGTGGTGCTTCTGTCTCGCAGGCTGGTGCGCCTGCTTCGCGCTGTGCGGCGCCTGGCAGCGCCCTGTCCCGCCGACGACCGGTCGTCGGCGGTCCGGTCAGTTCTCGGACTTGGACTCGACCGCGTGCCCGCCGAACTGGTTGCGCAGCGCGGCGATCATCTTCATCTGCGGCGAGTCGTCCTGGCGCGAGGCGAACCGGGCGAACAGCGACGCGGTGATCGCGGGCAGCGGCACCGCGTTGTCGATCGCGGCCTCCACCGTCCAGCGGCCCTCGCCCGAGTCGGCGGCGAAGCCCCGGAGCTTGTCCAGGTGCTCGTCGTCGTCGAGCGCGTTGACCGCGAGGTCGAGCAGCCAGGAACGGATGACCGTGCCCTCCTGCCAGGAGCGGAAGACCTCGCGCACATCGGTGACGGAGTCGACCTTCTCCAGCAGCTCCCAGCCCTCGGCGTAGGCCTGCATCATGGCGTACTCGATGCCGTTGTGGACCATCTTCGCGAAGTGGCCGGCGCCGACCTTGCCCGCGTGCACGGAGCCGAAGTCGCCCTCGGGCTTCAGCGCGTCGAAGATCGGCTGGACCTTCGCCACGTTCTGCTCGGTGCCGCCGTACATCAGGGCGTAGCCGTTCTCCAGGCCCCAGACGCCGCCGGAGACGCCGCAGTCGACGAAGCCGATCTCCTTGATGCCCAGCTCGACGGCGTGCTTCTCGTCGTCGGTCCAGCGCGAGTTCCCGCCGTCGACGACGACGTCGCCGGGCGAGAGCAGCTCCGCCAGCTCGTCGATCGTGGACTGGGTCGCGGCCCCGGCCGGGACCATGACCCAGATGACCCGCGGGCCCTTCAGCTTGCCCACAAGCTCTTCGAGACTGTGGACATCGGCGACATCCGGGTTGCGGTCGTAACCGATGACGGTGTGGCCTGCGCGGCGGATGCGCTCGCGCATGTTGCCGCCCATCTTGCCGAGGCCGACGAGACCGAGCTCCATCAGAGATTCCTTAAGCGTCGTGGCGATAAGCGTCGGGGGCATGTGTGCACCCAGGACCGAGCCTACGCCCGGCCGGGGACAGCACGGCGGGCCCGCTCCGCGCCGAGCGGGCCCGCCGGAAACTGCCGCGGATACGTCCCCCGATCGGGCGGGGGACGCGGGGATCAGCCGGAGAGGCGCACCGGCATGATCAGGTACTTGTACGCGTCGTCCGCCTCGGCGTCGACGGCCGGGCGGCCGCTGAGCAGGGCGGGCTTGGTGGACGTGGTGAACGAGAGCTGGGCGACCGGGGAGTCGATCGCGCTCAGACCGTCCAGCAGGAACGTCGGGTTGAAGGCGATCGAGATGTCGTCGCCCTCCAGCACCGCGTCGACCCTCTCCACAGCCTGTGCGTCGTCGCTGGAACCGGCCTCCAGGATGAGGACGCCCTGCTCGAAGCTGAGCCGTACGGGGGTGTTGCGCTCGGCGACCAGGGCCACGCGCTTGACGGCCTCGACGAAGGGGGCCGTCTCGATCACCGCGACGGAGTTGAACTCGGTCGGGAACAGCGTGCGGTACTTCGGCAGGTCGCCTTCGAGCAGCCGCGTGGTCGTGCGGCGCCCGGCGCCCTCGAAACCGATCAGGCCCTCGCCCGCGCCGGAGCCCGAGAGCGCCAGGGTGACCGTGTCGCCGCTGGTGAGTGCCTTGGCGGTGTCCAGGAGCGTCTTGGCGGGCACCAGGGCGACCGCGGAGGCGTCGGCGTTCTCCGGCTTCCACAGGAACTCGCGGACCGCGAAGCGGTAGCGGTCGGTGGAGGCGAGGGTGACCGTGTCGCCCTCGATCTCGATCCGCACACCGGTGAGCACGGGCAGCGTGTCGTCGCGGCCGGCGGCGATGGCGACCTGGGCGGCGGCCGAGGCGAAGACCTCACCGGGGACGGTGCCCGTGGCGGTCGGCATCTGCGGCAGCGCCGGGTATTCCTCCACAGGCAGTGTGTGGAGGGTGAAGCGGGAGGAGCCGCAGACGACCGTCGCGCGCACACCGTCGGTGGAGATCTCCACCGGGCGGTTGGGCAGGGCGCGGCAGATGTCGGCGAGCAGCCGGCCGGAGACGAGCACCGTGCCGTCCTCGTCGATCTCCGCGTCGACGGAGACCCTGGCGGAGACCTCGTAGTCGAAGCTGGAGAAGCTGAGAGCCCCGTCCTCGGCCTTCAGCAGAAGGCCCGCGAGAACGGGCGCCGGCGGACGGGCCGGGAGGCTGCGGGCCACCCAGGCCACCGCCTCCGCGAGTACATCGCGCTCCACCCGGATCTTCACCGGAACCGCCTCCTGCTGTTGCTCGCTCGCCCTGCTGGCCTTCGTCGTCTGGACCGGAGCTCCCTGCCGAGGGCTGGGGAGGCTCCGGGGTCCAGTCTGACCTACGGCACCGACAGCCGTTGCTGCTCGGGGTCAAGTCGGGCCAAGAGCTTCGCGGCGGTCGACGGTCGAGTTGTACACAGGCCCCACTTCGAAGCGGATTCCTGGCTAACTCTGGGTGGTAGTAGTAGTAGGCCTTGTGGATACCGTGGATAACGTCGTTTGCGCAGGTCAGCAACTGTTTTTTGTCCACCGGTCCTGTGGGTGGCGCCCGTGGACAACCGGGGCTTTCTGTGGACGGACGAAAGTTCTGCACACCCGATGCACAGGAGGGGGCCACTTCTCCCCAGGCCTGTCCCCAGCTTTACCCACGTTCCCCACAGCCCAACCGAGCACCTTGGTGTGACGCCTTTCACTCCAGGCGGTGAGAGCGTGTGTTGCGTTGCCGAACAGTGGACAGGGGTGTGGAGAAGCGGGGCGAAGCTGGGGACAAGAGGGCTCTGCCTGTGGGCCGCCGGTGGACAACATCGACGACCTCCTGTGGACGAAGATTCTGTCCACAGGCTGTGGATCATTGTTGACCACAAATCCCCAACCACGTGACCTGGCCTGATGGAGTATCGACAGCGCACCCTGTGGACGCAATATGGACAACTTCCCAGTCCCCAGGCTGTGGACGGAAGATTTCTCGCACATCTGTGGAGAAGGGCCTCTGAGCAGCCCTTATTCGAACAGCGCGAGCTCGGCGGGGCGCTCGTCGCGAACCTCGGACAGCCCCACGTAGGCTCCGGGCGACCCTCTGAGGGCCCCGGGAACGCGAAAGAGCGCCTGCCGCGGACCGTGGAGGTCTGTGGCAGGCGCCCCTGAGGAACGCTCCAGGAGAAGCCCGGGAAGCCGCGTCAGCCGTTCTTGATGCGGTTGGTCAGCTCGGTGACCTGGTTGTAGATGGAGCGGCGCTCCGCCATCAGCGCCCGGATCTTACGGTCCGCGTGCATCACCGTCGTATGGTCGCGGCCGCCGAACTGCGCACCGATCTTCGGGAGCGAGAGGTCGGTCAGCTCGCGGCACAGATACATGGCGATCTGGCGCGCCGTCACCAGGACCCGGCTGCGCGAGGATCCGCAGAGGTCGTCCACGGTGAGACCGAAGTAGTCCGCGGTGGCCGCCATGATGGCCGGCGCGGTGATCTCCGGGGCCGACTCCTCGCCGCCCGGGATCAGGTCCTTCAGGACGATCTCCGTCAGCCCGAGGTCCACCGGCTGCCGGTTCAGTGAGGCGAAGGCCGTCACCCGGATCAGCGCGCCCTCCAGCTCACGGATGTTGCGCGAGATCCGCGAGGCGATGAACTCCAGGACCTCCGGCGGGGCGTTGAGCTGCTCCTGCACCGCCTTCTTCCGGAGGATCGCGATCCGGGTCTCCAGCTCGGGCGGCTGGACGTCGGTCGTCAGGCCCCACTCGAAGCGGTTGCGCAGCCGGTCCTCCAGCGTCACCAGCTGCTTGGGCGGCCGGTCCGAGGAGAGCACGATCTGCTTGTTCGCGTTGTGCAGCGTATTGAAGGTGTGGAAGAACTCCTCCTGCGTCGACTCCTTGCTCGCCAGGAACTGGATGTCGTCGACCAGCAGGATGTCCACGTCGCGGTAGCGCTTGCGGAAGGTGTCGCCCTTGCCGTCGCGGATGGAGTTGATGAACTCGTTGGTGAACTCCTCCGAGCTCACGTACCGCACCCGGGTCCCCGGGTAGAGGCTCCGCGCGTAGTGCCCGATGGCGTGCAGCAGGTGGGTCTTGCCGAGCCCCGACTCCCCGTAGATGAAGAGGGGGTTGTACGCCTTCGCGGGCGCCTCGGCGACGGCGACGGCCGCGGCGTGCGCGAACCGGTTGGACGCCCCGATGACGAAGGTGTCGAAGAGGTACTTCGGGTTCAGCCGGGCATGCGGTTCGCCGGGCCCCGGCGCGGGGGCCGGCTGGGCGCCCATCGGACCGGGGACCGAGCCGCCGGCCCGCCCGGGGCCGTGGCCCGGACCAATCTGGCGGTGCTGCGGCTGCTGCTGGTCCTGACGGTGGTCCTGCCGGTCGGGGCGCTGCTGCTCGTACCCCTGGTGCTCGGGCGGCTGCGACCGGTAGTCGTGGCTCGGCTGCTGGGGGCGCCCGGTGCCGTACGGCTCGCGCCACTGCTCGGCGGGCTGCTCCCGGTACTGCTCGTTCTCCCGGTACGGCTCGCCGGAGGGCTGCTCGCGGTCCTGGTATCCGCCGTGCCGCGGCTGCTGCCAGGAGAGGTCCTCCTGGGTACGCGGCCAGGCGCCGGGCTCCGGGCGCTGCTGCTGGTAGTCGGGGTAGGCCGGCCGGGCCGTCGGCATGCCGTCGTCGGAGGGCCGGTGACCGTATCCGTCGTACGTGTCGCCCCGAGGCGCGTCGTCGCGCTGCTGGGACGGGTAGCGGTGGCCCTGCTGGCTCTGGTGCGACTGGTGCATGGGGGGCGCCGGCGGGGAGGGCGGTTCGCCGGCGGAGTCGTCGACGGTGATCGCGATCCGGATGGGCCGGCCGCACTCCCGGGTCAGCGTCTCGCTGATGAGCGGCGCGAGCCGGCCCTCCAGGACGCGCTTGCCCCATTCATTGGGGACGGCCAGCAGTGCGGTGTCGGCGACGAGTGCCAGTGGCTGGCAGCGCTCGATCCACTGCTTGTCCTTCGGCTCGATGCCCTGCTGGCCCTCCCCGAGGAGTTGTTCCAGCACTCGCGGCCACACTGCGGCAAGATCGGCAGGTACGTCAGCCACAAGGCACGCTCTCTCGCATGTCCCACGAATGTGTGGTTCTCGGGACGGGATGGGTCGGGTCGGGTGAGGCCCGGCAGTCGGGAAGGAAAAGAACCGGAGTTCGGCCACGGTAGTCAGGCCGACCCGCGCGGTTCAAGTTGTTGTCCACAGGCTGTGCACAATGGGGGGTCGCGCGGAGCCGGTTTGACCGGATGGCGTAGCCGCGCGTACCGTGACCAGGTCGAGTTGTCGATGGCTGCTGCCGCCTGCCTCCGATGGGCAAAGATCACGATCTGTGATTGTGAAGCGGTGCACTAAGGCGTTTACGCGAGTTCCTCGTGGGCGCACGGTGACAGCCAGGCGATGTCCCGCCAAGACACGAATCATTTCTGGAGCCCCCGAGTGAGCAAGCGCACCTTCCAGCCGAACAACCGCCGTCGCGCCAAGACCCACGGCTTCCGTCTGCGCATGCGTACCCGTGCCGGCCGTGCGATCCTCGCGAACCGCCGCGGCAAGGGCCGCAGCAGCCTGTCCGCCTGATCGCTTACAGGTCCATGACGTGCTGCCTACCGAGAATCGGCTGAGGCGGCGCGAGGACTTCGCGACCGCGGTACGACGAGGACGTCGAGCCGGACGTCCGCTGCTCGTCGTCCATCTACGCAGCGGTGAAACGGACCCGCACGTGACGGGGGAGACTCTTCCCGCGCCGCGTGCGGGTTTCGTTGTCAGCAAGGCCGTGGGTAGCGCGGTCGTCCGTACCGCGGTGAAGCGGAAGCTTCGCCACCTGGTCCGCGATCGGCTGCCTCAGCTGCCCCCCGGTAGCCTTGTTGTCGTACGGGCGCTGCCCGGTGCGGGCGACGCCGACCATGCACAGCTGGCCCGAGACCTGGACGCCGCTCTTCAGCGGCTGCTGGGAGGGGGCGCGCGATGAAGTACCCGCTGCTGGCTCTCATCAAGCTGTACCAGTGGACGATCAGTCCACTCCTCGGGCCTGTATGCCGTTACTACCCGTCGTGTTCCCACTATGGATATACGTCGATCGACAGGCACGGTGCCATCAAGGGAACAGCGCTGACCGCCTGGCGCATCCTGCGGTGCAATCCGTGGTCACCCGGTGGTGTGGATCATGTTCCGCCACGCAAGCGTCCGCGGTGGCACGAGCTGCTGCGCAATGCCCTGCGCGGCGAAAAGGGCGGGGAGTCCGCCGCTGATGTGCCGTCCGGGGGGTCGGTCTCCGAACCTCCGAGCCCGGCCGCAGAGACCTCGCCCAATGCTCAAGGAGCCTGATTAGTGGACACGATTGCCAGTCTGTTCAGCTTTATCACCACGCCCGTCTCATGGGTCATCGTTCAGTTCCACAAGGTCTACGGGGCGCTGTTCGGCGACGACTCCGGCTGGGCCTGGGGCCTGTCGATCGTGTCCCTGGTGGTGCTGATCCGGATCTGCCTGATCCCGCTCTTCGTGAAGCAGATCAAGTCGACCCGCAACATGCAGGTGCTCCAGCCGAAGATGAAGGCGATCCAGGAGCGCTACAAGAACGACAAGCAGCGTCAGTCCGAAGAGATGATGAAGCTGTACAAGGAGACGGGCACCAACCCGCTCTCGTCGTGCCTTCCCATCCTGGCGCAGTCCCCGTTCTTCTTCGCCCTGTATCACGTGTTGTCTTCCATCGCCTCGGGCAAGAAGATCGGTGCGATCAACCAGGACCTGCTCGACAGCGCACGTCAGGCGCACATCTTCGGCGCCCCGCTGGCCGCGAAGTTCACGGACAGCGTTGAGAAGGTCACCTCGCTCGACGCCTCCCTGACGGACGTCCGGATCGTCACCGCGATCATGATCGTGCTGATGTCGGCCTCGCAGTTCTTCACCCAGCGCCAGCTGATGACGAAGAACGTCGACCTGACGGTGAAGACCCCGTACATGCAGCAGCAGAAGATGCTGATGTACATCTTCCCGGTCATCTTCGCCGTGATGGGCATCAACTTCCCCGTCGGTGTCCTCGTCTACTGGCTGACCACGAACGTCTGGACCATGGGTCAGCAGATGTACGTGATCAACCAGAACCCGACGCCGGGCAGCAAGGCGCAGGACGCCTACCTCCAGCGGGTGCTCAAGAGTGTGACCGGCCACGGGCAGGTCCGCGGCCGTACCCGGCGCAACACCGTCAAGGCCATCGTCGCCAAGGGCTCCGACCGCAACGACATCGAGCGCAAGTTCATCACCGGTCTCAGCAAGCTGGGCCTCGCGGCCCAGGAGGACGGCACGGTGCACAAGAGCGAGACCGCCGCCGCCGATGCCGAGGGCAGCCAGGCGCACAAGCGCCAGCAGCCGAAGCGCCAGACCAAGGCGAAGCGCCAGACGGCCGGTGCCACGGCCGGCGGGGCCAAGGACGCGGAGCCTGCGGCAGCCGGCTCCAAGACCTCGCTCGAGAAGCAGGACGCACCGCAGGACGACAAGCCGAAGTCGGCGGGCAAGCCCGCCTCCGGCTCCTCACGCCAAGCCAAGTCCGGACAGCGCAAGGGCCCGCAGCGGCCCAAGCACCCGTCCAAGAAGTAGAAGGAGTCCATCCGTGACGGAAGGCACCACCTCCACGGCCGCCGCTGAGGCCGGCAGCGACACCCTGACCCGCCTGGAGCAGGAGGGTGAGATCGCGGCCGACTACCTCGAGGGACTGCTCGACATCGCCGACCTCGACGGCGACATCGACATGGACGTCGAGGCGGACCGGGCCGCGGTGTCGATCATCAGCGAATCGGCGCGCGACCTGTCGAAGCTCGTGGGCCGCGACGGTGAGGTCCTGGAGGCGCTCCAGGAGCTGACGCGGCTGGCCGTCCACCGGGAGACCGGCGACCGCAGCCGTCTGATGCTGGACATCGGCGGCTTCCGGGCCAAGAAGCGCGAGGTCCTCGCGGAGCTGGGTGCCAAGGCCGCGAACGAGGTCAAGAGCTCGGGCCAGCCGGTGAAGCTGGACCCGATGACGCCGTTCGAGCGCAAGGTCGTGCACGACGCGATCGCCGCGGCCGGACTCCGGAGCGAGTCGGAGGGCGAGGAGCCGCAGCGCTTCGTCGTCGTTCTCCCGGCCTGACCCGATCCTTGTACTGTCGGCCCCGTCTGTTCGCAGGCGGGGCCGATCTTTGTCAGCCTGATAGTCAGCCACCCACAGTGCGCTAGTGCGGTATGGAAGGACGGTCCCCGTGACGGAGGCAGCAGAGCTCCCCCAGGCACCTGCGGAGGCGCAGGCGGTGTTCGGAGAGCTCTTCCCGGAGGCTGTCCGGTACGCGGAGCTTCTTGCGGATGCCGGGGTCAAGCGAGGCCTGATCGGGCCGCGTGAGGTCCCTCGGCTGTGGGAGCGGCACCTGCTGAACTGCGCGGTGCTCTCCGAGGTCGTGCCCGAAGGCGTCACCGTGTGCGATGTGGGCTCGGGCGCTGGTCTGCCCGGGATCCCACTGGCGTTGGTGCGCCCCGATCTCAAGATCACCCTGCTGGAGCCGCTGCTCCGGCGGACGAACTTCCTCCAGGAGGTCGTCGACCTGCTCGGCCTGGACCATGTGACGGTCGTGCGTGGCCGGGCCGAGGAGGTCCTCGGGACGCTCCAGCCCGTTCAGGTGGTGACCGCTCGTGCGGTGGCGCCGCTGGACCGGCTGGCGGGCTGGGGCGTCCCCCTGCTGAAGCCTTACGGGGAGATGCTCGCGCTCAAGGGCGACACCGCCGAGGAGGAGATCAACGGCGCCAGGGCCGCGCTCAGCAAGCTCGGTGTGCTGGAGACCGAGGTGCTCCAGGTCGGCGAAGGCGTGGTCGATCCGCTCTCCACCGTGGTCCGTGTCGTGGTGGGCGAGAGCCCGGGCGGTGTGAGGTTCGCCGCAAAGAGGGCCAAGGCGGCTCGGACGGGCCGCACGCGCAGGCGTCGCTGAGGGGCTTCGCGGGACGGCTCCGCATAACGGTTTGCGGCCCAGAGCGGTCGGCCGGTATGCGGAGTCTGTTGGTTCTTGGGTTGCTTAGCAGCAGTAATCCCGGAATGTAGCGATACATACCCCGTGCGGAGTGTCGTGGCCTGGTAGTTGCTCGGCGGGGGCATCGTGTTTCACGTGAAACGTCGCTCTCTGCTGCAGGGAATCATCGGCCGCGGTCGTGCGGCTGCCACGTCGCGCGACCGCAAGCCCGGACGGGTTGCCGAGTTGTCCACACGCACGGATTCATCCACAGAACAGCGGGCCTCGCTGGTTCACGACCCCGAAAGCATGGCAGGCTCTGTTCATTGCGAGCCTGAAGTCGAGGAGAGTGAATCCTTGCGGTCCGACGCCAACATCGCGGGACCGATGACCGACCCGGTCCCCGGTCCCCGAACCGAGTCCGTGGGTGAGGGTGTTTCACGTGAAACACCGCCGCCGATGGACGACACACCCATCGGCCGTGCCGCTCAGCTGGCGGTCGAGGCCCTCGGCCGCGCCGGCGAAGGGCTGCCCCGCCCTGACCGCACCCGCGTCATGGTGGTGGCCAACCAGAAGGGCGGGGTCGGTAAGACGACCACGACGGTCAACCTTGCCGCTTCCCTGGCCCTGCACGGTGCGCGCGTTCTGGTGGTCGACCTCGACCCGCAGGGCAACGCCTCCACGGCTCTGGGCATCGATCACCACGCCGATGTCCCCTCGATCTACGACGTCCTGGTGGACAGCCGCCCCCTCTCGGAGGTGGTCCAGCCCGTACCGGACGTGGAGGGTCTCTTCTGTGCCCCGGCGACCATCGATCTCGCCGGTGCGGAGATCGAGCTGGTCTCGCTGGTGGCACGGGAGAGCCGGCTTCAGCGGGCCATCCAGGCGTACGAGCAGCCGCTGGACTACATCCTCATCGACTGCCCCCCCTCGCTGGGCCTGCTGACGGTGAACGCGCTGGTGGCCGGCGCCGAGGTGCTGATCCCCATCCAGTGCGAGTACTACGCGCTGGAAGGCCTGGGACAGCTCCTGCGCAACGTCGACCTGGTGCGGGGCCATCTGAATCCGGATCTGCATGTCTCGACGATCCTGCTGACGATGTACGACGGCCGGACGAGGCTCGCCTCCCAGGTCGCCGAGGAGGTCCGTACCCACTTCGGCAAGGAAGTGCTGCGGACGAGCATCCCGCGGTCGGTGCGCATTTCGGAGGCGCCGAGCTACGGGCAGACCGTGCTGACCTACGACCCGGGATCCAGCGGTTCGCTCTCGTATCTCGAAGCCGCCCGGGAGATCGCCCTGCGGGGCGCCGGGGTGCACTACGAGGCTCAGCACGCCCACACGAGCAGTCAGAACAGCCAGCGACACGTTTCGGAGGGCCTTCAGTGAGTGAGCGTCGTAGAGGACTGGGACGTGGGCTCGGTGCGCTGATCCCCGCCGCTCCCCAGGAGAAGCAGGTGCCGGCGCCCGGAGGCGCGTCATCGTCCGGCACGGGCCCGGTGCTGACGGCGGAGCGTGGGGTGGCCGCGGCGAAGGTGACCGCGCTGCCGGCCGCCCCGGTGGTGCCGGAGCCGGCGTCGGCCCCGGAGGACCGCTCCGAGCAGGATGCCGGGACGTCCGGTGCGTACTTCGCCGAGCTGCCGATCGGGATGATCACCCCGAACCCCCGCCAGCCCCGTGAGGTCTTCGACGAGGACGCGCTGTCCGAGCTGGTCGTCTCCATCAAGGAGGTCGGTCTTCTCCAGCCGGTAGTCGTCCGCAAGGTGGGCCCGGACAGCTACGAGCTCATCATGGGTGAGCGTCGTTGGAGGGCCTGCCGGGAAGCGGGCCTGGAGCGGATTCCCACCATCGTCCGCGCCACGGACGACGAGAAGCTGCTCCTGGACGCGCTGCTGGAGAACCTCCACCGGGCTCAGCTGAACCCGCTGGAAGAGGCAGCCGCGTACGACCAGCTGCTCAAGGACTTCAAGTGCACCCAAGACCAGCTGGCCGATCGGATCGGCCGCTCCCGTCCGCAGGTGACGAACACCCTGAGGCTCCTGCGGCTTTCGCCGTCGGTGCAGCGCCGGGTCGCGGCAGGCGTGCTCTCGGCCGGCCATGCTCGTGCCCTGCTGTCCGTGGACGACTCCGAGGAGCAGGACCTGCTGGCCCACCGCGTCGTGGCTGAGGGGCTTTCGGTGCGCACGGTCGAGGAGATCGTGAGGCTCATGGGTTCGCACCCCACTGGCTCGGTGAAGCCCAAGGGCCCGCGGGCCGGCGGTCGGGTGTCCCCCGCTCTGACCGATCTGGCGACCCGTCTGTCCGACCGCTTCGAGACCCGGGTGAAGGTCGACCTGGGGCAGAAGAAGGGCAAGATCGTCGTCGAGTTCGCGTCGATGGAAGACCTGGACCGGATCCTCGGCAGTCTCGCTCCGGGCGAGGGCCGGGTGCTGGAGCGTCGGCTGGCCGAGACGTCCGAGGAGGACGACGAGGGCTGAGCCGCGGGGTTCACGGAAGGGCGGGCCGTGCGCCGGTGCATACCGGAACACGGCCCGCCCTTTGCCCTCTCGCGGTATCCGCATCACCTCTGGGTGGATACGATGCGTTCTGGGACGGCGCATCCACGGTGAACGACCTCAGAGGAGGGCGGAGGCCTTGCGAAGAGTGAGCCGCAGTCGGCTCGTCACGGTCGGGCTCGGCCTGGGCGCCGTCGGGGGATTCGTCGGCAGTCTGTTCCATGAACGGAGCGCGCTGGCGGCCGCACGTGGTGCGGCGGGCGAAGGAAGTGAGGAATCGCCGTCATGGGGCGTCGGCTCGTACCACTCACCCTGGACAACCTTCCGGATCTCCCCGAGCGTTGCCGCTCGTGCGTCTTCTGGGAGCTTGACCCGGTCAGCGGGGAAGCCGCGGTAGAGGCGGGCAAGGCGGAACTGGAGAAGGAAGCCTGGATCTCCGCGGTCCTCCTGGAGTGGGGCTCCTGCGGCCGGGTGGTCTACGTGGACGACGTGCCGGTCGGCTTCGTGCTCTACGCCCCGCCGGCTTACGTCCCCCGCTCGACGGCCTTCCCGACCAGCCCGGTCTCCCCCGACGCCGTTCAGCTCATCACCGGTCTGATCATTCCCGAGTACCAGGGCCAGGGCCTTGGCCGTGTCATGGTGCAGACCGTCGCCAAGGACGTGCTGCGCCGGGGCTTCAAGGCGATCGAGGCGTTCGGTGACGCGAGGTCCGAGCAAGCCACCTGCGTACTCCCCGCGGATCATCTGCTGGCCGTCGGCTTCAAGACCGTGCGGCCGCATCCGGTATACCCACGGCTGAGGCTGGAGCTGCGGACGACGCTCTCCTGGAAGGAAGACGTGGAGATGGCGCTCGACCGGCTTCTGGGGGCGGTCCAGAAGGAACCGGTGTTGCGACCGTTGTGAGGCCGGCCCGCCGGTTGCGGCTGCCATGCGAAACGGGCCCACCCTTCAGGGGTGGGCCCGTTTCACGTGAAACATCGCGCCGGGGCGCTGCGCGCGGTCAGGCGCTGATGAAGCCTTCGAGGTCGCGGAGGATCGCGGCCTTCGGCTTGGCGCCGACGATGGTCTTGGCGACCTCGCCGCCCTGGTAGACGTTCAGGGTGGGGATGGACATCACGCCGTACTTGGCGGCGGTGGCCGGGTTCTCGTCGATGTTGAGCTTGACGATCTCGATCTGGTCGCCGTGCTCTGCCGCGATCGCCTCCAGCGAGGGGGCGATCTGACGGCACGGGCCGCACCAGGCAGCCCAGAAGTCCACCAGAACAGGCTTGTCGCTCTTGAGGACGACCTCGTCGAAGGTGTCATCCGTAACGTGCTTCAGGTCGCCGGCCACGGCGGCCTCCTTAGTCTCTCGGGGTGGTGGTGTGCGGTGCGTACGTTCAGACGGCCGGGGTCTTCTCCGGTTCGGCGGGCTCGGCGTCGGCCAGAGCCGCGAGGAAGCGCTCGGCGTCCAGGGCGGCGGAGCATCCGGTGCCCGCTGCCGTGATGGCCTGACGGTAGGTGTGGTCGACCACGTCTCCGGCGCCGAAGACACCGGGCAGGTTGGTGCGCGTGGAGGGCGCCTCGACCTTCAGGTAACCCTCGTCGTCGAGCTCCAGCTGGCCCTTGAAGAGCTCGGTGCGCGGGTCGTGGCCGACGGCGATGAAGAGCCCGGTCACGGGAAGCTCGGACGTCTCGCCGGTCTTGGTGCTGCGCAGGGTCAGACCGGAGAGCTTCTGGTCGCCCTTGACCTCGGCGACCTCGCTGTCCCAGGCGAATTTGATCTTCGGGTCGGCGAAGGCCCGGTCCTGCATGGCCTTGGAGGCGCGCAGGGTGTCACGGCGGTGGACGATCGTGACGGACTTGGCGAAGCGGGAGAGGAAGGTCGCCTCCTCCATCGCGGTGTCGCCGCCGCCGATCACGGCGATGTCGTGGTCCTTGAAGAAGAAGCCGTCGCAGGTGGCGCACCAGGAGACGCCGCGTCCGGAGAGAGCGTCCTCGTTGGGCAGTCCGAGCTTGCGGTGCTGGGAACCGGTGGTGACGATGACCGCCTTGGCGCGGTGGACGGTGCCCGCGGTGTCGGTGACGGTCTTGATGTCACCGGTGAGATCGACCGCGACGACGTCGTCGGGGATCAGCTCGGCGCCGAAGCGCTCGGCCTGGGCCCGCATGTTGTCCATGAGCTCGGGGCCCATGATGCCGTCCTGGAAGCCGGGGAAGTTCTCCACGTCGGTGGTGTTCATCAGCGCACCGCCGGCCGTGACGGCGCCCTCGAAGACCAACGGGTTCAGCGACGCGCGGGCGGTGTACAGAGCGGCGGTGTACCCGGCCGGTCCGGAGCCGATGATGATCACATTACGGACGTCGCTCACGGGTTTCTTCCTCGTTTCTGCAGACTGCCTAACTGCCTACGGGGGTCGGTCAACGACTCTCACCCCACCCAACGGATCCTACGGCGGATGCATTCCCGAACATGCCGCGGCGGTCCCGGACGGCCTTCAGGGGCGGTTGTAGGCGCGCGTGAGCAGCAGTTGGCCGGGGGCCTCGGGAGCGGTGTCCACGCAGGCGGAGGCCACGAGGTAGGCCTGTACGCGTGCGGAGTCGGTCGCATGCGGAAGGACGACGAGATAGGCGTCCTTTCCGCGGTACGTGCCCTCGTCGAGGGCGAGGGCCGGCGTGGTGCGGCCGGTGGCCCGCTGCACACAGGGGGGCACGTCGACGACAGGGGCCTTCATGGGGCTCCTGGATGCCTCGGCGTCGGGGGTGAGGGCTTCGCTCGTCGACTTGGTGTCCGCCTCCGGCGGCACCTTCTTGACGCCGGGGCTCTCCGGGCCTGCTTCGTCGCCGTCGCCCAGGAGGTGGTGCACCTGGGTCTCGAGCGTGCCGTCGGCGTAGGCGGGCGCGCCGCTGTCCGCGGCACTGACTCCGTTGTCGGCCGCCGACTTGGCCGCATCGCCGGACGGGGCGACCGCCTGCAGGAAAAAGACACTCATCCCGATGACCGCGGCGCCGAACGCGGTGCCGAGGACCACGGCGCGCTTGCGGCGGCGGGTGGGACGGCGGCCCGGTCCGGTGGCAGCCGAGGACCTCCCCGCCGGGCGGTCCGGGGCAGTGGCGCCGCCGCTCACAGCAGAGGCCCCGCTCACCGTGCTGGTGGTCGTCGCGCTCTCGTCGCTCGTTGTTTCACGTGAAACAACGAGCGGCTCGTCCTCGGTGGGAGGTGTGGAGCCGGCTTCGGCCGCGAGGGCCGCGTCGATGCGGGCGGCGATGTCCTCGGGCATCGGCTCGGGGGCGGGCATCGTCCCGAGCAGCCCGCGGATCTCCTCCAGGGAGTCCAGGATCTCCGCGCAGAGGTCGCACTCCGCGAGGTGCTGCCGGACTTCCGCCGTCCGGGAAGGGGAGAGCAGCCCTTCGGTGAGATCGGAGATCTCGGAGACCTCCGGGTGCTGAGCCGTGTCGTCCGTGGATGTCACGGGCGCCCACCTCCTCCCTTCGTGGCGGCAGGATCGCTTGCTCCTGCGTCTCTGGGTCCTGACGCAAGTGGGACGGATGCTCCGGGCGTCCGGTTCCTTCCTGTGGCGCCGTTGTCTCCGTCGGGGGTCTGTCCCCCGGTTCCCGCGCGCAGGTGGCGGACCAGGGGGGCCAGTCTCGCCCGGCCCCGTGCGCACCGGCTCTTCACGGTGCCGGTCGGCACCTCCAGGATGCTGGCCGCCTCCGCGACGGGGTAGCCCTGCATGTCAACGAGGACGAGGGCCGCCCGCTGCTCGGCGGGCAGTGTGGCCAGGGCCTCCTGGAGCTGGCGGTGAAGATCCTGCCGCACGGCGGGGGCCTCGGCCGATTCGTGGGGTTCCAGGAGCTGGTCGAGGCGTTCGGCGTCGTCCACCGGGGACGTCTTGCGGGAGGCGGCCTTGCGGACCCGGTCGAGGCAGGCGTTGACGGTGATCCGGTGCAGCCAGGTGGTGACGGCGGACTGGCCGCGGAAGGTGTGGGCAGCGCGGAAGGCGGAGATCAGGGCGTCCTGCACGGCGTCGGCCGCTTCCTCCCGGTCCCCCAGGGTGCGCAGCGCCACGGCCCAGAGCCGGTCGCGGTGGCGGCGTACGAGTTCACCGAAGGCGTCGGGGTCGCCCGCCACATGCTGGGCGAGCAGCTCCGAGTCGCTCGGTGCCTCGGGTGGAACGGAATCCACCGTGCTCCCCCCTCCGAACCGGATCCGATGTCGTCTGTGGGCCGCGCCCGGCGAAGCGGTGCGACGGGAGAAGACTGCCGTCACGGGTGTGACGGCCGCAACCCTTGGCGTCGCGGGCGCTCGGTGGGCGAACGGTCCGCCCCACCGTATCGGGCGGTGGATCAGCCGAGGACGGAGATGTCGGTGATGCCGCCCCGGTAGCCGCCCGTTCCGTCCGACGGGAGCTCCGTGATGTGGACCAGGACGTAGCGGGTACGGACGGGCTTGTCGAGCTTCTCCTCGAGCTTCGACCCCGAGACGGTCCGCTTGACGATCGGCTGGTCGAAGTCCGCCGTCACGGACGGGGACGAGGCGTCCGGGGACGCGGCGAGCACGGTCGTCGTCTGCCCGTTCCGGTACATGGACACGTCGACGCCCGAGACGTCACGCACCTTGCCGAGGTCGACGATGATGCCGCTGCCCTGCTTGCGCTGGGGGAGGTTGCCGAAGTTGGCGAAGCCCTCGTACCGCGGGGTGACCCAGTGGGTTCCGGGGTCGCCGTCGATGGTGTTCGGCACCTCCTGCTCCTTGATGCCGGAGCCGTCGGGCTTGAACTCCGTGGCCCCCGCGATGTCCAGGGGTTCGGCGGACGACGCGGGCTTGTCGCCGTTGTTCTTGTCGTCCTCGTTCGGCTCGGTGACGCCGGTGTCGTCGGAGCCCTTGCTCCGGTCGAGCAGCGCCTCGGCGAGCTGCCAGCTGCCGAGTCCCAGCGCGGCGATGAGGAGCGCCGAGACGGTCCACTTGAGCACGCGGCCGGTACGGCTCTGCAGAGGGGCCGGAGGGACCGGCATCACGGGCTGGGCGGCGACGGAGGGGTGCGAGGACGGGCGCCCGTACGTGCCCTGCTGATAGGTCGTGCGCTGATACGCGGGAGGCGCGGTGAACGTGGGCTCCGGCGGGAGGATGCGCGGCATGGCGGCGACGGCCTTGGCGAGCTCGTCCGGCGTGGTGCAGGGCGGTTCCTGCCGGGAGGCGGTGGCGCCGTCGTTGGCGAGCGCCCGCATGGCGAGCTCGGAGAGGCCGCGGTGGACGCCGGCCCGGACCTGGTCCGGGGCGATGAGCCCCAGGCCCTTGGGCAGCCCGGCGAGCCCGTGGGCGTCGTCCCCGTACGGCCATCGGTGGGTCAGCGCGGCGTACAGGAGGGCGCCGATGGCCTCGGTGTCGGTACGGAGGGGCCGTTCGGCGGTGATGCCGCGCAGCGCGGCGTTCACGGCGAGACCGCGGATGCGGTACTGCCCGGTGGAGCTGCGCAGAACCGCGCCGGGGGTGAGGCGCAGATGGGACAGGCCCTCGCGGTGGGCGGCGGCCATCGCCTGGGAGAGCTGGCTGACGAGCTGGTAGGCGTCGTGGGCCTCCATCGGCCCGGTGGCCAGCAGAGCGGTGAGCTCGGTGGCGTCCGGCAGCCATTCGTGGACCACGTAGACGAGGTCGTTCTCCTCGACGGCGTCCAGGACCTGGACGAAGCGGGGGTCGCCGAGCAGGGCCGAGGAGCGGGCGGCAGCCAGCACCGAGCGGGCCCGCGGGTGGTCGGCGGGCAGCAGGTGGACGCCCACCGCCCGGCGGAGCTTCTCGTCGACCGCGCGCCAGCTGCTGAAGCCGTCCAGACGGGTGACGCACTCCTCCAGGCGGTAGCGCCCGGCGAGCTTGTGACCGCTGTGCAGATCGGGTGACGCCGGAACGGCCTCGGAGCGCTTCCCGTCCGTGTTGTCGGTGTCCTTGGGGCTCGCGCCCTTGGTGTCCTCGGCTTGCGCCGTCCCGTCGGTCGTGGCCTCGTCCGCCTTGGCGGTCAGCGGCTCGTCGCCGCCGTTGTCGGCCACGTCGACGGCGGCCGTGCTACGTTCCGCCACCGTCGTTCCTGCCTCCCCATCCGTTGCGCGATGCCAGCCAGCTCTGCACAGTCACGCCAATTGTGCCCACACTCCGGCGCTATGCACGACACGCGGAGTGCGGCGATGGTTGTGCGGGCGGGTGCTCATTCAGCGGCCGAGCCGTCCACGGACCATGCCGACCAGGCCGTTGACCTCTTCGATGCGCATCTTCTTCGCCGCGGCGAAGAAGATGCCCAGGAGGAGGACGCCGCCGCAGATCAGCGCGGCCAGGGAGCCGAGGGCGCCGGTGCCGACCAGTTCCAGGATTCCGAATCCGACGGCGCCGCCGACCAGGGCGGCGGGCACCGCCGCCATGCAGAGGCGGGCGTAGGTCCGGACGATGTGCGCGCCGTCCAGGTCGCCGCCCAGCCGGTTGCGCAGCCGGCGCCAGGCGACACCGACACCGACCGCGTAGGCCAGACCGTAGGAGAAGGCCATGCCGACGACCGCCCAACGGGCGGGCAGGACGACGTAACAGAGCGCGGACGCGGCGGCGTTGACGGCTGCCACGATCACCGTGTTGTAGAAGGGCGTGCGGGTGTCCTCGTAGGCGTAGAACCCGCGGAGGACGACGTACTGCACGGAGTACGGGATCAGGCCGAGCGCGAAGGCCATGAGGATGAAGCCCATGGAGCGGGCGGCCTCGGCGCCGCTGGACGCGTACAGCAGGGTGCACATCGGCAGGCCGAGCGCGAGGAAGGTGAAGGCCACCGGCACGATGGCGACGGCCGAGTTGCGCAGTCCCTGCGAGATGTCGTCGCGGACCGCACCGGGATCGTTGTCGTGGGCGGCCCGGGAGATGCGGGGCAGCAGCGCGGCCATGACGGAGACGGTGATGATGGCCTGCGGCATGCCCCAGATCAGCTGGGCGTTGGAGTAGGCCAGGAACCCGGTGCCGTCCCTGCCCGAGAGCTTGCCCGCCGCTGTGGCGAGCTGGGTGACGACCAGGACGCCCGCCTGGTTGGCCAGGACGAACAGCACGGTCCACTTGGCCAGCTTGACGGTCTTGCCGAGCCCGTGGCCCTTCCAGTCGAACCGGGGGCGGAAGCGGAAGCCCGTCTCGCGCAGGTAGGGGATCATCGCCAGGGCCTGGACGACGAGGCCGAGCAGAGTGCCGATGCCGAGCAGCCGGACGCCCTCCGCCGGGATGGTCTCGACGCCCATCTGCGATTCGGCGGAGGTGCCGTAGACCCAGATGAACAGCCCGAACGTGATGATCATGACGATGTTGTTGAGGACCGGGGTCCACATCATCGCGCCGAACTTGCCACGGGCGTTGAGGATCTGGCCCATCACCACGTGCACGCCCATGAAGAAGATGGTGGGCAGGCAGTACCGGGCGAAGGTGACGGCCACGCTGTTGGCGGCCACGTCGTCGGCGATGGTGCTGGACATCAGCTTGATCAGCACCGGCGCCACGAGGACCGCGGCGGCGACGATCAGGCCGAGCGCGACCATCACCAGGGTCAGGAGCCGGTTGGCGAAGGCTTCTCCGCCGTCCTCGTCGTCCTTCATGGCGCGGACGAGCTGGGGGACGAAGACCGAGTTCAGGCCGCCGCCGACGGTGAGGATGTAGATCATCGTCGGCAGGGTGTACGCGATGGTGAAGCTGTCGCCGAGCATCGCGGCGCCGAGTGCGGCGGTGATCACCAGGGACCGGACGAAACCGGTGAGCCGGGAGACGAGGGTGCCGGCGGCCATGACCGCGCTGGACTTGAGCAGACCGGAGACCTTGCCGCCGCCGCCCTTGGCGGGCGCGGGTGCGGGAGCCGGTTCGGGCTGGGGCGGTACCGGAGGCTTTCCCGATCCTTCCTGGTCCCGGAAGAGATGGGCGAAGGCGTCCGGCTCCTGCCGGTCGTCCGAGGCCTGGGTCACCAGATCGTCGACGCCGACGAACTGCGTGGTCGCGGGGCGGTCCCCGTACGGCAGGTGCCGGGAGGGCCCCGCCGGCTCGGGAGGCGGGGGCTGCGCCCAGATGCGCGGGTCCGGGGCGTACGGAGCGGGGGGTGGCTGCTGGTAGAGCGGCGCCGGCTCCTGGTAGGTGCCGGGAGGCGGCGGCGGGTGGGCGGCCCGGTCGTAGAGCGCCTCGCCCACCGGGTCCTGGGCGGTGAGGTCCTGCGCCCGGTAGGGGTCGTCCTCGTAGGCGTGCTGGAGGTACGGGTCCGGCGGCACGGAGCCGTCCTGGCCCGCGTCAGGGGGAACCGGAGGCCCGCCCGGAGACGCTGCTCCGCCCGCGCCCTGCCCGCGGTCACCGTCGTACGGCGCGTTCATCGAAACCCCTACCTCATCGTCCCCGGCCGACCGGCCACGACAGACATCGCTCAACGGTCCACTTTCTCACCCGTTCCCGACGGGGCCCCGCTTTCCGGACCGGTGTCCGGAGTCGGGTCACTCGGCTGCTCGGGTCCGTCGCCGTTGCCGTCCGCCGTGTCGCTTGCCACGGCGCGCTTGCGGTGGGTGTACATCCTGATGCCGGCCAGCACCAGGAGCAGCAGTCCGCCGGCGATCACGAGCAGCACGGTGGGCGTGACCTCGGAGACCTTCACGGTGAAGGTCATCTCCTCGCCGTACGGCGTGCCGTCCTCCGTGAACAGCCGGGCGGTCACCTGGGCCCGGCCGTTGGCGCTGGTCGCCGTGTCGAACTTCACGGACTGGCTGTGCCCGCCCGCGATGCTGACCGGCAGTTCGGCCGTGGACCCGTCGTCGTTGAACTTGAGCCGGATGTTGTCCGAGGTCAGCTGGAGAACCAGCCGGTCCACGCCCTGCACCAGCTTGTTCTGCACGGTGACCGGGATCGTCGCGCTGCGCCCGGAGAGGGTGACGTCGGACTTCTCGATGAGCTGCACCTCGGAGGTGAGGCTCCGCAGGTAGTCGCGGACCGCGTCCCGGTACTGCTGCGCCTCCAGGGACCGTCCGCGCCAGGACGTCGACATCGAGCGGTTGACGGCGTTGCCGAAGGGCGTCACCACGCGTTCGGGCTGCGACAGGATCGTCTCGAAGCTGTCGAGCGAGCCCTGGGTGGTGCGGATGTCCTGGAACGCCTGTGTGGGCAGTTCCTGGGCGCGGAGCTTCTTCGGGTACGCGGAGGCCGGGGGAACCTTGGCGGTGGCCCTCGGGTCGGGCTTCGTCTCGGCGGCCGCGACGAGGTCCAGGGGCTGCGTCCAACGGTCGCCCGACAGGCCCTCCAGCGCCCGGGCCATCGTCTGGGCCTGCGCGGCGGTGGGCATCCGCGGCGGGGCCACGACGATGCTGCGCTCGTTGTCCGGCGCCTGCTCGGTCAGCGCGAGGGTCTGGGCGAGGAACTTCTGGACCGCGAGGGTGGAGGCGCCCGCCCTCGACATGTCTCCGTCGAAGAGGGTCGACAGCCTGGCGTCCGCGACGACCGCGGTGGTCCCCCCGCCGATCGGCCGTGCCGCGGTCGGCGTGTACGGAAGACCCGCGGTCTCCCGGAAGCTGTCGCTGCGGGCGATCACGTTGTGGGCGCCCGCCGAGGTCGCCACATCGACGATGGAGGAGTCCACGGCGCCGTTCACGGGCCAGGCGAAGTCGGTGGAGGGCTTCACATGGAGGATGGTCTCCACCGTGGTCGCGGCCACCGTGGAGGCGTTCTGCAGATGGCTGAGCGTTCCGGAGACGTTCTTGCCGCGGTGCGCGATGGAGGCCAGATCGGGATCGGCGAACGGCAGCGCGATCACCTTGCCGTCATCCACCACTTTCTCCAGCGCGGTGAGCCACTGCTTGGCGACGGCCTGGTTCTTGCCCGGGACGGTCGTGTCACCCGACTCGACCTCGTACGTCCCGGCCATCGCCGCGACGCTCGCCAGGAGGTCCGGGTCGACGACCCAGGTCACCGGGAGCCGGCTGCCCAGGGACACCATCTGCTCCAGCCGGCCGCCGGGCGCCAGCTCCTTGGCCAGGTCGTCGTCGGTGAACACGGGTGTCTGCTGTTCGTCCGACCGGGTCTCCGCGGTGACGTGGGGAGACGCGATCAGCGGCCAGAGGAAGGTGAGCTTCGTCCTGCTGTCGCTCGCCTCGGGCTGCCAGGGCAGGAACGAGCGCTCGATGCCCAGCACCTGCTCGTAGGGGGCGGTGGTCGTACGGCCGGAGACCGAGACGCCGAGCTGGTAGACGCCCGAGTCGTTCAGGCCCAGCTTGTCGACGGGGACTTTGAGCGTGAAGTCCTGGCTGATCCCTCTGGCGAGCTTGGGGAAGTTCACCGTGTACTTGTCCCCGACGGCGACCGGGTCGGCTCCGGGGACGTACGTGGAGCGCTTCGCGGCGTCGTCGACCTCTCCGCGGCCGGTGAGCCTCGGTCCGACCCGCAGATCGACCTCGGCGCTGCTGATCGTCTCCCTGCCCTTGTTGGTGAGCGTTCCGGAGACGGTCAGGGTGTCGTCCTCCGAGGGAACGCTCGGGGTGAGCGTGTCCAGGGACACATCGACCGTACGGGAGCCCGTGGGGGCCTTGGCGGGCTCGGCGGCCGGGGCGGCACCGGCGGCCGGAACGGCCAGCAGACCGGCCAGCAGCGGTGCTCCGAGCACCGCCGAGGCCGTGCGCCGGAGCCACCGGCGGGCAGGAGAGGGACGAGTCCCCTGGAAGTCTGCCGCCTTGGCCACGCGCCTACCCGTCCCTCGTCCTCGTCAGATGCTGTCGATCGTTCGGTCCTGCGTCCCCGCATGGTAACGAGGTGCGGCGGGCCGAAGTGCTGGGGTCCATCGCACATGATCGCGGGTATCCCGCAGGGCCGCCGTAAACGATGACGCCGCGACCGGCCCGTGCACGTACCCTTTTCTGTTGTGCCGAACGCCAACGAAGAGAACGCCAGTGCACTGAGCCAGGTGCAGCACCGTGCGGTGAGTGAGCTGCTGCGGGTGTCCCCGGTCGCCGACGACCTCGCCCGCCGATTCCAGGAGGCCGGATTCGGCCTCGCGCTGGTCGGCGGCTCGGTCCGCGACGCATTGCTGGGCAGGCTCGGGAACGACCTGGACTTCACCACCGATGCCCGCCCCGAGGACGTGCTCAAGATCGTCCGCCCCTGGGCCGACTCGGTGTGGGAGGTAGGGATCGCCTTCGGCACCGTCGGTTCCCAGAAGGACGGCTACCAGATCGAGGTCACGACCTACCGGTCCGAGGCCTACGACCGGACCTCGCGCAAGCCGGAGGTCTCCTACGGCGACTCGATCGAGGACGACCTCGTGCGCCGCGACTTCACGGTCAACGCGATGGCCGTGGCTCTGCCGCAGAAGGAGTTCGTCGATCCGCACGGAGGTCTGAAGGACCTCGCCGAGCGGGTGCTGCGCACGCCGGGCACGCCCGAGGCGTCCTTCTCCGACGACCCGCTGCGCATGCTGCGCGCGGCCCGCTTCGCCGCGCAGCTCGACTTCGAGGTGGCCCCCGACGTCGTCACCGCCATGACGGAGATGGCCGCGCGGATCGGCATCGTCTCCGCCGAGCGGGTCCGCGACGAACTCAACAAGCTGCTGCTCTCCCAGCACCCGCGCAAGGGTCTGGGGCTCCTGGTCGACACCGGGCTGGCCGAGCATGTGCTGCCCGAGCTTCCCGCGCTGCGCCTGGAGAGTGACGAGCATCACCGGCACAAGGACGTCTACGAGCACTCGCTGACCGTCCTGGAGCAGGCCATCGCTCTGGAGGAGAACGGCCCCGACCTCATCCTGCGTCTCGCCGCGCTGCTCCATGACATCGGCAAGCCGAGGACCCGCCGCTTCGAGAAGGACGGCAGGGTCTCCTTCCACCACCACGAGGTGGTGGGCGCGAAGATGACGAAGAAGCGTATGACCGAGCTCAAGTACTCCAACGAGCTGGTCAAGGACGTGTCGAAACTGGTGGAGCTGCACCTGCGCTTCCACGGGTACGGCGACGGCGAGTGGACCGACTCCGCGGTGCGCCGGTACGTGCGCGATGCGGGGCCGCTGCTGGAGCGGCTCCACAAGCTGACCCGGTCGGACTGCACGACCCGGAACAAGCGCAAGGCCAACGCGCTCTCCCGCACCTACGACGGGCTGGAGGAGCGCATCGCTCTGTTGCAGGAGCAGGAGGAGCTCGACTCGATCCGCCCCGACCTGGACGGCAACGAGATCATGCGGATCCTCGGGGTCGGCCCCGGGCCGGTGATCGGCAAGGCGTACGGCTTCCTGCTGGAGCAGCGCCTGGAGCACGGGCCGATGGAGCGGGACGCCGCCGCGGCAGCGCTCAAGGAGTGGTGGGCGCAGCAGGGCTGAGCAGGGCTGGGCGATGTTTCACGTGAAACAACGCCCCTCGCCACATCCAGGACCGGCTTAGGGCCGGCTGCTGATGGCGTCGTTGCGTCGCCAGCGGAACATCGTCGCCGCGACCGCCGCGTACAGCACGGACACGACCGCCACGACGGCGACCGATCTGCCGTCCGGCGGGAGCATCAGGGCAGCCACCCCCGCGGCGCTCACGAACGCGACGTTGAAGAGCACGTCGTAGAGCGAGAAGACCCGGCCGCGGAAGGAATCGTCGACCGAGGTCTGCACAACCGTGTCGGTCGCGATCTTCGACCCCTGCGTCACGACACCGAGCACGAACGCGGCGATCAGCATCGGGACGGGAGCGAAGGAGAGTCCCAGGGCGGGCACCAGGACCGCCGCCGACCCGGCGCAGCCCACGATCCATCCGTACCGGCCGAGCTGACCCACCGCCCACGGGGTGAGGACGGCGGCGACGAAGAATCCCGCACCGGAGATACCGATCGCCAGGCCGAGCAGGGCCAGTCCGTCGGACTCGTTGTCGGACCAGGCGTAGCGGCACAGCATGAGCACGGTCACGGTGAGTGCGCCGTAGCAGAAGCGGATCACGGTCATGGCGGCCAGGGCCCGGGCCGCGTGGCTCCGCTGGGCCAGATGGCGCAGGCCGGCGACGAGCCCGCGAGCCGTGACGGCGAGCGCTGCCCGCAGCCGCAGCGGGCTCCCGTCGGTATCCGGCCCCAGCAGCGTGCGGGGCAGGCTCAGGGACGCCAGCGCGGAGAGCAGGTAGAGCACCGACCCCAGCAGCACGACCGCCGCGTCGGACTCGTCGGCCACCAGCCGTACGACGAAGGCGAGGCCGCCTCCCGCGGTGGCCGCCAGGGTGCCGGCGGTCGGGGAGAGGGAGTTGGCGACGACGAGGCGATCGGTGTCCACCACCCGGGGCAGGGCGGCGGAGAGACCGGCCAGCACGAAGCGGTTGACGGCGGTGACGCAGAGGGCCGAGGCGTAGAAGAGCCAGTCGGGCACCGAGGCGAGAATCAGCAGGGCCGTCGAGCAGGCCAGGGCGGCCCGCAGGAGGTTCCCGTAGAGGAAGACCTGACGTCGGGGCCAGCGGTCCAGCAGCACCCCTGCGAAGGGCCCGATCAGGGAGTACGGCAGGAGGAGCACGGCCATCGCGGAGGCGATGGCGGCGGCCGACGTCTGCTTCTCGGGGGAGAAGACGACGTACGCGGCGAGGGCGACCTGGTAGACGCCGTCGGCGGACTGGGACAGGAGCCGCACGGTGAGCAGGCGGCGGAAGTTCCGCAGGCGCAGCAGGGTGCGCAGATCACGCGCGACAGACATGGGAGCAAGCGTCACACACGTCGGGGGTCCACGGGCGGATTGCCCGGGGACCCCCGACGTGCGGCAGGAAGAGGTGAGCGTCTCCGCTCAGCGCTCCGGTGAAGCTGTCAGCCGAGAAGGCCGGTTCAGCTCTCGGTGTCGCCGTTGATGAACTTCTCGACGTTCTCGCGTGCCTCGTCGTCGAAGTACTGCACCGGCGGGCTCTTCATGAAGTAGCTCGAAGCCGAGAGGATCGGGCCACCGATGCCGCGGTCCTTGGCGATCTTCGCCGCACGGACGGCGTCGATGATGACACCGGCCGAGTTCGGGGAGTCCCACACCTCGAGCTTGTACTCCAGGTTCAGCGGAACGTCGCCGAACGCGCGGCCCTCGAGGCGCACGTACGCCCACTTGCGGTCGTCCAGCCAGGCCACGTAGTCCGAGGGGCCGATGTGGACGTTGTCCGCGCCGAGCTCACGGTCACGGATCTGCGAGGTGACGGCCTGCGTCTTCGAGATCTTCTTGGACTCCAGGCGCTCACGCTCGAGCATGTTCTTGAAGTCCATGTTGCCGCCGACGTTCAGCTGCATCGTGCGGTCCAGGATGACACCGCGGTCCTCGAAGAGCTTCGCCATCACGCGGTGCGTGATGGTGGCGCCCACCTGGGACTTGATGTCGTCGCCGACGATCGGGACACCGGCCTCGGTGAACTTGTCCGCCCACTCCTTGGTGCCGGCGATGAAGACCGGGAGAGCGTTGACGAACGCGACCTTGGCGTCGATGGCGCACTGCGCGTAGAACTTCGCCGCGACCTCGGAACCGACGGGCAGGTAGCAGACGAGAACGTCGACCTGCTTGTCCTTGAGGATCTGGACGACGTCGACCGGGGCGTCCGTGGACTCCTCGATCGTCTCGCGGTAGTACTTGCCGAGACCGTCGTGGGTGTGGCCGCGCTGGACGGTCACGCCCGTGTTCGGCACGTCCGCGATCTTGATGGTGTTGTTCTCGCTGGCGCCGATGGCGTCCGCGAGGTCGAGGCCGACCTTCTTCGCGTCGACGTCGAAGGCGGCGACGAACTCGACGTCACTGACGTGGTAATCGCCGAACTGGACGTGCATCAGACCGGGCACCTTGCCGGCCGGATCGGCGTCCTTGTAGTACTCGACGCCCTGCACCAGCGAGGCGGCGCAGTTGCCCACGCCTACGATGGCTACGCGAACCGAACCCATTCCGGTTGCTCCCTGTGTAATCGGTGTTTCCGATGAAGTCGCCGCGGAGTGCGGTGACTTCACTTGGCGGTGTCGTCGGACGGATCCGGCGGGGTGTCGTCCCGATGCCGGGGCAGGCCGCCCGTCTCTCCAGGAGTGTCCTGCTGAGCGGAGCCCTCGGGCGAGGATCGTCGCCGATCCCGTCCCGATCGCTCGCTCTCGATGAGCTCGTTCAGCCAGCGCACTTCGCGCTCCACGGACTCCATGCCGTGTCGCTGCAGCTCAAGTGTGTAGTCGTCGAGTCGTTCGCGGGTGCGGGCGAGAGAGGCGCGCATCTTCTCCAGGCGCTCCTCCAGCCGACTGCGCCGGCCTTCCAGGACCCGCATCCGCACATCGCGTTCGGTCTGGCCGAAGAAGGCGAAGCGCGCCGCGAAGTGCTCGTCCTCCCAGGAATCCGGACCGGTGTGCGACAGCAGCTCCTCGAAGTGCTCCTTACCTTCTGCCGTCAACCGGTAGACGATCTTCGCCCGGCGTCCTGTCAGTGAGGAGGAGGAAGCGGCCGAGCGTCCGGTGACCGGCGCGGTGTCCGCCGGGTCACCGGCGGGCTCCTCGATCAACCAGCCGCTGGCGACCAGCGTCTTGAGGCAGGGGTAGAGGGTTCCGTAGCTGAACGCACGGAAGATCCCCAGCGAGGTGTTGAGGCGTTTGCGCAGCTCATAGCCGTGCATCGGCGATTCGCGGAGCAGGCCGAGAACGGCGAACTCGAGGATGCCGGAGCGTCGGCTCACCGGTGCCTCCTCCTTCTCCCGCTGCTTCCGTCGGCACGGTCCGCAGGAGTCACCCGCGTACTTATGCCGTGCTGATGTATCGACTCGATACATCAGCACGATAGATCGGTCCGTCCTGTTCGACAAGGGTGACCTTCGTGAACGGCGTCACATCGGCAATTCCCAGGGTTCGACTTGCGTTGTTTGGGGTGAAGTTCGGCGCTAGGCGGGTTTTGACCGTGCGTAGTCTGTGCGGCATGCAGACCACCGGGAACCGCGAGAAGCTTTCGCGCGTCAGTCATCGCGGACTGCCGGATGTACTGCGGATGAGCCTTCCGCAGTGGCTTGTCCGTAATTCGGGGGGACCGGATCTCAACTGCCGCTTCCAGGCGCTCTCGCCTGCCCGAGGAGTAGTCGTTCCATGAGCGAGCACCGTCGCAAAACGCCGCAGCCACAGGGTGGCGGGCGTGCCGCGGCCAGACGAGCCGCCCAGCAGTCGACCGGACGCCGAGCTGTCCCGTCACGCAGAGCCACGTCGGCGTCACCTTCCGAATCACCATCCGAGTCGTACGGCGAGCAGCCTCAGTACGGCAGCCGCGCCGAGGCCCGCCGAGCGGCCCAGAAGGGCGGCCGGCGCCGCGGCGCGGACGCCGGGGGCCACGGCGCGGGCGGCGGTGGCCGACGCCGCGGTGGCGGCGGAGGTTCCGACGGCCCGGGGGGTCGGGGGCGCGACCAGGGTGGCCCCGGCAAGAAGCGGATGATCGACTATCCGCGCTACGGCAGGTACGGGTTCCGTCGCTGGGTGCCCTCGTGGAAGCTGGTCTCGGGGCTCTGTCTGGGGTTCCTCGGCGCTCTGATGGGTATCGGAGGCATCGCCTACGCCCTGGTGGTACCGCCGGACATCAACAAGACTGCCAAGGCGCAGAACAACGTCTACTACTGGGCCGACGGCTCGCAGATGGTCGCGACCGGTGGCGCGGTCAACCGCCAGAAGCTCAACTACGAGCAGATCCCGGTGGAGATGCGCAACGCCGTGATCTCGGCCGAGAACAAGAGCTTCGAATCGGACCGCGGCATCGACCCGGTGGGCATTGGGCGCGCGTTCTTCAACATGGCCACGGGCGGTGAGACCCAGGGTGGGTCGACGATCACCCAGCAGTACGTGAAGAACTCCATGCTCAGCCAGGACCAGACGCTCAAGCGGAAGTTCCAGGAGCTCTTCATCACGCTCAAGGTCGGCGGCGAGATGAAGAAGGAAGAGGTGATGGAGGGCTACCTCAACGTCTCGTACTACGGACGTGGGGCCTCCGGGCTGCAGGCGGCCGCCCGCACCTACTACAACAAGGACGCCGACGAGCTGAACGCGAGCGAGTGCGCCTTCCTGGCCACCCTGCTCAAGGGCGCGAGCTACTACGACCCCGCCGGTGCCACCGACATCGACAAGGAGAACGCGACCAAGGCGAAGAACACCAAGCGGGCCAAGGCGCGTTGGGAGTGGATCCTCGACGAGCAGGTCAAGGACGGGCGGATGACGCAGGCGGACCGCGCCAAGTACACGAAGTTCCCGGACCCGCTGCCGCCGAAAAAGGACGCCAAGCTGGGCGGCCAGACCGGCTACCTGGTGGAGCTCGCCAAGAAGTACTTCCTCGCCAACAACGACAAGGGCATCACCGCCAAGGAGCTCGAACTGGGCGGCTTCGAGATCCACACCACCTTCCAGAAGAAGCGGGTGGAACAGCTCGAAGCAGCCGTGAAGAAGGTCTACAAGGCCAAGATCCGGCCCAAGGAGCGCCCCAAGACGGACACGCACGTCGAGTTCGGCGGTGCTTCCGTGGACGCGAAGACCGGCGCCATCATCGCCACGTACGGCGGCCAGGACGCCACCACGCACTTCACCAACAACGCTGACGCCACGGGTGCTCAGGTCGGTTCGACGTGGAAGCCCTTCGTGCTGGCGGCGGCCATGCAGTACGGCGTGCGCGATCCGTCCGGCCCGCCGGAGCAGAGCGAGTCCCAGCGCACCCAGGTCTCGCCGAAGAGCATCTACAACGGCGACGACGGCCTGCGGATCAAGGACTACACGGGCAAGGTCTGGCTCAACGAGGACGACGAGGAATGGCGCCAGACCAACGACGGCAACTACGACTACGGTGAGATCGACCTGCGGACGGCCATGGAGAAGTCCGCCAACTCCCCGTTCGTGCAGCTCGGCATGGATGTCGGGACGGACAAGGTCAAGGACGTCGCCGTCGCCTCCGGTCTGAAGGACGACACCTTCATGGCGGACGCGACCGTTCCCTCGTTCTCCATCGGCACCTCGTCGCCCAGCGCCATCCGCATGGCGGGCTCCTATGCCACCTTCGCCACGAGCGGCCAGAAGAACGACACCTACTCGGTGACCGAGGTGAAGGAGAGGGGCGTGGTCGTCTTCCAGCACAAGAAGGACCCCAAGCGCGCCTTCAGCCCGATGATCGCCGACAACGTCACGGACGTGCTGAAGAACGTCGTGGAGAACGGGACGGGCGAACCCGCCAAGCTGGAGGGCCGTGAGGCCGCGGGCAAGACCGGTACGACCGACGGCAACCGGTCCGCCTGGTTCGTCGGGTACACGCCGCAGATCTCGACCGCCATCAGCATGTTCCGCCTCGACGACGACGAGACGAACAAGACACGCAAGTTCGAGGAGATGTTCGGGACGGGTGGCGAGGAGAAGATCCACGGAAACTCGTTCCCGGCCTCCATCTGGCACGACTACATGACCGGGGCGATGAAGGGCAAGAAGGCCATCGCCTTCCCGACGCCGCAGGACCCGGGCGACGTCGTGTGGGGCGGCGGCGCGGTCAGCCCCAGCCCGACGCCCAGTCCCACGCCGTCGGAGACGCCTTCCGACGACCCGACGACGCCCACGCCGACGCCGACGCCGACCACCCCGAGCCCGACGCCGACGCCGACCAAGACCTGCGGCATCTTCGACCCGAACTGCGAAGAGGCCAACGGCGGGGCGAACGCCGGGGCGGACGGTGGAGGCCAGAACGCCGGAGCCGACGGCGGAGGCGGCGACAACACCGGAGCCGACGGTGGTGGCGACAACACCGGAACGACCGACGGCACCGGCAACGGCGGCGCCCAGGGAGCCAACGGCAACCAGGGCGGAACCGGCTCCATCTGGGGCAGCTCCGGATAGCCGGACCGCCGGCCGGGACCCTCACGGGCCGGACCGGCACAGCGGCGAGGGCCGCCGTACCCACCCGGGTGCGGCGGCCCTCGCCGTGTTCCCCACGAGGTGCGGAGTCCTGGACCGTCCTGCCGTGTCCCCCGGGCGGTCCTTGCCCCGGGCACAGCCCCGTACGGCAGGATGTGCGGCATGCCAAGCCCCAGCGCAGAAGACACGAGCGTGCACCAGGAACGGCCCGTCGTGCGGCCCACCGACAGGGACGAGGTCGCGGCGGCCGGCAGCGAGCTGTTCGGCGGCCGGGTGGGACGCTGGGCGCGGCTCGGCGACGGCCCGCTCACGCCCGTGCGCGTCATCGCGCTGGTCATGATCGGGATGTTCGCCCTCGGCATGGTGCAGAAGATCCCCTGCTACGAATGGGCCTGGTTCCGCGGCGCCACCTCGCAGTACACGCACGCCTGCTACTCCGACATTCCGCACCTCTTTCTGGGACGCGGGTTCGCCGACGGCCTCGTGCCGTACTTCGACCGGCTGAGCGGCGATATGCAGTACCTGGAGTACCCCGTCCTGACCGGGGTGTTCATGCAGGTGGCGGCCTGGCTGACGCTGACGCCCGACAGCGACCCCATCCAGCAGCGCGAGCAGATGTACTGGATGGTCAACGCGGGCATGCTGATGATCTGCGCGGTGGTCATCGCCGTGTGCACCGTCCGTACGCACCGCCGTCGCCCCTGGGACGGTCTTCTGGTCGCGCTGGCCCCCGCGTTCGTCCTCACCGCGACCATCAACTGGGACCTGCTGGCCGTCGCCCTGACGGCCGCGGCGATGCTCATGTGGTCCCGGGGGCGGGTGCTCGCGTTCGGCATCCTCATCGGCCTGGCCACGGCCGCCAAGCTCTACCCCGTCCTGCTGCTCGGCCCCCTCCTGGTGCTCTGCTGGCGGGCGGGCCGGTGGCGCGAGTTCGGGACGGCGCTGCTGGGCGCGGGCGCGGCCTGGCTGGTGGTGAACCTGCCGGTGATGGTCTTCGCCCCCGAGGGGTGGCGGAAGTTCTACACCTTCAGCCAGGAGCGGCCCATCGACTTCGGCTCGTTCTGGCTGATCATCACGCAGCGCACCGGCAAGCCCATCGACGTGGAGACGGTCAACACCGCATCGGTCGTCCTGATGGTCGTCTTCTGCGCGGGCATCGCGGGCCTGGCGCTGACCGCGGCCCGCAGGCCGCGCTTCGCCCAGCTGGCGTTCCTGGTGGTGGCCGCGTTCATCCTCACGAACAAGGTCTACTCACCCCAGTACGTGCTCTGGCTGATCCCGCTGGCCGTCCTGGCCCGGCCGCGCTGGCGCGACTTCCTCATCTGGCAGGCCTGCGAGGTCATGTACTTCCTCGGGATCTGGTCCTACCTCGCCTACACCAGCGGCGGGGACAAGAACCAGGGGCTGCCGCAGGAGGGCTACCAGGTCGCGATCGCCCTGCACCTGCTGGGCACGCTGTACCTCTGCGCGCTGATCGTCCGGGACATCCTCCTGCCGGAGAAGGACCCGGTGCGCGCCGACGGGTCGGACGACCCGTCGGGCGGCGTGCTCGACGGGGCTCCGGACGCGTTCGTGCTCGCGCCCGAGGCCCGCCCGTCCGGGCACACGGCTCGGACGGTCACGGGACCTCGGGTGGAATGGGGCGCGAAGCCCACCCGGGACGCCTGAGCCGGGGCCGCCCTTCAGGGCGGGCGGCTCAGCGGTCGACGAGCCGGTCGTACTGGGTGGTCGTGTGGCGCAGATGCGCGACCAGCTCGTCACCGACCCGCGGCTCCTGGGCGTCCGAGGGCACGAACAGGATCGACACCTGCATGTGCGGCGGCTCGGCGAACCACCGCTGCTTGCCTGCCCAGACGAACGGCGACAGGTTGCGGTTGACCGTGGCCAGGCCCGCGCGGGCGACGCCCTTGGCCCTCGGCATCACCCCGTGCAGAGCCTTGGGCGCCTCCAGGCCGACCCCGTGGGACGTACCGCCGGCCACGACCACCAGCCAGCCGTCGGACGCGGCCTTCTGCTGGCGGTAGCCGAACCGGTCACCCTTGACGACCGGGGTGACGTCCAGGACGGCCCCCCGGTACTCGGTGGCCTCGTGGTCGCCGAGCCAGAGCCGGGTGCCGATCCGGGCGCGGAAGCGGGTCTGCGGGAACTGCTGCTGAAGCCGGGCCAGCTCCTCGGCGCGCAGATGACTGACGAACATGGTGTGCAGCGGCAGCCGGGCCGCGCGCAGCCGGTCCATCCAGCCGATGACCTCCTCGACGGCGTCGGAGCCGTCGGTGCGGTCCAGCGGCAGGTGCAGGGCGAAGCCTTCGAGCCGTACGTCCTCGATCGCCGCGTGCAGCTGCCCGAGCTCCTCCTCCTTGACGCCGTGGCGCTTCATCGAGCTCATGCACTCGATGACGACCCGGGCGCCCACCAGGGCGTGCACCCCGTCGACGGAGGAGACGGACCGGATGACGCGGTCCGGCAGCGGTACGGGCTCCTCACCACGCCGGAACGGGGTCAGGACGAGCAGGTCGCCGCTGAACCAGTCCTTGATCCGGGCCGCCTCGTAGGTCGTCCCGACGGCGAGGGTGTCGGATCCGAAGCGGATCGTCTCGTCGGCGAGGCGCTCATGGCCGAAGCCGTAGCCGTTGCCCTTGCAGACGGGTACGAGACCGGGGAACTGGTCGATCACGGACTTCTGGTGCGCCCGCCAGCGCGCGGTGTCGACGTAGAGGGAGAGCGCCATGGCCGGCCCGGAACCTTTCTGGTGGCTGCGGTGAATCAGGAACGAACGGGGTGTGCGGAGATGAGGTGACCGAAGCCGGTCAGCGGCGCGACATATACATGTCGAGCGCCTTGTGGAGCAGCTTGTTGAGCGGGAAGTCCCACTCGCCGACATACTCGACGGCCTCGCCGCCGGTGCCGACCTTGAACTGGATCAGGCCGAAGAGGTGGTCGGTCTCGTCCAGCGAGTCGCTGATGCCGCGCAGGTCGTAGACGGTCGCGCCCATCGCGTAGCTGTCGCGCAGCATGCGCCACTGCATGGCGTTCGACGGCCGGACCTCGCGCCCGATGTTGTCGGAGGCGCCGTACGAGTACCAGACGTGTCCGCCGACGACGAGCATCGTGGCCGCGGAGAGGTTCACGCCGTTGTGCCGGGCGAAGTAGAGCCGCATCCGGTTGGGGTCCTCGGAGTTGAGGACGGTCCACATGCGCTGGAAGTACGAGAGCGGGCGGGGCCGGAAGTGGTCGCGCACGGCGGTGATCTCGTAGAGCCGCTGCCACTCGGCGAGGTCCTCGTACCCGCCCTGGACGACCTCGACGCCGGCCTTGTCGGCCTTCTTGATGTTGCGGCGCCACAGCTGGTTGAAGCCCTTGAGGACGTCCTCCAGGGAACGGTTGGCCAGCGGCACCTGGAAGACGTAGCGGGGCTGTACGTCACCGAACCCGGCGCCGCCGTCCTCGCCCTGCTGCCAGCCCATCTTGCGCAGCCGGTCCGCCACCTCGAAGGCGCGCGGCTCGATGTGCGTGGCCTCGACGTCGCGCAGGCGCTTCACGTCCGGGTCCTGGATGCCGGACTTGATGGCCGCGGAGTCCCAGCGGCGGATGACCACCGGCGGGCCCATCTTCACGGAGAAGGCGCCCTGCTGCTTGAGGTGGGCGAGCATCGGCTGCAGCCAGTCGTCCAGGTTCGGCGCGTACCAGTTGATGACCGGGCCCTCGGGGAGGTACGCCAGGTAGCGCTTGATCTTGGGCAGCTGGCGGTACAGGACGAGGCCGGCGCCGACGATCTCGCCGTTCTTGTCGAACCAGCCCAGGTTCTCCGAGCGCCATTCGGTCTTCACATCAGCCCACGCCGGGACCTGGCAGTGACTGGCCGAGGGCAGGCTCTGGATGTATGCCAGATGCTGCTCTCGGCTGATGGTCCTCAGGGTCAGGCTCATGCGGGGCGCTCCTCGGCAGGTGTGTCCCCATCGGTCAGGGGCTCCGGCTCTCGCGCCGAAGCCTACTGTGACCGAGGGGCGCCCGGCCTGGCCCCGGGGTGACGGAAAGCCGCACGGGCCGGTGCGGGCGCCCGAGCGCCCGCACCGGCCCGTGCTCCGGCCGTCGCTCCGGCCGGTGCTCCGGTCAGGTGATCACGCCGCCGAAAAGGCCGCCGTGGGCCATGCCGAGGTAGAAGCCGACCGCGGAGGCCCCAAGACCCACGATCAGGCCGAACCTCTCCCAGGTGGTCCTCGAGATGTACTGGCCGTAGGCGCCGGTCAGGATCCCGATGAGCCCCGCCCAGGAGCTGATCAGGTGCAGGTGGTGGAACATCGCCGTGACGAACGCGAGGATGCCGAGCACCCCGGTCACCACCATCAGGACGTCCTGGACGGGATGCGGCCTGCCGTCCGTCGCGAAGAGCGAACCGGTGGCGCGGCGGCCGGTCGGGGACCGGGAGCCGGCGGGGCGGATGGTCTGTGCCATGGAGTACCTCCTGGCCGGACGGATGGGCGGGTGAATCGGACGCCTCCCACCGCGGCGGGTGTAGCGCCTCTCACACCGCATCTGTCTCGATTGTGCCCTCTGAGCTCCTGATTTCAACCGGAAGCCGGTCTACGGGTAGTCTGTACGGTCTGCACCGGTGTCTGCCCAGGCCAGCACGGCGAGCCTCTCCCCGAACCCCGTCACCGGGATCGTTCGGGAGCGGATTGTCAGTGCCGGGTGTTCTCCTCGGGGACGCCGTTGCATCACGCATCACGACCCTCCTGCCACGGAACGACCGTGGCCGCTGAGTCCAAAGGAGGTGGGTTCCACATGCGTCACTACGAGGTGATGGTCATCCTCGACCCCGATCTCGAGGAGCGAGCAGTCTCCCCGCTGATCGAGAACTTCCTCTCCGTCGTCCGTGAGGGCGACGGAAAGGTGGAGAAGGTCGACACCTGGGGCCGTCGTCGGCTCGCCTACGAGATCAAGAAGAAGCCCGAGGGCATCTACTCGGTCATCGACCTGCAGGCCGAGCCTGCGGTCGTCAAGGAGCTCGACCGCCAGATGAACCTGAACGAGTCGGTCCTCCGGACCAAGGTCCTCCGTCCCGAGATCCACTGAGCATCTAGCTCAGCGGTTTTCGGGTCCGAGTAGCAGCAAGCAGCCAGAAGCAATCCCCGCCGAGAGGTTCACCCATGGCAGGCGAGACCGTCATCACGGTCGTCGGCAATCTCGTCGACGACCCCGAGCTGCGCTTCACCCCGTCCGGTGCGGCGGTCGCGAAGTTCCGTGTCGCGTCCACTCCCCGCATCTTCGACCGGCAGACCAATGAGTGGAAGGACGGCGAAGGCCTGTTCCTCACCTGCTCGGTCTGGCGTCAGGCGGCGGAGAACGTCGCGGAGTCGCTCCAGCGAGGCATGCGCGTCGTCGTGCAGGGCCGGCTGAAGCAGCGGTCCTACGAGGACCGTGAGGGCGTCAAGCGCACGGTCTACGAGCTGGACGTCGAGGAAGTCGGCCCCAGCCTCAAGAACGCCACGGCCAAGGTCACCAAGACCACCGGTCGCGGTGGTCAGGGCGGCCAGGGTGGATACGGCGGCGGCCAGCAGGGCGGCGGCAACTGGGGCGGCGGTCCCGGTGGCGGTGGCCAGCAGGGCGGCGGCGGTGCACCCGCCGACGACCCGTGGGCGACCGGCGCGCCGGCCGGCGGCCAGGGCGGCGGGGGACAGCAGGGCGGTGGAGGCGGCTGGGGCGGAAGCTCCGGCGGTTCCGGCGGCTCCGGCGGTTCCTCTGGCGGCGGCTACTCGGACGAGCCTCCCTTCTAGGGCTGCTCGTACCCCCACTTCTTGATCACACAGGAGAAACACCATGGCGAAGCCGCCTGTGCGCAAGCCTAAGAAGAAGGTCTGCGCGTTCTGCAAGGACAAGACCCAGTACGTGGACTACAAGGACACGAACATGCTGCGGAAGTTCATTTCCGACCGCGGCAAGATCCGTGCCCGCCGCGTCACCGGCAACTGCACGCAGCACCAGCGTGACGTCGCCACGGCTGTCAAGAACAGCCGTGAGATGGCGCTGCTGCCCTACACGTCCACCGCGCGATAAGGGAAGGGTGACAACAGCATGAAGATCATCCTCACCCACGAGGTCTCCGGCCTCGGTACCGCCGGCGACGTCGTCGACGTCAAGGACGGGTACGCCCGTAACTACCTGGTTCCGCGTGGCTTCGCCATTCGCTGGACCAAGGGCGGCGAGAAGGACGTGGCGCAGATCCGCCGCGCCCGCAAGATCCACGAGATCGCGACGATCGAGCAGGCCAACGAGATCAAGGCCAAGCTCGAGGGCGTGAAGGTCCGTCTGGCTGTTCGCTCCGGCGACGCCGGCCGTCTCTTCGGCTCGGTCACCCCGGCCGACGTCGCTGCGGCGATCAAGGCCGCCGGTGGTCCTGACGTCGACAAGCGTCGCGTCGAGCTCGGCTCGCCGATCAAGACGCTCGGCGGACACCAGGTGTCCGTCCGTCTGCACCCCGAGGTCGCAGCGAAGCTCGGCGTCGAGGTCGTTGCTGCCTAAGGGCAGAGCTCAGCAGAGCCATTGAAGGGCCGCACCCACTGGGTGCGGCCCTTCAGTGCGTCCGGGATGCGCGGCGTTTCACGTGAAACACCATGCATCGGCTGTTTCACGTGAAACAGCCGCCAATGGTCCGTGCCTGTGCATGCGAATCGGGCGGGTTGTTTCACGTGAAACAGGCCCGCCGCGTGTGGATCAGCGCGTGGCCCCGGTCACGATCCACCGGCCCGACCGGGTACGCAGCCAGAGCGTGATGAGGCGGACGGCCATCATCAACGTCATCGCCCACCAGAGCGCGGTGAGACCGCCGCCGAGGGAGGGCACCAGGAGCGCGACGGGAGCGAAGACGGCGAGCGTCACCAACATGGCCCAGGCGAGATAGCGTCCGTCACCGGCTCCCATCAGGACACCGTCCAGGACGAAGACCACGCCGGCGATCGGCTGCGAGACCGCCACGACCAGGAGCGCGGGGAGCAGGGCGTCCTTCACCGAGGGGTCGCTTGTGAAGAGCGGGATGAACAGGGGCCGGGCGAGCACGATCAGGACGCCGAGCAGGATGCCGCAACCGATGCCCCACTCGACCATGCGGCGGCAGGCCTCACGGGCACCCTTCTCGTCGTTCGCCCCCAGATAGCGGCCGATGATGGCCTGCCCCGCGATGGCGATGGCGTCGAGCGCGAAGGCGGTCAGGCTCCAGAGGGAGAGGATGATCTGGTGCGCGGCGATGTCGACGTCCCCGAGCCGGGCGGCGACAGCGGTGGCGATCATCAGGACGGCGCGCAGGGACAGGGTCCGGATCAGCAGAGGCACGCCGGCCCGCGCGCTGGCCCTGATGCCGGCCGCGTCGGGGCGCAGCGACGCGCCGTGCTTGCGTGCTCCGCGGATCACCACGAGGAGATAGGCCACGGCCATACCGGCCTGGGCGATCACCGTTCCCCAGGCGGATCCGGCGATCCCGAGCCCGGCACCGTAGACGAGGGCCACATTGAGGACGGCGTTCGCCGTGAAACCGCCGATGGCGACGTACAGCGGGGTGCGGGTGTCCTGGAGGCCGCGGAGTACGCCGGTGGCGGCGAGCACGACGAGCATGGCCGGGATGCCGAGGACGGAGATCCTCAGATACGTGATGGCGTACGGTGCGGCGGTGTCGGATGCGCCGAAGACGTCGACGAGCCAGGGGGCCGTCGGAATCGCGAGGGCGACGACGGCGGCTCCGAGCAGAAGGGCGAGCCAGATGCCGTCCATGCCCTGACGGATGGCGGCGGGCAGGTCGCCCGCACCCACGCGGCGGGCGACGGCCGCCGTGGTCGCGTAGGCGAGGAAGACGAAGATGCTCACGGCCGTCATCAGGAGGGCCGCGGCGATGCCGAGGCCGGCCAGCTGCGGGGTGCCGAGGTGGCCGACGACGGCGCTGTCGACCATCACGAAGAGAGGCTCGGCGACGAGTGCGCCGAACGCCGGGACGGCAAGGGCGACGATCTCGCGGTCGTGTCGTCGGCGGCCGTTCTTCGGGGTCGCGGGGGCCTGGGTCATGGGGGTCAATCTAATCTTCCACAGGTAAGAGATGCAATGGGCTCTTGGTCCTTACTTGCGCCCGGGTGGGGAGATCCTTCCCGCGCCGTTTGCGGTGATCTTGAAATGAGGGCGAAAGTTTTTCTCCCCCACAGTCAGTGGATGGAGAAAATGCAGGTCAGAGTGGTCGCGCCGGTATCGCTATGAGTTTGTCCACAGTGCTGTCCCCCGGTCCGTGCACAGGTTCGGCAGGGTTCTCCACAGCATCTGGTCCGTCGTCCACATGCCCTGTGGATAACCAGATTGGCTGACGGTGCGGAGGGGCCTACCGTGGTGCGGCGCCCGCACTCCGTTCCGGCACCGGAATCCACCGAACCAGACGCGCCGGAAGTGGAGTCGGGCGACCTGTTTGTCGGTGCCGTGCCGTAAGAAAGAGTGGCACGGCTAGGTCCGCGATGCGGACGGGAGGAGGCGGCCCGGTGAGCATTCCCGAGCCTTTGGACGACCCCTGGACCGAGACCGGTCCCGGGGACCGTCTGCCCGTATCCCGCCAGCGTCGAGGGGACCGCAAGGGGCGCGAGGACCGCCATGATCGCGGTTCGGACGAGGCCTGGGAAGGCGGTGCCCCCAGCTTTGAGCGGGTGCCGCCCCAGGATCTCGATGCCGAGCAGTCGGTGCTCGGCGGCATGCTGCTGTCCAAGGACGCCATCGCGGACGTCGTGGAGATCATCAAGGGTCACGACTTCTACCGCCCCGCCCACGAGACCGTCTACACGGCGATCCTCGACCTCTACGCCAAGGGCGAGCCGGCCGACCCGATCACGGTCGCCGCCGAGCTGGTGAAGCGCGGAGAGATCACGAAGGTCGGCGGAGCCCCGTATCTGCACACCCTGGTGCAGTCCGTGCCCACCGCGGCCAACGCCTCGTACTACGCCGAGATCGTCCACGAGCGGGCGGTGCTCCGGCGGCTGGTCGAGGCGGGCACGAAGATCACGCAGATGGGATACGCGGCCGACGGGGACGTCGACGAGATCGTCAACTCCGCACAGGCCGAGATCTACGCGGTCACCGAGCAGCGCACCAGCGAGGACTACCTCCCCCTCGGCGACATCATGGAGGGCGCGCTCGACGAGATCGAGGCCATCGGCTCGCGCAGCGGCGAGATGACCGGTGTGCCGACGGGCTTCACGGACCTCGACGCCCTGACGAACGGCATGCACCCCGGCCAGATGATCGTCATCGCGGCCCGTCCCGCGATGGGCAAGTCCACGCTGGCGCTGGACTTCGCGCGCGCCGCGTCGATCAAGAACAATCTGCCCAGCGTCATCTTCTCCCTCGAAATGGGGCGCAACGAGATCGCGATGCGTCTGCTGTCGGCCGAGGCGCGGGTGGCCCTGCACCACATGCGGTCCGGCACGATGACGGACGAGGACTGGACGCGGCTCGCACGCCGGATGCCCGAGGTCTCGGCCGCTCCGCTCTACATCGACGACTCCCCCAACCTGTCGATGATGGAGATCCGCGCGAAGTGCCGCCGGCTCAAGCAGCGCAACGACATCAAGCTCGTGATCATCGACTATCTGCAGCTGATGCAGGCCGGTGGGTCGAAGCGGTCCGAGAGCCGTCAGCAGGAGGTCTCGGACATGTCCCGAAACCTGAAGCTGCTGGCCAAGGAGCTGGAGGTCCCGGTGATCGCGCTCTCGCAGCTGAACCGCGGCCCCGAGCAGCGCACGGACAAGAAGCCGATGGTGTCCGACCTGCGTGAGTCCGGCTCCATCGAGCAGGACGCCGACATGGTCATCCTGCTCCACCGCGAGGACGCGTACGAGAAGGAGTCGCCGCGCGCGGGCGAGGCCGACATCATCGTCGGCAAGCACCGTAACGGTCCGACGGCCACCATCACCGTGGCCTTCCAGGGCCACTACTCCCGCTTCGTGGACATGGCGCAGACCTGACCCGGTCCATCCGCCTCCAAGAGAACAGAGGCACGCCCCACCATGCACACCTCCCCCGCCGCCGCCCCCACGCCCTCGTGGACCGTGGGCGGCGTCACCGTCCTCCGCATCGACGAAGTCGCCCTGCCGCCCGCGACCGGAACCTGGCTGCTGCCCGACGCCACCCCTGAGGTGGTGACCGCCCAGGACTGGCTGCGCCCCCACTTCGCCGGCGAGGACGCGATTCTGCACATCGACAGCCACAGCTTCGCGTTCGTCGTGAACGGGCTGCGCGTTCTCGTCGACACCGGCATCGGCAACGGCAAGGAGCGGGCCAACCCGGCCTGGCACAACCTGCGGACCGGCTTCCTGGAGCACCTCACCGCGGCCGGTTTCCCCCCGGACTCCGTCGACCTGGTGATCCTCACTCACCTGCACGCCGATCACGTCGGCTGGAACACACGGCAGCTCAACGGAGCGTGGGTCCCCACCTTCCCCAACGCCCGCTACCTCACCTCCCGCGCCGAGCGGGACTTCTGGGCCACGTACGACATGGAGGAGGCGCGCCAACAGATGTTCCGCGACTCCGTGGTCCCGGTCGAACAGGCGGGGCTGCTGAGCACGGTCGACGTCCCGCACCAGGGCGCCGAGATCGCTCCCGGCCTGCGCTTGATCCCGACACCGGGCCACACTCCCGGCCACGTCGCCGTGGAACTGACCAGCCAGGGGGAGACGGCGCTGATCTCCGGTGACTGCGTCCACCACCCCGTCCAGCTCGCCCACCCCGTCATCGGCGCCTGCGTCGACATCGACCCGCGGCAGTCCGAGGCCACCCGCCGCGAGCTGCTCGGGTTCCTCGCCGGCACGGACACCCTCTTCCTCGGCACCCACTTCGCACCGCCCACTGCCGGCCGCGTGGTCGCCCATGGGGACGCCTACCGCCTGGAGCCCGTCCCCGCTTCCTGACGAGAATCCGCTGACCGCCATGAGCCCGTCCTCCCGCAGCCCGTCGCCGGGGAGCGGGAGCCGTCAGGCGTTCGTCAGGGTGCGGGCGAGGAGGGGGAGCAGGCGGTCCCAGTGGTGCCGGAGTCCGGCCGCGTCGAAGGCGTCGGTGTCGGACATGGTGAAGCCGTGGACGGTGCCCGGGTAGATCTCGGAGGTGTAGTCGATCCCCGAGGCGTCCAGGGACCGGTTGAGCTCGCCGAGTGCCTCGGGCGTGATGTCCGTCGCGGCGTGGCCGAAGTGGACCTCGGCGGTGAGACGGCGCAGGCTGTCGGGCCCGTCGGCGGCGACCGGCGCGTGGAACGCGGCGAGGGAGGCCACCTGTCCGGGGTGGGCGGCGGCGGTGCGTGTCGCCAGGAGGCCGCCGATGCAGTAGCCGGTCACCGCGACCGGTCCGGCGTCCGCTTCGGGCTGGGACGAGAGGAACGTGAGGTAGGCGTCCGCGTCGCGCAGGACGCGTTCGGCGGTGTGCGCCTCGATCAGGGGCATCAGTCGGCCGATGAGCGCGGGCCGGTCCTCCTCTCCGATGTGCTCGGGAAGGTCGACGACCGGCGTCGGCCCGTTCCGGTAGAAGAAGTTGGGGACGAGCACGTAGTACCCGTGGCCGGCCAGTTCGCGGGCCATCTCCCGCAGTACGGGCCGGATGCCGAAGGCGTCCGCGTACATCAGCACCCCGGGATGCCGCTCGCCGTGGTCGGGGTAGGCGGCGAAGGCGTCGGCCAGGCCGTCCGTGGTGGGGATCTGCACGGTCTTGGTGGGAATGGCGGATCTTCCTTCCTGAGAGTTCGCCGAGCTGACGTCTGTGACGCGAACGTTCATCGGGATAACGTTCGTGACACCAACGTTTTCGGCGCGAGCGAACGTACTGCGTCGGTCGGCCCGGCGCAAGGAGAGAGTGGATGTCATGGGCGGAACCGAAGCCGTGGGCATGCCCGACGAGGGCGCTGCCCGGACGCCCGAGAGGCTGCGTCGGCGGCCGAGCCGCTTGCTGTCGCAGCTGACCGTGCGGTCGGACCGGCTGATCATCGACGGGCTGGTTCAGGTCGACGCACGGAAGTGGCACTACGCCGTGCTCGCCTCGCTGCAGGAGTACGGGCCCGGCAGCCAGGCCGAGTTGAGCAGACGCTCCGGCATCCACCGGAGCGACATGGTCGGCGTGCTCAACGAACTGGCCGAGCGCGGCCTCGTCGAGCGGGTGCCCGACCCCGAGGACCGGCGCCGCAATGTCATCACGGTCTCCCCCCTCGGCCGCCGGCACCTGAGCCTCCTGGACGAGACCCTGGACGACCTGGACGCCGAACTGCTCGCGCCGCTGAGCCCGTCCGAACGCGACCAGCTCGTCCGGTTGCTCACCCGCTTGCTGGACCACCACACCGGTCCCTCGTGATCTCACGTCATGTGCCCGTACTGCCGGGTATGACGACGAGGACTCCGCCCGAGCCGGAACGCGGCGTCCTGTAGGTGTCAGGCCGACGGCGACAGCAGGGTGCTGCGCGCCGAGCACGCGAGGAGCATGGCAGCACGGCGTTCGCGCACACCGGCCTCGTCGAGCTGGCGGCCGGTCATCGGCCGTCGTGCGGGCGACTCGGGCCGTTCGGCCCATGACTCCGTGACGTCGTGAATCCCCGACTCAGCGGAAAAGGGTTCGTCAAGGAGTGGCGCGTCGGATAAGGGTTGGACCATGACTTCTACCGGCGAAGACCTGCTCCCCAGTACCCGGCGCGCTCTGTTGCACCGCATCGCCGTCGCGCAGCGGGACGGCCGTGCGCCGTCCCTCGTGGCCGCCGTGCGGCGACAGGGACGTACGGCCTGGAGCGGGGCGCGTACGTGCGTCGAGGGGCATGCTCCCGACGCCGACACCCAGTACCGGATCGGCTCGATCACCAAGACGTTCACGGCCGTTCTGGTGCTGCGGCTGCGGGACGAGGGCCTGATCGACCTGGACGACCCCCTGGAGAAGCACCTCCCCGGTACAGGTGTCGGCGGGGTGACCGTCTTTCAGCTGCTGTGCCACAGTGCGGGACTGGGCGCCGAAGCGCCCGCCCCCTGGTGGGAGCGGACGCCCGGCAGCCTGCGGCCCGAGCTCGCCGATGTGCTGGGCGACCGGCCGATGACGCACCCGACCGGACATCTCCATCACTATTCCAACCCGGGCTATACCGTGCTCGGTTCGCTGGTGGAAGCGGTACGCGGCGTCTCCTGGGAGGAGGCGCTGCGCCGCGAGATCCTGGAACCGCTGGGCATGCACCGGACGACGAGCGACCCCGTGGCGCCGCACGCGGGCGGCTGGGCCGTTCACCCCTGGGCCGACGTCATGCTGAGCGAACCCGCGGAGGATCTCGGGATCATGGCGCCCGCCGGTCAGCTCTGGTCCACCGCGGAGGATCTGCTGCGGTTCGCCGCCTTCCTGGCAGAAGGCGACGACCGGGTCCTGTCGGCCTCCTCCGTACGGGAGATGCGCACGCCCGCCGCGCCGGTCGAGACGGGTGGCAGCGGTTACGGACTCGGGCTCCAGATCGTCGGGGGCGAGGGGCGCGTGCTCTTCGGGCACACGGGATCGCTTCCCGGGTTCGTCGCCGGCCTCTGGGTCTGCGAGGAGGAGGACGTGGCGGCGGTCGCCCTCGCCAATGTCACCTCCGGACTGCCCGCCGCGATGGTGGCCGCCGAACTCCTGGGCATCGTCGTCGAGGCCGAGCCTAGGATCCCGGAGCCCTGGCGTCCGCTGCCCGACGTGGACGACGAGCTGCTCGCGCTGACCGGCGTCTGGCACTGGGGCACCAACACGTTCACGCTGAGGCTCACGGGGGACCGGGGCCTACAGCTCACGCCGCTGGGCGGCAGGGGGCGGAGCGCGGGCTTCACCTACCGCCCGGACGGCACCTGGGTGGGCCAGAACGACTACTACGCCGGGGAGACGCTGCGCGTCGTACGCAAGGACGACGGCTCGGTGGACCACCTCGACCTCGGTTCGTTCGTCTTCACGCGCGAGCCGTACGAGGCGGGGGCGGCCGTCCCCGGTGGGGTGGACGCGGAGGGCTGGCGCGGGCTCGGCGGCTGACTTCCGGGCCGGTGAAGGGGTGGGTGTTTCACGTGAAACACCCACCCCTTCGTCAGAGCGCCAGCTTGAAGCCCACATGGCTGGCCGTGAAGCCCAGCCGCTCGTAGAAGCGGTGCGCGTCCTCGCGTGTGGCGTCCGAGGTCAGCTGCACCAACTGGCAATCCCGGCGACGGGATTCGTCCACCGCCCACTGGATGAGGCGGGTGCCGAGGCCGCTGCCGCGCTCCTCGCCATGGATCCGGACGCCTTCGATGATCGAGCGCGTCGCACCGCGCCGGGACAGCCCCGGGACGATGGTCAGCTGAAGGGTGCCGACGACCCGCTCCTCGCGAACAGCGACGACCACGTGCTGGTTCGGGTCGTCGGCCAGCCGCTGAAACGCCTCCCGGTAGGGGGTGAGGTCATGCGGTGACTCGCGCTGTGCGCCCAGCGGGTCGTCGGCGAGCATCGCGACCACGGCGGCCAGGTCGTCCGGGGTGGCGGATCGTATGTCCAGATCACTCATGATCGGCATCCTAAGGCGATCCCCGGTCGGCCCCCGAGGGCCCGTCGATCAGGGCCCGTCGATCAGGGTCGGGTCGATCAGAGTGGATCGATCAGGGTCGGGGTCATCGGCAGCGGTGAGGTCAGGCCGGGACCTTCAGCTCTTCGACCGCCCTGACCAGCGGGGCGAGCTCCGGGTTCTCCGCCGCCTCGTCCAGGGCCGCCCGCAGCGCGCTGTCGTTCGTGGGCCGGGCGGCCTCCAGCAGCGTGAGCCCGGCCTCGGTGACGTCGGTGTAGATGCCCCGACGGTCGGTGTCGCACAGGTAGCGGGTCAGCAGACCGCGGTCCTCGAGCCGGGTGACGAGCCGGGTGGTGGCGCTCTGGCTGAGGACGACGGCGTCGGCGACCTGCTTCATCTGGAGATGCCCGCCGACGCCGTTGTGCTGCCGGCTCAACACGTCGAGCAGGGAGTACTCGCGTGCGCTCAGCCCGTGGCCGGCCTGGAGGGCCCGCTCGATACGGGCCTCGATCTTCCCGTGGAGCAGGGAGAGCGTGCACCAGCTCTGGGCGATGGCGGTCAGGGCGGGATCGGTTGCGGTCATGTCTCTCTCCTCCGTACGGGAGCTGCGTGACTCCAGGATAGGGGACATTCGCAATAGCCCGCGTTTGCAATTAACCAGCGTCTGCAATTATTGTGGACGCTCGTAAGGCGCAGACGCAATCTTTCAGGGAAGGTGAAACCCATGCCGCTGGCGCTCCTCGCCCTCGCCATCGGGGCATTCGGGATCGGAACGACCGAATTCGTGATCATGGGGCTGCTCCCCGAGGTCGCCGGTGATTTCCAGGTCTCGATCCCGACCGCGGGCTTTTTGGTGACCGGCTACGCGCTCGGAGTGGTCCTCGGAGCCCCGCTGATGACGCTGCTGGGCACCCGCATCACCCGCAAGCGCATGCTGATGCTCCTCATGGGGCTGTTCATCGTGGGCAACGTCGTGTCCGCGCTCGCGCCGGTCTTCGGCGTCATGCTCGCCGGACGCGTGATCGCCTCCCTCGCGCACGGTGCCTTCTTCGGCATCGGCTCGGTGGTCGCGGCCGATCTGGTCGCCCCGCAGAAGAAGGCCGGGGCCATCGCCATGATGTTCACCGGCCTCACCGTCGCCAACGTCGTCGGCGTGCCGCTGGGCACGTTCATCGGCCAGACCGCGGGCTGGCGGACCACGTTCCTCGTCGTCGCCGCCCTGGGAGTCGTGGGGCTGCTCGGCGTCGCGAAGCTCGTACCGGAGCAGCCCAGGACGGAAGGTGTGCGCATCCGTCACGAGCTGGCCGCGTTCCGCAACGTCCAGGTCCTGCTGGCGATGGCCATGACCGTGCTGGGCTTCGGCGGGGTCTTCGCCGCGATCACCTACATCACCCCGATGATGACCGAGATCGCCGGCTACTCGGCCTCGTCCGTCACCTGGCTGCTGGTCCTCTTCGGCCTCGGCATGGTGGGCGGCAACCTGATCGGCGGGAAGTTCGCCGACCGCCACCTGATGCCCCTGCTGTACGTCTCGCTCAGCGCGCTCGCCGTGGTCCTCGGCCTGTTCACCCTGACCGCCCACAACAAGATCGCCGCGGCCGTCACCATCGTCCTGATCGGCGCCCTGGGCTTCGCGACCGTTCCTCCGCTGCAGAAGCGCGTCCTCGACCAGGCGGCGGGTGCGCCGACGCTGGCGTCCGCCGTCAACATCGGGGCCTTCAACCTCGGCAACGCCCTCTCCGCCTGGCTCGGCGGGCTCGTCATCGCGGCCGGTCTCGGCTACACCGCCCCCAACTGGGTCGGGGCTGTGCTCGCCGCATCGGCCCTGGTCCTGGCGGTGTTCTCCAGCCTGCTGGAGCGCCGGCAGACCGGCAGGGGCCGGATCGTCGCCGGGAGCAGCCCCGAGCCGGCCGCCGTGACGGCGGCCCGGCACTGAGCCCCGCCCCTCCGGGGGCCGTCGCGCACGCGCAGCAGCCGCACCGCCTCCATGGC
>NZ_JBHXPF010000029.1:0-93253 GCF_042718715.1 Streptomyces sp. NPDC058576 | reverse complement strand
GCGGCGGAGAGGGTTCTCTCCACCGCCGCCGGGCCCCTTTGCCGAGGGTTCCGCCGAGGCTTTCGCCGACGTGGCCGACCGGGGGTCGTACGGGCGGGCTCAGCGGGTCAGAAGCGGTTCGGGGCGCGTTCCGGGACCGGGGACCCGGGGAGCACGTCCGGCTTCTGGTTCTGGCGTGCCTGCGCGTTCGACGCGGCGGTCGCCTTGCAGGTCACGTCCTTCGCGGGCAGCTTGCCGGTGGCCAGGTAGCGGTTGACCGCGCCGTCCGTGCAGGCGTTGCCGCTCGGGTAGACACCGTGGCCCTCGCCGCCGAGGACGGTGACCATCTTCGAGCCCTTCAGCTGGGCGTGCAGGGCCTGGCCACTGGGCAGCGGGGTCTGCGCGTCCCACTCGTTCTGGACGACCAGGGAGCCGACCCTGTTCTTGACCACGGTCGCCGGCTCGGCGGACTTCCCCCAGAACGCACAGGGCTTGATGCTGGACGCGAAGTCCCCGTACAGCGGGTAGCGGCCCTTGTCCTCGATGGCGTCCCGGCGGTAGGTCTCCGGGTCGCGCGACCAGGCGGCCGAGTTGTCGCCGCACACCACGGCCCAGAAGCTGGCCGTCCCGTTGTCCGCGGGGGTCTCGGCGGCGAGCGCGGCCTTTCCGGCCCACTCGGGCGTCCCGGAACCGCCGCCTTCGGTGATCCGGGCGAGCTTCTTCGCGGAGGCGGGCTTGCCCGCCGCGGCCTTCTTCAGTTCCACGACCGCCTCGGAGGCGGACTGCGGGGTGAAGGCCAACGCGCGCATCCCGTCGCGGATGTCGTCGCCGTCCGTGGGCTCTCCGTCCACCTCGATCGGGTCCTCGTCGGCCCGCGCGACGAGATCCCAGAAGGTCCGGTCGACCTTCTTCGGGGTGTCGCCGAGGCCGTACGTCTTCGAGCGCGCGGCGGCCCACTCGGTCCACCGGTCGAACGCGGGTTCCGCGCCCTCGGCCCACCACTGGATCATCCCGCGCCATGCGCGCCGCGGGTCGACCGCGCTGTCCAGCACGAACCGGTCGGCCCGGGCCGGGAAGAGCTGGGCGTAGACGGCCCCCAGGTAGGTGCCGTAGGAGTAGCCGAAGTAGGAGATCTTCTTCTCGCGGAGGATCGCCCGCACCAGATCCATGTCACGCGCGGTGTTGCGGGTCGTGATGTGCGGGAGCCGGTCTCCCATCTTCTTCCGGCACTTGTCCGCCACCGTGCGCGCCCAGGCGACGTCCTTGGGATACGTCTCCGCCTTGTAGGGCCGCAGCCAGTCCTCCTGCTCCGGCGTGAGGTTGCAGGAGACCGGGCTGGAGCGGCCGACACCGCGCGGGTCGAGGCCGACCAGGTCGTAGCTCTTGAGCACGGACTTGGGCAGCTCCTCCTTCATCATCAGCGGCATCCACAGCCCCTCCCCGCCGGGGCCGCCGGGGTTGGAGAGCAGGATGCCGCGCCGTTTGCCGGGCTCGGCGGTCCTGATCCGGGATATCGCCAGGTCGATCCGCTTGCCTCCGGGCTTCCGGTAGTCCAGCGGCACCTTGACGGTGGCGCACTGGTAGGCCGCCGAGGTGTCGGCGTCACACCGCTTCCACGTGGGCTTCTGCTTCGCGTACCGGTCGAGCACGCTCTTGGCTGCGGGCAAGGAGACGGCCGAGGGGGTCCCGGCCGAGGGGGCGGCAGCCGGGGCCGCGGTGGCCGTCGAGGCGGCGAGCGCCGGGGCCAGCGTCGCCGTGACACTCACGGCCACCAGGGGCGCGAGACGTCGTCTGCGCACGATATCGATCCTTCCGGTCGCATGTTCGGACAGGAGGATCTTGTCGGACCTGTGCACGTCTGCGTATCCCTCCCGGGGCCCCACCTCTCTACGTCTCGGGAATGACGGCAACAGAAGCGAATGGTCCGCGGGTTGGAGAACCATTCGCGCCGCGGGCGGGTCCGCTTCCTCCCGGCGCGCCCAGGGGATTTCGGGCGCGCCGGGAAGGGATCCTCCGTCCTTGCGGGTTACGGCTTCTGACGGCCGTGGAGTGCGGACACCTCCTCGGCGGTCAGGGCCTTGTCGTACACCTCGACCTGATCGACGGAGCCGTGCCAGAAGTCGGTCCTGGCGCCGTCGTAGCGAGCCCGCCCGATGGAGAGCGGGCCGGTGCTGACGTCGGCCGGCCCGGCCTCGGTGGTGGCGGCGGGCTTCCCGTCGACGTACAGCGTGATCTCGTCACCCTTGCGGACGCCGACCAGGTGGTACCACTTCCCGGTCTCCGGAGTGATCTCCAGGCGGGCGCGCTTGCCGCCCGGGGTGGAGAAGGCGAACGCGCCCTGTCCGTACTGGAGGTAGAAGGGGTTCTCGGTGCGCCGGCCGTCCTGACTGACGACGGTGGCGAAGTTGCCGGGCACGGCGTCGAGCGAGGCCCACGCGGAGACCGCGTAGTCCTTGGTGGTGTCCACGACGGTGCCGGGGCTCTCGGCGTACTGCCCCTCGCCGTTGAACTTCAGCGCCGAGCCCGTGACGCCCGGGGCCCAGGACGTGCCGCCCGCCAGGGCGAGGTGGGCCTTGTTGGGGCCGCTGTCGCGGGCGGTCGTGCCCGTGTTCTCGTCGAGCGACCAGGAGCCGCCGCCCTTCAGCTCGTCGCGCTCACCGGCGTTCGCCCCGGCGGCGATGACCTGACGGTTGATCTCCCGGACCTTCTTCGGGTCGACCTTGATCTCTCGGCGGTCGTACGTCCAGAGCCCGTTGAGCTCGTTCTCCAGGTCGCTCACCTGGGTGTAGACCGAGCCGGACAGTTCGGCGCCGGCGGCCGCGAGGTAGTACGTACGGGTGTTGTCGACGTACTTCGCGGTGAGGGCGGCCTTGTCCGCGACCCCGCTGTAGATGTTGGCGGGGGCGCCCGGCCACATGTGCCCGGGGGTCCGGAGCGTGAAGCCGCCGTGCTCGCCGTCCATCGCGGCGCGATGCTCGTCCGGAAAGGCCGGGTCGTTGTTCACGTAGTCGTGGTGGTCGATGATCTCGCCCTTGCCGGAGTCACCCTTGGAAGCGCAGCAGTTGACCCCGCTGTGCGCGTTGACCACGCGGGACGGGTCGAGCGCCTTGACGTCCTCGGCGATCTTTCCGGTCTCGGTCCGGTCCCACTCGCCCCAGCCCTCGTTGAAGACGATCCAGCCGCTGATCGAGGGGTAGTTGTGGAACTGCTTCATCAACTCCTTGCCCTGGGTGAGGAAGGCGTTCTTGCCGGCGTCGTTGTCGATGTCGGCGTTGACGAAGTCCTGCCACACCAGCAGTCCGAGCCGGTCGGCGTGGTAGTACCAGCGCGGCGACTCCACCTTGATGTGCTTGCGTACGGCGTTGAAGCCGAGGTCCTTCTGGGCCTTCAGGTCGAAGGTGAGGGCCGCGTCGCTGGGCTGGGTGTACAGCCCGTCGGGCCAGAAGCCCTGGTCGAGCATGGCGAGGGAGAAGAACGGCTTTCCGTTGAGGACGAGCTTCTGGTAGCCGCCCACCTTGTCGACCTTCAGCTGGCGCATGCCGAAGTAGCTTTCGACGCTGTCCTTGGAGCGGCCGTCGGCGAGGGAGACGTCGAGGTCGTACAGGTAGGGGTCGTCGGGGGACCACAGGTGCTGGTTCTTGACCGGCAGGCTGAGCTTGCGGTTGGCCGGGCCGGTGACCGTGCCGACGACCTTGCCCTTGCGGTCGCGGGCGACGGCGGTGATACGGGCGTCCGCTGACGCCTTCGCGGAGTTGACGGTGACCGCGAGGCGGCCGGTGTCGATGTCCGGGGTGGTGGTCAGGGAGTCGATGGCGGCGGGGGCGACCGGCTCCATCCAGACGGTCTGCCAGATGCCGGAGGTCGGGGTGTAGACGATGCCGCCGGGGTTGGTGGACTGCTTGCCCTTGGGCTGGTTGGGACCGGTCTTGTCGGTGACCGCGACGACGATCTCCTGAGGTCCGCCGCCCTTCAGCGCGTCGGTGATGTCAGCGCTGAACCCGGTGTAGCCGCCGGTGTGTTCGGCGACCTTGGTGCCGTTGACCCAGACGGTGGAGCGGTAGTCGACGGCGTCGAAGTTGAGCTTCAGCCGCTTGTCCTTGGCGGACGCGCCCTTGCCGATCGACCAGTTCTTCGGCACGGTGACGAGCCTGCGGTAGAACATGTGGTCCTCGTCGCGCTCCAGGCCGGAGAGCTGGGACTCGACCGGGAACGGCACGACGATCTTCTCGTCGAGCTTCTTGCCGAAGACCGGCTGCTCGCCCTCGGTGGCCCCTGCGAACTCCCACGGGCCGTTGAGGTTCTTCCACTGGTCGCGGACCTGCTGCGGCCGGGGGTACTCGGGCAGCGGGTTGTTCTTGTCCAGCTTGTCGCCCCAGGTGGTGGTGAGGCGGTGCGTGGAGAGGTTCTTCGCGGTGCGGCCGATCTCCGGGACGGTCTCGGTCCCCGATGTCAGACCGCCCTTGCCGTCGTAGACGACCTTGACGCGCTGGCCCTTCTGGACCGGTGCGGCAAGGTCGATGACCAGTGCTTTCGGGTTGTTCGAGGCCCGGTTGACCGACTTCACCGGCATCGGGGAGGTGTCCACCTCGATCTTGAGGTGCTCCTTCACCTTCCGGTAGTCCGAGACGCGGTCCCGGAAGGTGGCCTGGAGGCGCTTGCCGTTCGGCGCGACGCTCAGCGCGACCGGGTAGACCTCGAAGTCGGCGGGCGGGGTGAACGCGGACTCGGGGACGATCTGCTTCTCGAGTTCGTCGCTCTCCCAGCGAAGGAACATGCTGGCGCCGCCGATGTCCTGGAACATCTCCAGCTTGAAGTCGTGCTTCTCCCCCGCCTTCAGGGTGATCGGAGCGCTGCGCTGTTCCTTGTCCCAGTCCGGCTCCCAGTGGTCGATGACAACGTTTCCGTCGAGGAAGAGCCGGAAGCCGTTGTCGCCGATGGCGGAGAAGGTGTACTCCCCGGTCTCGGGGGCTTCGAGCTGCCCCGTCCAACGGGCCGTCGTGTGCTCGGTCTTGCCGGTCGCCGACTCGAACGTACCCGTGAGACCGGGGAAGTTGATGTCCGGATCCAGGGTCGTGGCGCCGAGCTCGGCGAAGTCACGGGCGCCCGGGGCGGACATGCTGAAGTACTCGCCCTTCAGCCCGTGGACATCGGTGACCGGGTCGTCGGCCGTGAAGGCCTTCGTGGTCGCTTCGACCGGTACGGCAGGTGCGGCGGGTGCGGCGGCCGCCGTCGGGACCAGGGTGGCACCGACCGGTATGAGCAGCGCCGCAGCGCAGGTCAGGGCCCTGAACAGGGCACGGGGGCGCGGGTGTTGTCGTCTCAAGGCGTCGTCCTCGTCGAAGAGCCGGGGGTGCCTCGAACCTGTGAGGCACTGCACATAGTCGAACATTGAGCCACAACACCAAACACTGCACAACGGTCGTGCACGCAGAATTTTCAACGATAGAAAATCTCCACCCCACGCAGGGCCGCCTCGACGCGAGCCGCCCCACGCGGGCCGCCCGACACATGAGAACGTCGACGCACGGCGGCACCTCGTCGAGGAGAGGACCTGACGGAGGAGGGCGCGGGGGGGCGGAGACGGGAGCTGAGCCGTTCGGCGTACTGCGCGCGCTTTCCGCTGCCGATTTCCATGAAGTACCGATTCGCGGGTACGTGAACTGCAGCCGGAAAGCTCACGCGACGGGGTGGAAGCCATGAACGACCGTATTCTGATGACGTTTTCACCGGATGGCGAGACCCGTACCGATTTCGTCTGCCGGCCGGAGAAGGCCGCCGACGCGCGGGATGCCGTCAGCACCTTCGTCGCGCGGCTGCATCCCGCGCCGACCTCGCACACGGTCCAGAATCTTCTGCTCCTCGTGTCGGAGCTGGTCACCAATGCCGTCCTCCACGCGGGGGCCGTCACCGCACTGTGGCTGACCGCCGACCGCAGGGGCGTCCACGTCCGGGTCACCGACCCGAGCCCGGCGCACCCGCAGGACCGGACGCCCGATCTGACGGGCCGGACCGGCGGCTTCGGCTGGCCCATGGTCCAGCGACTGGCCCAGGAGGTACGGGTCCGCGACGCGGCAGGCGGCGGGAAGGTCATCCTGGCCACCGTGCCGCGCTGAGGGCGGGAAGCCGAAAGCCTCGACGCCCTCACCGGCAGGGAAGACGCCCGACGAGCGGGGCAGCGCGCGACGGCGGGCGCCGATCGTTACGTATCGGTAGAATTCAGGCATGGGAGAGCGGCCTGCGACGCCGACTGCGCCCGAACTCGTTCTGGAGACCGATCTGGGCTCCACGGTGATGAGTCCGAGCCGGGACTACCATGTCGGGCGCGACCCCGAGAGCGACATCGTCATCGACGACAGCCGGGTCTCCTGGCACCACGCGATCCTGCATCCCGAGGCCGGTCACTGGACCATCGAGGACGAGGACAGCACCAACGGCACGTACACCGCGGGCCGGCGCATCCACGCCTCGGACATCGGCGCGGGCAGCGAGATCCGCTTCGGCAATCCGAGCGACGGACCGCGCGCCGTCCTGCTGGGCCGGGAGCCTCCCGCGCCCGCCGCCGCTCCCTCCGCGGAGCGCCCGTCGGCCGTGTCGATGCCCGCGGCGACCGGTACGTTCCGGCAGCCGACCACGGTCCGGCCCCTGCCGACGAAGACCGTCCGCATCGGCCGCGACGCCACCAACGATCTCGTCATCGACGACCTCGTGGTCTCGCGCCACCACGCCGAACTCCGGGCCCTGCCCGACGGCGGGCACGAGATCGTCGACCTCGGCAGCCACAACGGCACCTTCCTCAACGGTCAGCCGGTCGCCCGCGGTCTCGTCGGCCCCGGCGACATCGTCGGCATCGGCCACTCCGCGTTCTGTCTGGTCGGCGACTCCCTCCAGGAGTTCGTGGACACCGGCGAGGTCTCGCTCGACGTCCAGGATCTGGAGGTGACGGTCGGCCGGGCGGGCAAGGGCGGCAAGACCCTGCTGGACAAGGTCTCCTTCCCCGTCGGCGAGAAGTGCCTGCTCGGCGTGGTGGGACCGAGCGGCGCGGGGAAGTCCACCCTGCTCAACGCGCTCACCGGCCAGCGCCCGGCCGACAGCGGCACGGTGCTCTACGACGGCCGTGACCTCTACCGGGACTTCGCCGAGCTGCGCCAGCGCATCGGCCTCGTACCGCAGGACGACATCCTGCACGCGCAGCTGACCGTCAGGAAAGCCCTCGGTTACGCCGCCGAGCTCCGCTTTCCGCAGGACACCGCGAAGGCGGAGCGGCAGGCCCGGGTCGCCGAGGTGATCCAGGAACTCGGCCTCGAACAGCGCGCCGACCAGCCGATCCACTCGCTCTCGGGCGGTCAGCGCAAGCGGGTGAGCGTGGCCCTGGAGCTGCTGACGAAGCCTTCGCTCCTCTTCCTGGACGAGCCGACCTCGGGACTGGACCCCGGCATGGACCGGTCCGTCATGCACATGCTGCGCGGACTGGCCGACGACGGCCGCACCGTCATCGTGGTGACGCACAGCGTGCTGAGCCTGGAGGTCTGCGACCGGCTGCTCGTCCTCGCGCCCGGAGGCCGCATCGCCTATTACGGCCCCCCGGAGGACGCCCTCGCCTTCTTCGGTTTCGAGGAGTGGCCGGAGGCGTTCGAGGCGTTCGAGAACGACCGCGCCCGCGACTGGGCCGCCACCTACGCCGGCTCGCCCTTCCGCCGCCGGTACATCGACAACGCCACGGCCCAGCCCCATCTGCCGCCGGCCGCGCCCGGAACACTGGTCGCGCCACCGCCCAGGACCCGTAACTGGGGTGCGCAACTCACCACCCTGGTGCGCCGGTACGCCTCCGCGCTGAGCGCGGACCGGACGTTCCTGATCATCATGATCGCGCTGCCCTTCGTCATGGGAGCGATGGCCCGCGCCCTGGCCGGGAGCCGGCTCACCCAGGAAACGGCGATGAACGCCCTGCTGATCCTGTGCGTGGGCGGCGTGCTGACCGGGGCGGCCAACGCGGTACGGGAGTTGGTCAAGGAACGGGTGATCTACCAGCGGGAGAGAGCCGTCGGGCTGTCCAGATCCGCGTACCTGATGTCCAAGATCGTGGTGCTCGGAACCATCACCGTCCTCCAGGCCGTGGTGCTGACCCTGGTGGGACTGGTGGGCGTCGATCTCAACGCACCGGGCGGCGAAGGGGTGTTCCTGTCTCCACTCGTGGAGATCACGCTGGCCGTGGCGCTGCTGTCCTTCACCGCGATGATGCTCGGCCTCCTGGTCTCCGCGCTGGTGCGCAAGGAGGAGGTGACGATGCCGCTGCTCGTCCTCCTCGCCATCGTCCAGGTCGTCTTCTGCGGCGCGCTGCTCAAACTGAGCGGTGTCCCTGGCGTGGAGCAGCTGTCCTGGCTGGTGCCGTCGCGGTGGGCGCTCGGCGCGATGGCGGGAACGATCGATCTGGCGCGGATCGTGCCGGGCGATCTCACCTCCGATCCGCTCTTCGGGCACTCGGCGGGGGTCTGGCTGCTCAACATGGGCATGATGGTCGTCCTCTCGCTCGTCTTCGCCTACGTGGTCGCGAAACTGCTGAGGCGGCACGAGCCCGCGGTCATGCGGAAGTGAGGTGGTTCCATGGCGACCCCGACCCCGGAATTCCGCCCCACGCACGTCGTCCCGCCGGACGGGCTGGCGGCGTGGGAGTCTCCTGACGTCGCCCGGCCCACCGATCCGCTGGACGCCCTGCTGCCGGTGGAGTTGCGGGACCGGCGCGGGGACTGGGCGTACGTCGCCTGTTCCAACGGCTGGTCGGCCTGGGTCGACGGCCGCCTTCTCGTCTCCGTACCGCAGACGCCTCCCGCCGCCGGGGCGCCGCTCGCGCGCACGGCGGACCCGCGACCGCTGCTGGGCAGGGCGGAGGAGTCGCTGAGCCGGTACCGCCGGGCGGCCCAGGACCTGGCCGAGGGCCGCAGCGACGGGGAGGGTTTCCGGCAGCGGACGCGGGGACTGCGGGTGGGGATGGTGGTGGACGGGGAGTCGGTGTGGCTGTACGACGCCGAGCACGAGCGGTGGGTCTTCTGCGACGGGACCCGGCTGAGCACGTACGCGGCGGAGGCGGGCCCGGGGGCGGCGAGCCAGGGACCGGAAAGCCTGGCGGCGACAGGACGGGCATCCGGGGCGGCGTCGGAGGCACCGGGTGCCCCTGCGCCGGAGGCTCCTCGGGTCACGGCCGGCAAGGAACCGGAGCCGACCCGTGTGGTCACTCCCGAGGCACCCGAGCCCACCCGCGTCGTCACCCCGGACGGCCCCGAACCGACCCGTGTGGTCACTCCCGACGCACCGGAGCCCACCCCCATCGCGCCTCCCGACGGCCCCGAACCGACCCGCGTCATCACCCCGGACGAAGCCGAACCCACCCGCGTCGCGCCTCCCGACGGCCCGGAACCGACGCGTGTGGTGTCCCCTGAGGCAGCGGACTCCAGGCCCGTCGCACCGCCCGAAGGCCCCGAGCCCACCCGCGTCATCACCCCGGACGGCCCCGAACCGACCCGCGTCGTCACCCCCGACGAAGCCGAACCCACCCGCGTCATCACTCCCGACGGCCCCGGACCCACCCGGGCGATCACCGTCGCCGGACCCGACGAACCGCCCGGTGGCGGGGCGTCGGGCGATACGGGGCGGTGACGGGCGATGGCGCCGCCTCCTCCTCCGTCGCACGACGCCGGGCTGCCGACCGGGCGGGAGGACGATCTCGTCGGCAAGCGGATCGCGAGCTATCTCGTGGAGGCCGAGATCGGCCGAGGAGGGATGGCGGTCGTCTACCGCGCCAAGGACCTGCGGCTGGACCGGATCGTCGCGCTGAAGCTCCTCGCGCCCGAGCTGGCCCGCAACGACACCTTCCGGCAGCGGTTCACGCACGAGTCGCGGGTGGCGGCCGCGATCGACCACCCCCACATCGTGCCGGTGTTCGAGGCGGGCGAGACGGAGGGGCTGCTCTACATCGCCATGCGGTTCGTCGCGGGCGCGGATCTGCGCGTCCTGATCGACCGGCGCGGGCCGCTGGACCTGACGGCCGCCGTCCGGATCGCCGCACAGGTGGCGTCCGCGCTCGACGCGGCCCATGACCACGACCTGGTGCACCGGGATGTGAAGCCCGGCAACATCCTGGTGGCGGCGGGCACCGACAGCGACCATCCGGAGCACGTGTACCTCACGGACTTCGGGCTGACGAAGAAGTCGCTGTCGCTGACCGGGTTCACCACGGTCGGCCAGTTCGTCGGGACCCTCGACTACGTGGCACCGGAACAGATCTCCGGGCGGCCCGTGGACGGGCGGTGCGACGTGTACAGCCTCGCCTGCGTCGTCCAGGAGACCCTGACCGGGGCGCCGCCCTTCCAGCGGGATGACGACATGGCGCTGTTGTGGGCCCATCAGTACGATCCGCCCGCCCCGCCGAGCGGGCTGCGGCCCGCGCTGCCCGCCGCGGTCGACGGCGTACTGGCGAAGGCGCTCGCCAAGTCCCCGGAAGACCGTTACGAGACCTGCCTGCGGTTCGTCGCCGCGCTGCGGGCCGCGGCTGCGGGCATCGGACCCGGCGAGCATCCGCCGACCCGGGTGGACGCACCGGCCGGTTCCTGGTCGGCCGCCCCCGAACCGCCGCCCCGGCCCCCGCGCTGGGCCGCGCCGGTGTTCCCGGGGACCGGCTGAGCTGACGGCGGGCCTCCCCCAGGCCGGTCCGAGCGCCGGTAAGGGCGGTTCAGGCATCGGGCCCCGGCTCCACGACCTCGCCGCGCCGGTGTACCCGCGTGGCCGCGAGACCGCCGAGGAAGCCGGTGACCAGGCCCCACAGCAGCGCGAGGCCGAGCGCCGTCCACAGCTTCGGGCGCAGCGACACCTCCCCGCCGAGTCCGCCGCCCAGGTCCCCGAGGCCCAGGAGCGACAGCCCGTAGTGAGCGGAGATCCGGGCGGTGAGGCAGATGAACAGCACGGTCAGGGCGAGCGCCACCGCCATGTGGACCGCGTGCTGCCACAGGCGTGTCCGGGCGGGCGACCGGGCCGCCATGACGAACGCGGCGGCGAGCACCAGCACGGCGACGACGACCACGAGCCAGCGGACGCGCCCGTCCTGTTCGGCGAGGGTGCTCAGATTCAGGGTGGAGAGGTCCGGGGTGCGCAGGACGGTGTCGAGCACCTGGGGCATGGGCAGCCCGAAGGGGCCTTCGACCTTGCCCTCCCAGGACGCGCCGAGGCCGAGGGTGAGCGCGAGCCAGACCAGGTTGGGCAGTCCGAGCAGGAGCACGGCGGCGGTTTCGGCGGGGTGCCCGCGCGTGATCATCACGATGATTCCGGCGACGACGCCGAGCGCGACGCACGCCAGAAGCAGCACCACCATGGCGAACGCCGCCGGGCGCACCGCTTCCTGGAAACGCAGCAGCCGGGCCGGGAGCGGCGCGCGGCGCGAGACGAGCAGGGCGAGCACGAGGACCCCGGCCAGCCACAGCAGCCCGAAGACGAGGGTGAGGGGGATCTCCGCCCGGAATCCGACCTTCGGGTCCTCGCCGAGGAGGTCCCCGGCTCCGCTGCCGGTGAGGTCCTCGGCCGAGAGGGTGAAGGTGTGCCGGGCGATCAGCGCGAGCACGATCAACGCGACGATCCACAGGGCGGCGACGCGGCCCGCCCAGCCGGCCAGTTCGCGGCCCCCGGCGACGGCCCGGTGGTGCAGCGGCCGGAGGAAGCCCCGGGCGACCAGGAGTGCGCCCACCAGGGTCACCGAGAGCGGCAGGACCGAGAGGTCGGCCTGCGTCCCCACGAGGGAACCGGCGTCCCCGGAGAGCCCGACCGAGCCGCCCGCCGCCATCACCACCACCGCGGCGACGACGGCCGGGAAGGCCCCGCCGGGCAGCCCCGCGGCGCCGGCGGCCCACAGGCCGAGCGCCGCGGTCGCCACCATGGCCAGCACGCCGGTGAGGACCGCCAGGAGCGCGTCGCGCCAGCCGTGCGGGGCGCGTGCGCTGTTCTCGTCGTTGTTCGCCCGGACGTTCACGACCCCACGCTAAGCAGGGTCCGGACGGTTCGCTCCCCGAGGAACCGGGACGTCCCTCCGCTTGCGGGGACCGCCGGGGCGAGACACACAATGGGGCGAAATGCCCTGGATTGTCGGCTCATGGTCCTGGTACGGAAACGGGACCGGGGCAGGGATCTCCGGGGCGGGTACCGACATCGGGGAGCAGAGCCCGTGAGTGTCCAACCGCCGCCATCCGGCCGCCCCACAGGACCGCCGTCCGGCCCGCTCTCGGGCCCCTCGCAGAACGAACCCACCCCGCCTCCTCCCACCGTGTCCGGACCGCCGCCCGGACCGCCCAGCGGCGGCGACCACGGCGGACCGAACGGCCCCGGTGGTTCGGGCGGTTCGGGTGACGGGGGCGATGCGGGCGGCTCCGGCGGTGGTCCCGGCGGTCCGGGCGGCGGCTCGGGCGCCGCCCCCGGACCTCGCCCCGACCGCCCCTGGTGGCGTTCGGTGCCCCGGATCGCGGCGATCGCGACGGCCTTGGTCGCGGCGGTGGTCCTGGTGGTCGTGCTGACCCGGCCCGAGGGCGGCTCGAAGGCGGGCGGCGAGGTCTTCCTCCAGTCCGCGGGCGAATCCGGTCAGGATCCGTTCACGGAGTCCACGGCCGACGACAGCGCCCCCGAGCCCGGGACCGCCAGCCCCTCCGTCGCACCGAGCGCGTCGAAGACCGGCGCTCAGGTGACCCGGGGCGTGGACGGCGCGGCACCGGGTCTGTACGGAGGCACCCGCGAGGTGGCGAGCTGCGATGTGGAGCAGCAGATCAAGGTGTTGCGGGCGGCCCCGGACAAGAACCGGGCGTTCGCCTCGGTTCAGGACGTCGAACCCTCCGCCGTCCCCGGCTATCTGCGGGGCCTCACCCCCGTGACGCTGCGCGTGGACACCCGGGTCACCAACCACGGCTACCGGGACGGCGAGGCCAACGCCTATCAGGCCGTGCTCCAGGCGGGTACGGCTGTCCTCGTCGACGACCGGGGCGTGCCGCGGGTGCGATGTGCGTGCGGGAACCCGCTGCTGCCGCCCGTCGCCCAGGAGGACCCGCAACAGCGGGGCAAGGCGTGGCCGGGCTACCGGGCCTCCGACGTGGTCGTCGTGGAGCCGTCGGCGAAGCCGGTGAAAGAGTTCGTGATGGTCGATCCGGAGAACGGCGACTGGTTCAAGCGGCCGGCCGGCGACACGGGTGACGGCGACAAGAAGACGGATCCGCCGAAGAACACTTCGGAGTCGCCCTGCCCGCCCGGATCGGACCCCTGCCCCTCGTCGTCCGGTGCCACCCCGTCGGAGTCCTCTCCGGAGGACCCGGCGACACGGCCCGGCGATGATCCGGTGACCTCCGAACCCGCGCCGGACGACCCGGCGACCCCGGAGCCGCCGCCCGACGATCCGGGGACCGAGGACCCGGCGACCGAGCCCGCGCCGGAGGACCCGCCGGGGTCGCCGGACTCGCAGTCGGCCCCGCAGCCGCCCGCCCCGGACTCACCGGAACCGCAGGACCCCGGACCGGGGACGGCCCCGCCGGGCGCTCCCGCCTTCGGCTGACGGGCCGGGAGGGGACAGGACCGGACGTCGTGTGTCAGCGCACGGCGTCGGGCCGGCTCTCCACCGGGGTCCGCGCCCGCGCCCCCGGGCCCGTACGCACCCCGGCTGCCGCCGCGGCCGAGTGCAGGGAGCGCAGGGCGACCAGCAGGAAGCCGATGTCGTCGAGGTAGACGGGGTCGGGCAGCAGGTCGACCGGTGACACGGTGTAGATGACGGACGCCCAGACGAGCGCCTTGCTGCGCAGCGGGATTCCGGCGTCGACCAACAGCTTCCTGGCCCTGAAGACGCGCACCAGCAGCACGACGGCCAGGGCCAGCATGATCAGCGCGGCCACGGCGCCGAGAACGAGCCAAACGGTGGTGTCCATGGCTCATCGTGTACCCACTCGTTCCCGGATCACGAACCTGTGCCGGGCGGTGTCACCGCTGCGGGCGGCGGAACGCGACGGCGGTGCGGGTCAGGCAGTGCCGCGTCCGCGAGCCTCCGCCCGCCTGCGGCTGCGGCGCTTCAGGGCACGTCGCTCGTTCTCGGACAGGCCGCCCCAGATGCCGGAGTCCTGGCCGTTCTCCAGAGCCCATTCCAGGCAGGCGGCCTGTACGGGGCAGGTCCGGCAGACGGCCTTGGCCTCCTCGGTCTGGACGACGGCGGGGCCCGTGCTCCCGATGGGGAAGAACAGGTCCGGGTCCTCCTCGCGACAGGCGGCGTGCAGGCGCCAGTTCTCCATGCTGCTCAACTCTGCTCACTCCCGATGTCGTTACGTCGTAAGTCGGTTGCCGTACGTGTCTTCCCTGCGGATGACCGACGAACGACGCCTCAAACACGTATCGGGCGGACAGGTCCGGACGCCGGAGTGCGTAGCGGCCGCTACGGGGGTTGTGCCAGGCGCCCGGCGCGCTGTCCATCCTGCTGGCCCCCGTTCACAGCGGGGCGTGCACCGGATGGCCGGCGGCCCTCGCCGTTCCTAGTCTCGCGTCATGATCTTTCCTCGCGCGTGGTTATCAGCCGCGGTACTCGCCCTGGCCGTCTCGTCTCTGCCGTCCGCCGCGGCTTCGGCCGCGCCCCGCCCCTTAGGGGCGGCGTGGTCCGTGCAGCGTGACGCCGACGCCCTGCGGGACACCGGGATCACCGGGGTGACGGTTCGCCTGGAGACCCCGCGCGGGACGGTCACGGCCCGCTCCGGGGTGGGGGACCTCACCACCGGCCGCCCGGTTCCGAAGGACGGCTTCCTGCGTCTGGGCAGCACCACCAAGACGTTCGTCGCCACCGTCGTGCTGCAACTGGTGGGCGAGGGACGGCTCTCCCTCGACCAGAGCGTGGAGCAGGTGCTGCCCGGGGTCGTGTCCGGTGCCGGAAACGACGGCCGGACCATCACGATCCGCGACCTGCTGCGGCACACCAGCGGCCTGTCCGACTACATCCACGACGTCTTCCCCGACCCCGGCGCCCGCACCTACTTCGCCGACCGGTGGCGTGCCTACCGGCCCGAGGAGCTGGTGGACCTGGCCATGCGCCACGCACCCGCCTTCCCGGCGGGCGCCGGCTGGGAGTACTCCAACACGAACTACGTGCTCGCCGGAATGATCATCGAGAAGGTCACCGGCCGCACCTGGGAACAGCAGGTCGAGGACCGCGTCCTGCGCCCGCTCGGCCTGCGGCACACCGACACCCCCGGCATCCGGCCCTTCCTCCCCCATCCGCACCCGGCCAACTACCAGCAGTTCGTCCCGGACGGGCCGATGGTCGACACCACGATCCCCTACCGTCCCTTCGACAGCGGGGCAGACGGTTCGATGACCGGCACAGCCCGCGACCTCAACCGCTTCTTCGCGGCGCTGGCGGGCGGCCGGCTGCTGAAGCCCGCCGAGCTCGCCGCCCTGCGGACCACCGTGCCGGTGCCGCCGGACAGCGGTCACCCGGAAGGCACCCGGGACGGCCCGGGCCTGTTCTTCACCCCTCTGTCCTGCGGCGGAGGCTACCTCGGACATGGCGGAAGCGGCTTCGGATACGTCATCCGGGCAGCGACGAGCGTGGACGGCCGGCGTGCCATCACCGTCTCCGCGCACAGCCGCTCCGCGGATCCGCGGACGTCGGCCCGTCAGGAAGACGCACTGCGCGACCTGATCGACCACGCCCTGTGCCGCACGGCCTGACCGCGCCTACCGGTCGGTGTCGAGGGGTCGCTGCCGGGCGCCCACCGGTCGGTGCAGGGCGAGGAGGGCCTGATCGTCCTGGACGCGGCCGCCGGTGTGGTGCCCGACGTCCTCGATCAGGAGGTGGAGGATCTGCGCCGGGGAGGCCGGGTCACCGATCAGCGCGCGGTGGTGGACGAGGAAGGGCAGCCGGACGGACGCGTCGTAGAAGACCCCGGACTCGTCGCGCGCCTCCGTGACCCCGTCCGTGTAGCAGATGAGGGTGGCGCCGGGCGGAAACGGGAACGTGTCGACCGGGCACGACCAGGTGCCCAGCCCGCTCATTCCGAGCGGGGGCGCCTCCTCGGACGGTTCCAGGACGGTGGCCCGCCCCTCGGCGTCCAGCAGCACCGGCGGCGGGTGTCCCCGGTTGACCACCCGTACGGTGTCCAGGCCCTCGGCGAACTCGACGATCAGCGCGGTGGTGAACCCCTCCTCCTGCTCCTGGCCGCCGCGCCGGCCGCCCTCGCGCTGGAGGGCCCGCTCCAGCGCGGCGGCCAGACCGGGCAGGTCCTCCGCCTCGTCCGCCGCGTACCGGAAGGCCCCCAGGTCCGCACAGACCGCGCGGACCGCGCCCAGGCCCTTCCCGCGGACGTCCCCGACCATCGCGCGCACCCCGTGCGGAGTCTCCTGGACGACGTAGAGGTCGCCGCCGATCATGGCCTCGTTCTCGGCGGGCACGTAGCGGGCGGCGATCCTGAGCTCCCCGAGGCGCGAGGGAGGCCTGGGCAGGACGGCGCTCTGGGCCACGGCGGCGATGTGGCGGGCGCGCCGGGTCCGGGCGTCCCGGCCCTCCAGGGAACGGTTGATGAGGACGGCCAGCACGGTTACGGCCAGAAGGGTGAGCTGGTTGGCGACGCCCCGCTGCCAGCCGAAGGTGCCGTCGTGCCAGGCGAGGGCCGCGTGGGCGGCCATGGCGAGCACGCCGACGGCGATGATGCCGCGCAGCCCGAGCAGCGGCGCGGCGGCGACCGGGGCCGCTATCAGCAGGGGCGCGGAGGTGACGTCCGACGGGGTCACCAGGTCCAGCACGACGCCCAGCACGATGACCCCCAGCGGGATCCACTTGGCCTTGCGCAGCTGCACCACTCCCCCACGCTGTGCGGGGCCGGGCCCCGCCGCATCCCGGCGGCGGCCGGATCACCCCGGCAGCGGGGTCCCGGGGCCGGGTGCGGCCGCGCACGCGGCGTCCAGCCGGATGCGGTGGGCCATCACGGCATCGGGATCCTCGATGAGGTCGACCCGCACGCCGGGGGTCTCCAGCACCGCCTGGTCCCCGATCTCGGGTGCGGGCACCCGGAGGATGTGCAGGGGCGGTACGCCGGTCAGGGGGTGCGGCGGGTGGTCCATCGGCACCACCTGAACGGTGACGTGCTGCTCCTTCATCGCCTCGACCAGGGCGGCCCGCTGCTCCGCCATGGTCTCCCGGCCGCCGACCCGCGTGTGGAGGGCCGCGGCCGGGAACAGGGCCCACAGGGCGGCCCCGCGCTCGCGCATGCGGCGGCGGCGCTCCCGCAGCAGCTCGACCCGGCGTTCCCGGCGGGCGGGGCTGTCGTCGGGGTACTGCGTGCGGTGGAGCGCGGCGGCGTACGCGGGGGTGCGCAGCAGCTCGGGGACCAGCGCCGGGTGCCAGGTCCGTACGAGGCTCGCGGAGGACTCCACGCCGATGACCTCCTGCTGCCAGCTCTCCATCGCGTCCCGCCACCGGTGCCACCAGCCGGGCAGGTTCGCGGCCGAGAGCCCGGCCATGATGGGCTCGGCCACGGTGGGGGGCACGCCGTAGCAGCGCAGCAGTTCGCCGACCTGGCGGGCGTCGAGTCCGGTCTCCGCGCGTTCGATGCGCCGGACGGTGGCGGGGTGCGCGTCCAGGGCCTCGGCCGCGGCCCGCAGGCTGACGCCCGCGCGTTCCCGCAGCATGCGGAGGCGGACCGCGAGAACGCGGTGTTCCACGGTGGGACCGGACCGGGCTCGCATGCGCATACCTTCTTCGTCGAGCCCCGGGGCGGAGCTTTACACACTCTGTCGGTTGCAAAGTATGCGTTTTGCGTCGAGAGTGCATACATGTCGGAAATAGTCAGTTGCGCGGAGCGTGCCCCCGATGATGGAGGTGTCCGAGGTGCCCGAGGTGCACACAGCTGGTGGGTTCCCCGATTGCCCGGGGGCGTCCCGGAGGCGCGGCACCGGGTCCAGGAGGCCATGCGGGCCTGGGGCGAACCGGCCGAACGGATCGAGGCGGCGGCTCTCATAGTGACCGAGCTGGTCACCAACGCGGTGCAGCACACCAGCACCCGGCGGATCCGATGTCGGCTCCTGCGCTCCGCGGACGGTGTGCGCATCTGCGTGTGGAACCGGGGCCGGACCCGGATCCCGGCCCCGGCGTCCCCCGCCGACACGGCCGGCCTTCCCGTCGGCCAGGCCCCCGCGGCGGCCGACCTCGAAGGCGACGACGCGCTCGACCGCCTCACCGAGGACGGCCGGGGTCTCCTGCTCGTCGACGCGCTGGCGGCCCGCTGGGGCACCCGCGCGGCGTTGGCGGGCCGGCTCGTCTGGGCCGATCTCTGAGACGTTCCCCGTGCCCCGTGATCTCCCCGCCCGATCAGGCGGGGGCCGTACGGCACTCCGGGTGACCCCAGCCGTTCGGGTTCTTCGCGATCGGCTCCTTGGCCGCGTACGGCTTTCCGCAGTGGCACCGGCCCGCGAAGCGCGCCTTGATCGTGCCGGTGGACCGGCCGCTCCGGGACGCGCCCTGGGCGCTCCGCCCCTTCGCGCCGTCCGACGCCCCGGACGCCTCCGTACGCCCCTTCGTGGACCGCGCGGGCGCGGGCACCGGCAGAGCCGTGGCGCCGTGCGCCGTACCGGCCGGCAGCTGGGTGACCGCCGCCTCGCTGGCGGCCTGGTCGGCGAGCGCGTTGAGCGGGTCACCGTTCACCTGATGGGCGGGCACATAGCGGAACGTCACCGAGCGGTCGGCGAGCAGGGCATCGATGCGGGTGACCAGCTCGCGGTTGGCGACGGGCTTGCCGCCGGAGGTCTTCCAGCCGTTGCGCTTCCAGCCCGGCAGCCACTTGGTCACGGCGTTCATGGCGTACTGCGAGTCCATCCGCACCTCGACCCGCACCGCCGGATCGGTGGACTCCAGCAGCTCCGCCAGGGCGGTGAGCTCGGCGACGTTGTTCGTCGCGGTGCCGAGCGGACCGGCCTCCCAGCGCACCGGATTCCCCTGCGCGTCGGCGGCCACCCACGCCCAGGCGGCCGGTCCCGGATTTCCCTTCGACGCCCCGTCACACGCGGCGATGATGCTCTCGTTCATCCCTCGATCATGCCAGCCCCGCAGGACCGCTCCGACCGGTCGCGCGATCGCCGATGCCGCCGCGCTCAGGGCACGATCGAGTCCACGTAACCGCCGTCGACGCGCACGGCCGCGCCCGTTGTCGCCGAGGCCTGCGCCGAGCTGAGGTAGACGACGAGGTTGGCGATCTCCTCGGGCTCGATGAGCCGCTGGATCAGGGACTGCGGGCGGTGCAGCCGCATGAACTCGCGCTGCGCCTCGTCCCACGGGAGCTTCCGGTCGACCAGCTCGTACACGAAGTCCTCCACGCCGCCGGTGTGCGTGGGGCCGGCGATCACGGAGTTCACCGTCACTCCGGTGCCGGCGGCCTCCTTGGCGAAGCCCCGGGAGACGGCGAGCAGCGCGGTCTTGGACATGCCGTAGTGGATCATCTCGGCGGGGATCACGAGCGCGGAGTCGCTGGCGATGTTCAGCACCCGGCCCCAGCCCTGTCCGCTCATCCCGGGGAGGTAGTGGCGGATGAGGCGCACGGCGCTGAGCACGTTCGTGTCGAAGTAGGTCCGCCACTCCGCGTCGGTAATCTCCAGCGGCGGCCGGGATCCGAAGATGCCGAGGTTGTTGACGAGGACGTCGGCGGCGGGCACGGCCGCGTACAGCGACTCGGCGCCTTCCTCGGTGGTCAGGTCGCAGGCCACGGTGGCCACGGAGGCGTCCGGCACCGCGGTACGCAGCGACTGTGCCGCCTCCTCCAGCCGTTGCCGGGTCCGGCCGGTCAGGACGACCCCGGCGCCCGCCCCGGCCAGTCCGGTGGCGATGGCGAGGCCGATGCCCTGCGAGGACCCGGTCACCACCGCGTTCCTGCCCGTCAGATCGATACGCACGCCGCTTCTCCCTCATCCGCTCGTCCGGACCGTCCCGGCCAGGCTCGCACCCCCGCGACGCGCACGCCCACCGACTTGACCTCGACCAAACTTCAGGTCTTAGCGTTCCGAGTGAACCCGGGGCCGCACGGCCGACGGGATCCGCAGGCCGTCGGGCGATCCGGGGGCCATCAGATTTCGGAGCGCCCCATGGACATGGAAGTCACCGCGTGGCATTCGCTGCACAGCGCGATGAACGCCCAGAAGGACCGCCGGCCCTTCTCCCGGGCGTCCTTGCACCGCATCGTGCTCTTCGCCCGGCCGCACCGGCGGCGGATCTATCGGTTCCTGCTGCTGAGCGTGGTGACCGCGCTGCTCGCGGTGGCCACCCCGCTGTTGGCCGGGCGGGTCGTCGACGCGATCGTGAACGGTGAGGACACCGGTGCCGTCACCCGGCTCGCCCTGCTCATCGCGCTGATCGCCGTCGTCGAGGCCGGCCTCGGCCTGCTCACCCGCTGGCTGTCGTCGACCCTGGGCGAGAGCCTGATCCTGGACCTGCGCACCGCCGTCTTCGACCATGTGCAGAAGATGCCGGTGGCCTTCTTCACCCGGACCCGGACCGGCGCCCTGGTCAGCCGGCTCAACAACGACGTGATCGGCGCGCAGCGGGCGTTCAGCAATACGCTCTCCGGCGTCGTCTCCAACCTCGTCACGCTGCTGCTGACGCTCGTCGTGATGCTCACGATCTCCTGGCAGATCACGCTGCTCTCGCTGGTGCTGCTGCCGGTGTTCGTCGTGCCCGCCCGCCGGATGGGGGCCCGGATGGCGGGACTCCAGCGGGAGGCGGCCGACCACAACGCCGCGATGGGCACCCAGATGACCGAGCGGTTCTCCGCCCCCGGCGCGACGCTCGTCAAGCTCTTCGGGCGCCCGTCGGACGAGTCGGCCGAGTTCGCCGCCCGCGCCGACCGGGTGCGCGACATCGGTGTCCGTACGGCGATGGCGCAGTCGGCGTTCATCACCGCCCTCACCCTGGTCTCCGCCCTGGCACTGGCTCTGGTCTACGGGCTCGGCGGCTTCTACGCCCTGCGCGGCAGCCTGGAGCCGGGGGCCGTGGTGGCGCTGGCACTGCTGCTGACCCGGCTCTACGCCCCGCTCACCGCCCTCGCCGGGGCGCGGGTCGAGGTGATGAGCGCGCTCGTCAGCTTCGAGCGGGTCTTCGAGATCCTGGACCTGAAACCGCTGATCGAGCAGAAGCCGGACGCCCGCCCGGTCCCCGAGGGCCCGGTCTCCGTGGAGTTCGACGCGGTGTCCTTCGGCTACCCCACCGCCGAGAAGGTCTCCCTCGCCTCGCTGGAGGAGGTCGCCACACTCGACGACCGGGGCGGCACACCGGTCCTGCACGAGGTGTCCTTCCGCGCCGAACCGGGCCAGATGATCGCCCTGGTGGGCTCCTCCGGGGCGGGCAAGTCGACGATCGCGCAGCTGCTGCCCCGGCTGTACGACGCGGACGCCGGATCCGTGCGGCTGAACGGTGTCGATGTACGCGATCTCAGCGCCGACTCGATCCGGGACACGCTCGGCATGGTCACCCAGGACGGGCACCTCTTCCACGAGTCGGTGCGGGCCAACCTGCTGCTGGCCAGGCCCGACGCCTCCGAGGACGAGATCTGGGACGCCCTGCGCCGCTCCCGGCTCGACGGTCTGATCGCCTCGCTGCCGGACGGGCTGGACACCGTGGTCGGGGAGCGCGGCTACCGGCTCTCCGGCGGGGAGCGCCAGCGCCTCACCATCGCCCGGCTGCTGCTGGCCCGTCAGCGGGTGGTGATCCTCGACGAGGCGACCGCGCACCTCGACTCCACCTCGGAGGCGGCCGTCCAGGAGGCGCTGGCCGAAGCACTGACGGGCCGGACCGCCCTGGTGATCGCGCACCGGCTCTCGACCGTACGGGCGGCCGACCGGATCCTGGTCGTGGAGGCGGGCCGGGTCGTCGAGAACGGCACGCACACCGAACTGCTGGCGGCCGGCGGAAGGTACGAGGAGCTGTACCGCACGCAGTTCGAGCGCCCGTCCTCGGACGGGGAGAGGCCGGCTCAGCCGGTCGGCTGACCCGGGGCCCGGGCGGCCCCACGCCCGCGCTGACGCCGCCCGGCCGGACCTCACCGGCCGGGCGGCGTCAGGGCGTGCCGACGCGGGTGAGGGCCGGTCGTCGGGAGGGCCGCTCGGCGGTCCGCAGCCTCCGCAGCGCGTGGCCGCCGCACCGGCTCCACTCCTTCGGCGACACCCTGGGGCGGTGACCTCCGTTGGTGACGAGCGCGTTCACCGATGTCATCGGGTCCGCCGCCATGGTCTTGGCCAGCAGCACGCCGACCACCAGCGGGAGCAGGGTGACGGCGAGGGCGGAGCCGGCGGTGGTGACGTGCTGGATGTGGGGGCGGCGCGGCGCTTCGGAGGTCATACGGCCATCGAACAGCGGCCCGGACGGCCGAACATCGGGGAACGTACTCAGGGGCCCGGGACCCGCATACTCAGACGCTCGCGGGGGGACGCTCACAGCGGCCGGGCGCACGGACCCCGGCCTGCCGTCGGACCACGGAAGGACCGCCTCGATGGGTGACAGCCAGGAACGTGCGGGCGACGGTCGTCCCGGGAGTGCGGCCGCGGCGGTGTTCGACGCGCTGGGCGCCGAGTACGAACGGGCTTTCGCCGCTTCGGCGGCCCACCGGGAGTCGCTGGAGCGGCTGCTGGCGGATCTCGCCCCGGGAAGCCGGGTGCTGGACGTGGGCAGCGGGACCGGCCGGCCGACGGCACAGACCCTGGCGGACGCGGGGCACCGGGTGCTGGGCGTCGATGTGTCGCCGGTGATGACCGCGCTCGCGGCCCGGCAGGTTCCGGGGGCCGAGTTCCGGTGCGCGGACATCCGCGACCTCCCCCTGGCCGAGGGCGGGTTCGACGCGGTCTGCGTGTACTTCTCGCTGCTCCAGCTGGAGCGCGGCGAGCAGACCGAGCTGCTGGAGAGGCTCGTACGGTCGCTGCGCCCCGGCGGACTGCTGGTCGCCGCGACGGTTCCGGTGGACGTCGCGGGGGTCGACGCGGAGTTCATGGGGCAGCCGGTCCGGGTCTCCAGCTTCGACGCCGAGGAGTTCACCGCCCTGATCGCGCGGGCGGGCATCACGGTGCAGTGGACGCACAGCGCGCTGTTCACCCCGGAGCATCCGGCGGGCGCACCGGAGCCGCACGTCTTCGTGCACGGCCGACGCGTCTGACGACGCATCTGACGGCGCAGACATACCTCTCGGAACTCTCCACCCATTGGCTATCACAAAGAACAAGCCGAATGAATGACTTGGGTGGCGCATTTGCGTTCCTTCACGAGAAGGTAATGCGATAGCAAAGTTCTGGTCTATATGCTCAGGTGTAGTCGTATCCGCGAGGAGCGGCGGGAGTGGACCTTTCGGCGGTTGCCGTCCGGCAAACCTCAAGGTGAGGCACCTCCCCCTCTCCCGAACACGTATACGGATACAACTAACGCATTCGTCAATATGACCCGACCACACCGCTCCCCGGTACCGCCGGATGCAGGAGGCAGGCCACCATGCAGTCCCTCGTAGAACACGCCCGGACATTCACCGAGCACGTCGCCGCGAACGCAAAGGACTTTGAACGTCTCGCGGACGGCCAGACCCCCGAAGCACTCTTCGTCACGTGCTCGGACTCGCGTGTCGTCCCCTCGCTGATCACCGGCGCCCGCCCGGGTCAGCTCTTCGAACTTCGCACCGCGGGCAACATCGTTCCCCCCTATCCGGGTCAGGACCGGCCCACCGGCGAGGCCGCCACCATCGAGTACGCGCTGCGCATGCTCCAGGTGCGCGACATCATCGTCTGCGGGCACTCCCACTGCGGCGCGGTGGGCGCGATCCTCCGCGGCGACGACCTCTCCGCCATGCCCGCCGTCCGCCACTGGCTGGAGCGCTCCACGGGCGGCCGGACACCCCCCACGGACGCCGGCGACCTGCCCGGCGCGGTCCAGGCCCACGCCCTGGCCCAGCTCGACACCCTGCGGGGCTACCCCGCGGTGCGCGAGCGGCTCGCCGACGGCTCCCTCGGCCTGCACGCCTGGTACTACGAAGTGCACACCGGCTCCGTCAGCGTCCACCGACCCGAGCGCGGCACCGAGTTCGCCCGCCTTTGACGGCTCTCCCTCCCCCCACATCCCCGCGCTCGGCTCCGGCCGGGCGCGACCGTACCCACAAGGGAAGCCATCGTGATTTCCGCGAAGGAACTCAAGAACCCCCACGTCGTACGACGTGACCTCCTGGCGTCACTCGTCGTCTTCCTGGTCGCGCTGCCGCTGTGCGTCGGCGTCGCCGTCGCCTCCGGAGTACCGGCCGAACTGGGCCTGGTCACCGGCATCGTCGGCGGACTCGTCGTCGGTCTCCTCCCGGGCAGCAAACTCCAGGTCAGCGGCCCAGCCGCCGGACTCACCGTCCTCGTCTTCGAAGCCGTCAGGGAATTCGGCCTGAGCACGCTCGGTCCGATCGTGCTCGCGGCCGGACTGCTCCAGGTGGTGCTGGGCCTGGCGCGCTTCGGCCGCTGGTTCCGGGCCATCTCCGTCTCCGTGGTGCAGGGCATGCTCGCCGGCATCGGGCTGATCATCGTGCTCGGTCAGGTGTACGCCATGGCCGACCTCGAACAGCCCGGCAGCGGTCTCGCCAAGCTGGCCGGGCTTCCGGGCCTGGCCGTCGACATCGTCACCCATCAGGAGGCCCTGACCGCCTTCGGTCTCGGCGCCGGCACCATCGCCGTGCTGCTGCTGTGGCCGAAGCTCCCGGCCCGGGCCCGGATCGTCCCGGCGCCCCTCGCCGCGGTCGCCCTGGCCACCGCCGTCGCCTCGCTCGCCGGACTGAGTCCCGCGGTGGCCGATGTGAACGGACTGCTGCACGCCATCGATCTGCCCGGCGGGGCGGAGTTCTCCCGGCTCGCCGATGTGGCGGTCATCGGCACGGTCCTGGCGTTCGCCCTCATCGCCTCGGCCGAGAGCCTGTTCAGCGCGGCGGCCATCGACCGGATGCACGACGGACCCCGTACCGACTACGACAAGGAGCTGGTCGCGCAGGGCGTCGGCAACACCATCTGCGGGGCGCTGGGCGCACTGCCGATGACCGCGGTCATCGTCCGCAGCGCCGCCAACGTCCAGGCCGGGGCGACCACCGCGCTCTCCCGGGTCGCACACGGCCTGTGGCTGCTGCTCTTCGCCGCACTGCTGCCCGCCGCCGTCGGGATCATCCCGCTGGCCGCGCTCGCCGGGATCCTCGTGCACGCCGGGTGCAAGCTGGTGCCCGCCAAGGAGTTCGGCCCGCTGTGGCGCGAACACCGCGGGGAGGCCGTCCTGCTGGCGATCACCGCGATCGCCATCGTGGTGACCAACCTCTTCGAGGGGGTCGTGCTCGGCCTGCTGCTGGCGGTGATCAAGTCCGCCTGGGAGACCTCGCACGTCCAGCTCACCACCCATGAGCTGACCGGCGGCCGGGTCGTGGTGACCCTCACCGGGAACGCCACCTTCCTGCGACTGCCCCGCATCCTGGAGCAGTTGGAGAAGCTCCCGCAGGACCAGCCCATAGAGCTGGACCTGACCGGGCTGCGTCATCTCGACCACGCCTGCCGGATCGCCCTGGAGAACTGGGCGCGCCGGCACAACAACGCGGAGATCGAGCCGGTGACGATCCGCCGGTAGTTTCCCCGCCCGACCGCCGTACGGGACGCCGAGCGCTTCACGTGAGCGCCCGGCGTCTCGCCGACGCTGCGCCCGGCCGGCCGGGGGCCGCGGCCGGGACGCCGGCCGCCGCGAAGTCCTCGGATCAGGCCGCCTGGGCGAGGAGTTCGGCGCGGCCGAAGAGGAGCGCGTATCCGGGCGGCAGGTGACGGACGACGTCGGCGACGAGGTCGTCGCCGACCAGGGCGGCGAGCCGGCTGAGGACCACGCCGGCGTCCCACCGGGCGGTCACCGGGGTGCCTCCGGTCCGCTCGGCGAGTTCGCGGACGAAGGCGGCCCCGGCAAGCTGCCGCACGGCCGGAACCTCCGCGGTGAACACCCGGGCGGCCTCCTCGGGCAGGGCGGCGGCGAGCGCGACGCGCTCATCGCCGGTGACCTGCCGGCCGAGCGCCCCCAGCACGGCGCGCAGGCTCTCCTCGGCGCGTTCGCGCGTCGGGTAGGCGCCCTCGTACCGGATCTTCTCCAACAGCAGGCCAAAGGTCGTGTCCAACGGTGCGTCGCCGTTCCGAGGCTCGCGGATCATCGTGGCAGCAGCCCTTCTCGTCAGTACTGCTCGTGGTCGGTGCGCTGCCCGCCCCCGCGGCTCGTCGTCGAGTCGGCGCGGGGGCGGGCAGCGGGGTGAAGCAAGGTCGGATGCCCTCCGCCTGCCCGCCGACGCGCAGGCCACACCCGGGCGGCGCGACTGTTCATGAACGGCCGCGCCGCCCCCTGCCTGTCTGCCGTACGGCTGCGGCTGCGGCTGCGGCTGCGGCTACGGGGCTATGGCTTGCGGGCGACGAGCCCCCACTGGTCGACCGGCACCGCGTCGTCCTCCTCGGGCCGCCAGCGGTCGATCGAGACGAATCCCGGCTCGACCAGCTCCAGGCCCGCGGCGCAGCCGGTGATCTCCTCCGGCTCCCGGACGAGGTAGGGCGGGTTGTCGCCCGACGCGTACGCCTCCTGCGCCGCCAGCGTCTGTGGGGTCTTCACCGTGTCGCAGAGCACCAGGTGGCTTCCCGACGGCATCCGGGCCAGGTACCGCTGGACGACGTCGATGCCCTCGGCCGGGACGAGATGGCCGAGCGTCGAGAGCAGGAGCACGGCGACGGGCTCGGACAGGTCGAGCGTCTTCGCCGCCTCGTCCACCACCGTGTCCGTCGCGGACAGATCGGCTTCCACATAGGCCGTGCGGCCCTCGGGGGCACTGGTCAGGAGCGCCTCGGCGTGGGCGAGGACGATCGGGTCGTTGTCCACGTAGACGATCCGCGACTCGGGCGCGATGCTCTGCGCGACCTCGTGCGTGCTGTTCGCCACCGGCAGCCCGGTCCCGACGTCGAGGAACTGGCGTACTCCCGCCGAGGCCAGGTAGCGGATGGCGCGGATCTGGAAGGCGCGCGAGGCACGGGCGATGTCGACCATCTGCGGGTAGGCCGCGCTCACCACCTCGGCCAGCTCCCGGTCGACCGGGTAGTGGTCCTTGCCTCCCAGCCAGGCGTTCCAGACACGCGCCGAGTGGGGAACGTCGGACCGGATCCTGCGGCGGAAATCGTCGTCGTCGACGCTCATGTCTCTCCTCTGCCGGCTCTCCGGACACGGCGGTTGGCCGGATACGCCCCGGCCGGGCCCGTGGTGGCGACCGTACCGCGCCGCCCGGCGGCACGCAGCGGTGACGGGGCAGGGTGCTCGGAGAATCCGGCCCCCGGGGCGCACACCCGGCTGATCAGCACCGCGAGCAGGATGAGGACCCCGGTCGTGAGGGGGACCGACCGGGAGCCGCGGCCTCACGGCAGGTCGGTCCACCCGTGTGCGGTACGCCAGTGGCCCCCCGATCGCAGGTGCCGGACCAGGGAGCGGTGCAGGGTCGTCCGCTGCGGCAGGCGGTCGAGGTCGGCCGTTCCCGGCGGCGCGTGGAAGACGAACTCCAGCACGTCGTCGTCGCCCACCGGGCGGGCCCCGAAGGTCGCGAAGCGCCGCTGGAACGCGAGGATGTTGGAGCTTTCCGGGAGGTGGTCGGCGAGCTGCCGGTCCAGGAGCCAGGAGCTGCAGGTGGCGTGCCGGTGGCGTCCGCCGGGGAAGTGCCGGGCCTGGAACTCCCCGGCGGCGGCGAAGGAGGCGTCGCAGCCCGCCCGGTCGAGCGGACCGTCCTCGGGGATGTGCACCTGGAGCACCGGGTCCCCGTGGGCTGGGCCCCCGGCGGCCGCCGCGTCCCCGCCCGAGGCGTCGGCGTCGAGGACGCCCCGCTCGAACTGGAGGCGGCCGAGCCGGTGCAGGGCGCCCCGGAAGTGGCGGACGATCCACCGCTGGCGGTCGAAGCCGCCGGTGCCGTGGCCGAGCCGGTACGTGGTCAGCTTCGCGCCGAGGTCGGCGAACGTGGCGGCGACGACGTCGTCCGGGATGCCGAGGCGGCGTTGCCGGTCCAGCGCCTGCGGGAGGGCCAGGACGTAGAGGTGGACGTAGAAGTAGCGGCCGTCGCTGCCGAGGGCGGCGGGCGCGGTCGGCCAGTCGGGCGCGGCCGACGGGGCGCCGGGGCCGGGGTCGGCGTAGAGCTGCTGGTGGCAGCGGACGAGCGCCTCCCACCGGGCGGGGTCGCGCCCGGGGTCCGGCAGACCGGCGGCCACTTCTTCCCGGTCAGGGCCGGGGACGGCCAGCAGGTCCATCCGCTCGGCCAGCTCCGAACCGGTCGGCGGCGTCGGGTCGGTGACCGTGGTGACGGCGGGTTGTTCGCCGAGAACGGCCAGCCAGTGCCGTACGGCGGCTTCCGTGTCGGTGGGGCGTCCCGCGTGCCCGGTCATGCGTGGGCCGCCCCGATGAGCTGGTGGCGGAGCCGGTCCAGCTCGCGGATGCTGTCGTCGAGGCCGCCCGGGCGCGACCTGAGGAGCCAGCAGGCGCGTTGCTCGGCGAGCAGCGGCTCGATCCGGCGCAGCAGGCGGCGCGCGGTCGCCGGGTCGATCGCGTCGGCGTCGGGGACCGTGCCGGCGTCGGCCCCTACGGCGGCGCGGGCCCGCAGCACGTCCACGGCGAACTCCGCCAGCGCGACGGCGTGGTGGAGCTCGCGCCGCACCACATCGCCGTCGGCGGCGGCCGGATCGGCGGCGGCGAGGTCCTCGCGGCAGGCGGCGAGCGTCGCGGCGACCCGGTCCATCGCCTCCGGCGTCGGGAGGGACGGCAGCGGGACGGCGGGGTCGGGGAAGAGGGCCCGGGCGATCGGCGAGGCGTTGAGCAGCGGCACGTCCAGGTCCCGGTACACCCGGCCGAGCCGCGTGAGGACGCCGCCCATCAGGCGGGCCCCGTCCAGCAGGACGTGGTCGTCGAGCACGGCGGTGATGTCGAGGTCCCGGTTGGCCTCCAGGGACCAGCTCACCGCACCGCCGAAGACGACCGGACCGTACGCCACCGATGGCGCGTCCCAGTGGCCGTGGTCGCCCCAGGAGGTGAGCAGAAATCCTCTCGCGGCGTTCTCCCGGCCGGTCTCGGCGGCGTCGAGCATGTTGTCCACGGCGTTGTCGATCCGGCCGAGGAGGGAGTTCCAGTTGCCGGCGCCGGGGGCGACCCAGAACGGCACTCCGGCCTCGGAGAGCAGCTTGCCGCGCGAACGGAACCCTTCGCGGAGGTTGTCGAGGTCTGCGCCGAGCCGCTGCCAGGTGCGGGCCTCGGGCGTGTCGCCGTCGATGACCTCGGAGAGCAGCCGGGGCCCGTCGTACTGCCACACCACGGGCACGGCTCCCGGCGGGACCCGGTCCATCAGCCCGGGATGGTCGGCGAAGACGTCGGCCCAGAACTCGACGGTGTACCCGGCCTCCAGCCAGGGGGCCATGAGCCGGGTGACGAAGGAGAAGTAGACCTCGCCGACGCCTTCACCGGCCACCCGGTCGGCCGAGCGGCCCCGGCCCAGCTCGAAGGGCTCGTCGGCGCCGATGTTGAGGCGCTTGGACCGGATCTCGCGGGCGACCTCCTCGACCAGGGCGGTGGCGAAGGCGGCGTTGTCGTCGGTGGGTTCCAGGGTGCTGGGCGGGCGGTGGACGCCGCCGCGTTCGAAGCCCTCGGGGTTCTCGGCGCGGTGGGTGTGGCGGGGGTGGCGCAGGAAGCGTTCCATGTGGCCGAAGGTGTTCTGGTTGGCCACCAGTTCGATGCCGGCGGCGGCGCAGCGCGCGTCGAGCCAGCGGAGATCCTCGGCGGTGAGCGGCGAGGCGTCCTGCCAGACGTCCCGGTGGTCGCGGAAGGCGTAGGTGTGCTCGCCGTACAGCTCCAGCTGGGTGAAGCGGGCCAGGGCCAGGATCTCGATCCAGCGGGCCAGGGTGCGGCGGGTGGGGACGCGGTCGCGGCTGATGTCGAGGAGGAAGCCGCGCACGGGGAAGTCGGGGTGGTCGCTGATGTCGTAGCCGGTGGCGGTGTAGTCGTGCCCGGCGCGGAGCTGGTCGAGGGTGGCCAGGGCGTAGCGCAGGCCGAGGGCGTCGCGGTGGTCGACGGTGACGCCTTCGGGGCCGGTGCGCAGGCGGTATCCCTGCGGCGGGAGGGCCGGATCGGTGCTCACGTGGACCGGGGCGTCGAGGGCCGCGCCGCCCGGGGTCGTCGTGAGGGAGCGCGGGGCGGGGAAGGGGGTGACGGGCACGGTGGGGCTCCGGGGTGGTCGGGCGGGCGGTGTGCCGGGCGGCACGGGCCGGAGCCCGCGCCGCCCGGCGGGGTGCGGGTCAGGTGCAGGAGCTGAGTTCGCAGATGTCGTCGCGGTCGGTGGAGACCTTGAGGTCGTCGTACCAGATGAAGCTGTTGTCGTTGTTGGGGGCGAAGGAGGGGGTCGCGCCGGCGGCGAAGCTGGAGAAGTAGGCGCGGTCGACCTGGTCGTTGTTGGTGACGAACCGCAGGCCGGTCACCTCGGCGGCGGACTGGCCGTTGTAGAAGACCTCGATCTCGCCGTCGGGGTTGGCGTTTCCGTTGGTGACGGTGTTGACCTTGACGCGCTGGGCGACGTTGACCCACTGGTTCTTGGGCCAGTGGATGTCGGCGCCGTTCTTCTTGAGGACGGCGTAGTCGCCGTACTGGCCCGCGTGGCCCATGTGGTAGTAGTACACGGCCGCCTGGCCGTTGTTCTGCCGCCAGATCATGCGGGAGCTGAAGCCGTTGGTGCCGTCGCAGACCTGTCCGCCGGAGCAGGAGGCCCCGCCCGCGAGTCCGAGCCCGACCTTGCCCGCGTACTCGGTGGTGCCCCAGCTGAAGTCGCCGCTGAACTTCAGCCAGAACGAGAGGTAGTACTCGCGCGCCTTGGTGAGGGCGAAGGGGGCCTGCGCACCGGAGTCCTCGGGGCCGATCTTGCCCTTGGGGTAGTGGACGCGCAGGGACTGGGAACCGCCGTGCGCGGGCGTTGTGTTGTCGATGCGGGCCCGGCTCTCCATGCCCTGCTGCCAGGGCGCGGTCCAGCCGTCGGTGGCCCATTGGCTGAGCGGGTAGCCGTTCCCGGCGGCGGGGCGTTCGAAGGTGTTGACCTTGAACGTCGGCGCCTTCGCCGCCGGGGCCGATCCTGCGGTCGCCTGCGGGGCCAGGACGGCGGCGGGGACGAGCAGCGCGGCCGCGGCCGTCAGGAGCAGCGTTTTCGTCTTCATCGTTCCTCTTCCCTGTGGGGTGGGGATTCCCGGTGGGGCGGGCGTCTCCCCGTGGGTGGGTGCGGGTGATGTCAGGCGAGCCAGCGCGGCAGGGCGCCGGCGATGAACGCGTCCTCCTCTGCGAGCCAGGGGTAGGCGGTGTGCACGCGGTCGATCTCCCGCGCCTGTCCGGGCGAGAGGCCTTCCGCGGGATCGAGGCACCAGGTGCCGTTCAGCAGGCGCTGGCGGCGGAGCACTTCGTGGACGCCCGCGATGACTCCGGCGAAGGAGCCGCGCACGTCGTAGACGGCGGCGTTGGCGTCGGTGTCCCCGGCGAGCCGGGCGAGCGCCCGCTGCCGGGCCTGTTCGTCCCCGGCGTCGGCGGCGTGGACGTCGGCCAGCAGCCGGACGGCCGAGCGGGTCCAGACGGCCCAGTGGCCGAGCAGCCCGCCCACGAAGCGGCGGACGGCGGGTCCGGTGGGAGTGGTCACGTGGTACGGGGTGAGGAGGTCGGCGACGATGGTGTCGTCGTTGCCCGTGTAGAGGGCCACCTCGGCTCCCCGGTCGGAGTCGGCGATGCCCTGGACCAGCTCCAGCGTCCGGTAGCGGTCGAACGGGGCGGCCTTGACCGCGACGGTGGACTCCTGGTCGGCGAGCGCCCGCCAGTAGGCGCGGGGCAGTTCGCGTCCGCCGACGGCCTCCTGGAGGTAGAAGCCGATGACGGGGAGGATCTCGCCGACGGCGGCGCTGCGGTCCAGCAGGTCCTCCAGGGTGGCGTCCGGTAGCCCGGCGGGCGAGACGAGGACGGCGTCGTAGCCGAGCTCGCGGGCGGTGGCGGCCTCCTCGACGGCCTGGTGGACGCCTCCGGCGACTCCGGCGATCCGGAGGAAGGGGCGGCTCGCGGCGGCCGACGCGCTCTCCTCGGCGGCGAGTTCGAGGACGGGCCGGAAGAGGCCGTGGTCGCGGATGGCGAACTGGGTGGTGTGCACCCCCACCGCCACTCCCCCGGCGCCCGCCTCCAGGTAGTAGCGGGTGAGCGCGCGTTGCCGCCGTTCGTCGAGGGTGCGGTCGGCGGTGAGGGCGAGGGGGTGGGCGGGGATGACGGTTCCCCGGTGCAGGAGTGCGGCGGTCGCCGCAGCCATCGGGGCGGGCATCAGAACCGCCCGTCCCGTCGCTCGAACCTGGTCGGCTTGTCCCAGAGTTCGCCGCCCTCGGTGATCCATCGGGCCTGGAGTTCGACGAGTTGGCCGAGGGTGCGGTCCGGGTAGCCGAAGAGGGTGTGGCAGAGCGTGGCGTCGGCGAGCAGGCTGGTGGCGGGCTCCTCGCCGGTGAACCGCGGTACGACGTCGAGGTGTTCGGCCAGCCTGGTGGCGAGGGCGCGTACGCCTGCCGTCTCGGGGCCGGTCAGGTTGAGGACGAACGGCTCGGGTGTCGCGGCGCGGGGGACACAGCGCAGGACGACCTCGTTGGCGTACCGCTGCCAGACGACGTTCACCGCGCCCGCGCCGAGCTCGACGGGGTGCCCGGCGAGCAGGGTGCGGGCCAGGTCGGCGAGGACGCCGTAGCGGGGCTCCACCGCGTAGTTGAGGCGGATCAGGGCGACCGGGGTGTCCTCGGCGCGGGCGGCGTGGGTGAAGACCTGCTCCCGGCCCCGGCAGGTGACGGCGTAGTCGCCGACGGGGCGGGGTTCGTCGCTCTCGCGCGAGCCGCCGGTGACCGGGGCGGTCATGCCGTAGACGTTGCCGGTGGAGAGCGCGACGATGCGGGCGCTCCGGTAGCGCCGGGCCACGAAGGCGGGCAGCACGGTGTTGGTCATCCAGGCCTGTCCGGGCGCGGAGGCGGTGCCGAACTTCGCGCCGACGAGGTGGATCACGACCGCCGCGTCCGGGAGGGCGTCCACGGCGGCGGGGTCCGCCAGATCGGCGACGACGGTGCGGACGCCGAGCTTCTCCAGCCCGGCCCGGCCCCGGGCGTCCGTCCACCGGGACACCGCCAGCACCTGGACGTCGTCCCGGCCCGCCGCGTCCAGCGCCCGGCGGGCCATCGAGGCGATGCCCGCCCCGGTCTTGCCGCCGGCCCCCAGGACCACCACGTCACCGGACCAGTCGGCGGCCTCGGCCACCAGCGCCGGTCCCGGGCGGCCCAGTTCCTCTTCGAGATCCGGGGCGTCGCTCCGGAGTTTCTTCATCACATTCTCCCGCCCAATTCATTCCCTTAAAAGGAATGAATTTCTGCATTTCTTGACGCTGGGGTTACAAAAGCACCGCCAAGTGGTTGACGCAAGAGGTTGATTGCTGCAATCTCACCGGCATGAAATCGGCAGAAGAGAAGGATTCATTCCTTCGTGGGCCCAAATACCTGCACGTCGCGGAGCGGCTGCGCAGGGAGATCACCAGCGGCTCCTGGGCGCCCGGAACACAGCTGCCCGTCGAGCGGGAGCTGGCGGACACGCTCGCGGTCAGCATCAACACGCTGCGCCGGGCGGTCAGCGAACTCGTCGACGAGGGCATCGTCCAGCGGCGGCAGGGAGCGGGCACCTTCGTGTCGCCGCCCCTCGAAGCCGAGCCCACGGGCGCCGGTTCCCCCAAGGGCCGCCGTCTGGTCGGCGTCCTCGTGCCGTCGACGACGTACTACTATCCGCGAGTCGTCGACGGAATCCAGCGGGTGCTGCGGGACGCCGGCGTCGGGGTCGTCCTCGCCTCCTCGAAGTACGACCTGGCCATCGAGCGCGACGAGGTGCGGGCGATGCTCGACAGCGGCGTCCAGGGGATGCTGCTCGTGCCGAATCTTCATCTGCTGGACGAGCCGCAGGATTACGTGGACGACCTGCGACACCTCACCGTGCCGTACGTCCTCGTCGAGCGGCGTCCGCCCGCCCCGGTACCGGACGATCCCACCTCCTACGTGGCCACGGATCATCCGGGCGGTGTCTGCCTGGCCGTACGCCATCTGCGCTCGCTCGGCCATGAGCGGATCGGTCATCTGGGGCGGTTGCGCACCGGAACGTCCGACGCCGTGGCGCGAGGGTTCGACGAGGCCGCGGCGCTGCTGGACGCCGACGTGGTGGAGGGTGCGGTGGCCCGCGCGGACATCTGGACCCCCGAGGGCATCGCCGACTACGCGCGGCACTGCGCGGACGCGGGGGTCACGGCGGTGTTCTGCCACGGCGACCGGGACGCGGCGGCCCTGGTGGTGGCCGCCCGGCGGCACGGCCTGTCCGTCCCGGGGGACCTCGCCGTCGTCGCGTACGACGACGAGGTGACCGAGGTGGGCGACATCCCGCTGACGGCGGTCTCCCCGCCCAAGGAGGAGGTCGGGGCGCTGGCCGCCCAACTGCTGCTGGGCCGGATGGACTTCGGCTCCGGCGCGGTGTCCCACCGGATCGACGTACAGCCGCGCCTCATCGTCCGCGCGTCCTGCGGCGCCGCGCCACGCGACCGCTGACCGCCGCCTCATCCCTGTTCCGCCCCGTACCTCACCTCTCCTGGAGATCCCTATGCCCCCCGCCCCGTCCGCCGGCCGGTTCCGTATCGGCGTACTCGGTGCGGGAGGTGTCGGCGCCGCGCATGTGGACGCGGCCGTCGGCGCCCCCGACTACGAGATCGCGGCGATCTGCGACACCAACCGTCCGGCGGCCCAGGCACTCGCGGACCTGGCCGCCGTGCCGGTCTACAGCGACCACCGGGCGATGTTCGCCGACGCGGGCCTCGACGCGGTCGTGATCGCCGCGCCGCACGCGCTGCACGCCCCGATGACCGTCGAGGCCGCGCGGGCCGGGCTCCACGTCCTGGTGGAGAAGCCGATGGCCACCACGGCCGAGGACTGCGCCCGAATGTCCCGGGCGTGCGAGGCGGCCGGGACGCTGCTGGCGGTCGCCCATGTCATCCACTTCGATCCCGTCGTCCGCGAGGCTCGCGCGATCGTCGCCTCCGGCCGGTACGGGCAGCCTCTGCTGATCACGCACCGGCGCTCCTCCCACTACGAACCCGGCTCCCGCCCGCCGTGGTTCTTCGACCGGGCGGTCGCCGGTGGGGGCATCGTCCTCAACGTCGGCACCCACGGCCTGGACCGCATCCAGCTGTTCGCCGGCGCCGCCGTCCGCCGGGTCAGCGGGGTGGTGCGGGGACGTCCCGGACTTGAGGTGGAGACCGACGCCCTGGCGCTGGTGGAACTCGACAACGGCATCAACGCGAGCATCGCGCTCACCAGTCGGGGCATGCCGTACTTCGACGAGACCGAGGTCGTGCTCGACGAGGCGACGTTGCGCATATCCGCGACCGAGGGACTCTTCGTGCTCCGCGACGGTCGGGCCACCCACCTCCTCAAGGCCGACCCCGGCCACCAGCGACGGGCCTTCCGCGACCAGTTGACCGGGTTCGTCGAAGCGGCGCGCGGCGGCCCCGGCCACTACGTGGACGGGGCGTACGGCCGCAGTGTCGTCGCCGCCGCGCTCGCGGTGTACGACTCCGCCGAGCGAGGACAGCGGGTCGATGTGGCCGCCGAGCGGGTGGCCCCGTGAACCCCCGGGCGTTCAGCACGCTGGGCTGCCCCGGCGCCGACCTGGACGAGGTGGTCCGGCTGGCCCGCGCCGGGCCCTGCTCGGGGATCGAACTCCGCTGCGCCGAGGATCAGTTGGCGCACCCCGAGCTGGATCCCGCCGGGGCGGACCGGCTCGCGGGGGCGTTGCGCCGGGCGGGCCTGGCGGTGCCGCTGCTCGCCTCGTACGTGCAGGTCGCCGCCGACGAGCCGGACGTCGTCGACCGGCTGGCCCGGCACATCGCCCTCGCGGCCCGGCTCGGCGCGGGCCAGCTGCGGGTCTTCGGCGGCGGAGCCGAGCAGCCGGCCGGGCGGCGGGAGCGGGCGGTCCGCCATCTGGCCGAGGCCGCGCCGATCGCCGGGGCGGCCGGGGTCGGCATCGCGCTGGAGACCCACGACGTGTTCCTGACGGGCGCCGAGGTGGCCGAGGTCCTGGCGGCCGTCGGCTCCCCCGCCGTGGGAGCCGTGTGGGACGCGGTCAATCCGTGGCGGGCGGGCGAGAGCCCGGAGCGCACCGCCGAACTGCTGGGGCCCTGGCTCCGCCACGTACAGCTCAAGGACGTCGCCTCGCCCACCGACCTGCGGCCGGTCCTGCCCGGCCGGGGCGTGCTGCCGCTCGGCGATGTGCTGGCGCAGCTCCGCCGCCTCGGTTACGCGGGCTGGATCAGCCTCGAATGGGAGCGCGCCTGGTACCCCGAGGCGGCTCCGCTCGCCGAGGCGCTCCCCGCCTTCCACCGGATCCTCGACGCCGCCTGACGGCGCTCGCACCCATCCCCCTCTCCCTTCCCATGAATAGGGGTTCCCCCATGCGTCACTCCTGTCCCACCGTCACCGCCTCCGCCTCGGGTGTCCGCCATGGTTAGGCCGGCGCTCAGCAGACGGGGTCTGCTCTCCGCCGGGCTGTGGACCGCCCTGGCCGGGGTCACCGCCACCGCCTGTGGGGGTGGACCCGATGCCGGGAACAGCGGCCCCGACGGCCCGCTGACCCTGTGGTCGGCGCTGCGCGGCACGGACACCCTGGTCGCGGCCTGGAACGAGCTGCACCCCGAGGAGCCCGTCGACTTCTCCCCGATGACGTCCGGGCTCGCGGGAGGCAACGCGAAGCTGTCGAACGCCGCGCGGGCCGGGAACGCGCCGGACATCGTGACGCTCGTCGACGCCGATCTGCCGTCCTTCGCCATCGACGGCGTCTGCGCGGACGTGACCGATCTCGTCACGCCCCGGCTGCGCGAACGGCTCGGCCCGCAGGCGTGGACCAACGGGGTGCTGGGCGGCCGGACGTACGGCATTCCGGTCGACCTCGGCCCGATGCTGTTCGCCTACCGCGAGGACATCCTGACCCGGTACCGTATCGAACCGCCCACCACCTGGGAGGAGTTCGGGGAGGCGGCCCGCCGGCTGAAGCGGGACGCGGGCGTCGATCTGACGACCTTCCACCCCAACGCCTACAACGTGCTGGCCGGGCACGCGATGCAGAGCGGCGGGCAGTGGTTCGCCATCGAGGACGACACCTGGGTGCTGGACTTCCTCGGCGAACCCAGCCGACGGGTCGCGGAGTTCTGGCAGGACCTGGTCGACGAGGACGTCACCATGTTCGCCCCCGGCTCCAGCCAGCAGTGGCTCTCCGCGCTCGCCCGGGGCACGGTCGCCTCCCACCTCGTGGGGCCGTGGGGGCTCGCCGCCCTCGTCAGGTCCGTGCCGGGCACGTCGGGGCGCTGGCGGGTGGCCCCGCTGCCCCGGTGGGAGGGCGGCGAGGACGTCGTGGGGACCGACGGGGTCTCCGTGCACGCCATCACCGCCGGAAGCGACAAGAAGGAACGCGCCATGCGGTTCCTGGAGTGGATGACCACCGCGCCCGAGGCGATCACCGCCCGCCTCTCCGGCGGCCGTTCGAGCATCCTGCCCGCCGACGCGAGCCTGGTGCGGGACGCCTCCCGCCAGTTCGACACGGCGTTCTACGGCGGCCAGGACGTCTACCGACTCGTGGAACGGCAGGCCCGGTCGCTGCGCACCGGCTGGACGTGGGGCCCGCGCATGCAGGCGACCGCGACCTCGCTGCACCAGGGGCTGGCCCGGCTGGAGTACGGCACCACGATCTCCGAGGCGCTCCGCACCGCCCAATCCGAGACGCTGCCCGACCTGCGCAGCCTGGGTCTTTCTGTGAGGCAAGCATGAGCACCGCCACCGAATCCCGCCGCACGCGCCGACCCCAGCGGCTGGCCGTCTCGACGCTCCTCGGTCCGTTCGGCGTCCTGCTGGTCGCGGTGTTCGTCGTCCCGACCCTGTACGCGGTCCATCTGAGCTTCTTCTCGACCTCGCACAGCGGCCTCGGCTTCGGCAACGCCCGCACGTCCTTCGCCGGGCTGCGCAACTACGCCGCCGTCCTGTCCGACCCGAGCTTCGTGCGGGGCGTGGGCATCACCCTGCTCTACGCGGTGGTGTTCATCCCGCTGGTCCTGGTGGGCGCTCTGGCCCTGGCGCTGCTCTTCGACTCGGGGCTGGTCCGGGCCAGGCGGCTCACACAGACAGTGCTGTTCGTGCCGCACGCGGTGCCGGGCATCATCGCCACGGTCATCTGGCTGTACCTCTACACCCCGGGGATATCCCCCGTGCTGGACGCGCTCACGGGCCTCGACATCACGGTGAACTTCCTGGGCCTCACGATGATCGTGCCGTCGCTGGTGAACATCGCGCTGTGGAGCGGTCTCGGCTACACCGCCGTCATCTTCTTCGCCGCGCTCAAGGCCATCCCGCGCGAGCTGATCGAGGCCGCCGCGATGGACGGGGCGGGCCCGGTGCGCACCGCGCTCACCATCAAGGTGCCGCTGGTGCGCTCCACGCTCTCGACGGTGGCGATCTTCACGACCATCGGCGCGCTCCAGCTGTTCACCGAGCCGATGCTGCTGGCGAAGGCCACCCCGCTGATCAGCCCGCGCTACACACCCAACATGTACATCTTCGACGCGGCGTTCACCCGGAACAACTACGGCCTGGCATCCGCCGCCTCCGTCCTCCTCCTGATCGTCTGCTGCGCCCTGTCCTTCGCCGTGACCCGGGGTTCGACGCGGCGGAAGACACGAGTCACCTCTTCGAGAAAGGCCCGCCCGTGAGTACGTCGGTCCGCACCACCCCGCAGGCGCCGAACGCGCCGGCCGGCTCCTCGCCCGGAACTCGGCGTCCGCCCGTCCGCCCGCGCCGGACCGGCCGGTACGGCCCGGCGGCGGCCAACCTCGTGGTCGGGGTGAGCGCCCTCTACGCGCTCCTGCCGCTGCTGTGGCTGCTCGCCGCCTCCGCGGTGGACTCGGAGGCGCTGTTCGCCTCCGACTTCTTCGACCTGTCCCACTTCGCGCTGTTCGACAACATAGGGGCGCTGCTGGCCCAGGACGACGGGGCGTATCTGCGCTGGTACGGAAACAGCCTGCTGTACGCGGTCGGCGGCGCGGCCGTCGGGGCGCTGGTCAGCACGGCCGCCGGGTACGTCTTCGACAAGTTCGAGTTCACCGGGAAGCGTCCGCTGTTCGCGTTGATCCTGATCTCCGTCATGGTCCCGGCGACCGTGCTCGCGCTGCCGATGTATCTGCTCGCCTCCGACCTGGGCCTCGCCAACACGCTGTGGTCGGTCCTGATCCCGGTGCTGTTCAACCCCTTCGGTGTCTATCTGGCCCGGATGTTCTCCGCCTCCTACGTGCCCGACGAGGTGCTGGAGGCCGCGCGGGTGGACGGGGCGAACGAGCTGCGGAGCTTCTTCTCGGTCGGTCTCAGGATGATCGCCCCCGGCTATGTGACGATCTTCCTGTTCCAGCTCACCGCGATCTGGAACAACTTCTTCCTGCCGCTGGTGATGCTCTCCGACGAGTCGCTGTATCCGCTCAGCCTCGGCCTGTACAGCTGGAACGCGGCGGCCCCCATCAACCCGGACTACTACCCGCTGATGGTGATCGGTTCGCTGCTGGCGCTGTTGCCGCTGGTGATCGCGTTCCTGCTGCTCCAGCGGTACTGGCGGTCGGGGCTCACGGCGGGCAGCGTGAAGTAGGCGCGCCGCCGGGACCCACTCGCGCCCCTCACCCGTGCGCACCGCCCAGGAGGCCGGGTCCGGGCGGCGGGGCCAGAATCGGAGGCGCTGAGCTCCGGGACGCCCCGTGCCCACCGCGGCGGTCGTCCTCGCGGGCGGAGAGGGCGGACCGATGGCGGGCGGACCTGCACGCCGGGGGCATACCCCCCGGCGCGAACGTGACAACGTGGCCGTGGAGCGCATGGTCCGCACCCTCATCCGACGGCGGAAGAAGTCGTTCCGCGAGGACGACGTCACCGTCACCGATCCGCCGAAGGTCCGGCGCGCCGTCACGGCGGCGGCCCTCGGCAACACCATGGAGTGGTTCGACTTCGGGGTCTACGCCTATCTGGCCGGGACGCTCGGCAAGGTCTTCTTCCCCTCCAGCTCGCCGGGCGCCCAGGTGGTGTCGACGTTCGCGACCTTCGCGGCGGCCTTCCTGGTGCGTCCGCTGGGCGGACTGGTCTTCGGACCGCTCGGCGACCGGGTGGGACGGCAGAAGGTCCTCGCGCTCACGATGATCATGATGGCGGCGAGCACCTTCGCCGTCGGCTTCCTGCCCACGTACGCGGCGGTCGGCTTCGCGGCCCCGCTGCTGCTCCTGGTCTGCCGCCTGGTGCAGGGTTTCTCCACCGGCGGGGAGTACGCGGGCGCCACGACGTACATCGCGGAGTACGCCCCCGACAAGCGGCGCGGGTTCCTCGGCAGCTGGCTCGACTTCGGCACCTTCGTCGGCTACTCGCTGGGCTCGGGTCTGGTCACCGTGCTCACCGCCGTCCTGGGCGCGGACGGGATGACGGACTGGGGCTGGCGCATCCCGTTCTTCGTCGCGGGCCCGATGGGCATCATCGGGCTGTACATGCGGCTGAAGCTGGAGGAGACGCCTGCCTTCCAGAAGGAGGAGGCGTACCAGGCCGCCGAGTCGCGCTCCGGCTCCGGATCCGGGGACGATCCGGTCGAGGAGGCCCGGCAGTCGGGCAAGGGGCGGCTCAAGGAGATCTTCACGAAGCACTGGGAGGCCGTGCTCATCTGCATGGGCCTGGTGCTGCTGTACAACGTCACCAACTACATGGTGACGTCCTATCTCCCCACGTACATGTCCTCCACCCTCGGCGAACCGGAGACCACCTCGCAACTGCTGGTCCTCGGCACGATGCTGCTGGTGGTGCTGCTCATCACCACCGTGGGCCGGACCTCGGACCGGTGGGGCCGCAGACCCGTGTTCATGGCGGGCAGCCTGGCGCTGATCGCGCTGTCCGCGCCCGCCTTCCTGCTGATCCGGCAGGGCGGGATCCTGCTGCCGGCGCTGGGGTGCGCGGTGCTCGGTCTGCTGCTGGTCTGCTTCGCGGGGACGGCGGCCTCGACGCTGCCCGCGCTGTTCCCGACCCGGCTGCGGTACGGGGCCCTGTCGATCGCCTTCAACATCTCGGTGTCGCTCTTCGGCGGTACGACCCCGCTCTTCGTCTCGGGTCTGGTGGAGGCCACGGGCAACGAGATGGTGCCCGCGTACTACCTGATGGTGGCCGGGGTGATCGGTCTGGTGGCCACGTTCTTCCTGCATGAGACGGCGGGCCGGCCGCTGCGCGGTTCGGGCCCGATGGTGGAGACGCCCGAGCAGGCCCGTGAGCTGGTGGCGCGGAGCCGGACGGCGGCGGGCCGCCAGGCGCGCGACGTGTGGCTGCGGGTGCGGAACATGTGGCGGGGTCCGCCGCACTGAGGGTGTACGCCGGGCGCGCACGCGTGCGAGCGTCCGCGATCCCGTACGCGCTCAGGCGTCCGGGGCCGCGGGGTCCGCCGGCTCGTTGAGCTTGCCGAACGGCACGTGCACGCTCGGGGTGGTCCGCGAGGTGCTCTCCAGATGCCCCTGCTGGTCGTCGAAGAAGATGTGCGGCTTCAGGATGCCCATGATCCGGCCCTTGTCGATGCCGCCGAGGAAGAACGCGTCGTTGACGGTCACGCCCCATCCCTTGAGGCTCTGCACCGCCCGCTCGTGCGCGGGCGCGTTGCGGGCCGTGACGATGGAGACGTGCAGGCGGATGCGGTAGTCGGGGTCCTTCCGGCGCTCCTGCTCCTCCCGCTGCTGGATCCGGTTCACGTTCGCCAGGAAGTCCCGCAGCGGCCCGGCGTCGTGCGGGACGGCGGCGTTGGTGACCTCGTGGGCGCGGAACTTCTCGATCCCGCCCTCCTGGAACACCTGCTCCGACGCGTCCGTGGCGAGCACCCCGTCGAAGTCGAAGGAGATCCGCAGGTCGTGGTCGTCCGCGTCGTCCTCGTAGGGAGCCCCCAGGACGTGCCCGGCGGGCAGTCCGGCGGCGACCGCCTCCCGGACGTCCCCCTCGTGCGCCGACAGGAACAGGGACATGTTGAAGGCGGGCATGAACCGGTGGGGCGAGCGGCCCTGCATGAAGACGGCCCGGCTGATGGGCAGACCGTGGCTCTCGATGGAGCGCATCACCCGCAGCCCGGTGTCGGGGTCGTTGCGGGACAGGACGATGACCTCGACCAGGGGGTCGTTCACCTCGCCGAGGTCGTTCAGCGACAGCAGCCGGCGGATGAAGGGGAACGCGGCCCCCGGGCTGAGCCGGTCGCCCACGTGCTTCTCCTGGTAGGCGCGGTAGCTCTCCTCGCCCTGCTCCCGGAAGACGGCGTCCGACTCGGTCAGGTCGAAGAGAGCGCTGGACGCGATCCCGATCACCAGCCGGTCGGCGAGTTCGTAGTGCACGGCGATTCCTCCGGTCAGCCCTTTGCTGATGCGCCCCCACTATCGCACCGTCGCACGGCTGTTCCCCCATGGACCGCGTTCTTCTTTACTGGCCGGTAGACATCTATGCGGCGCAGGTCACACTCCTCTACCGTCGGGGCACCGTCCCGGCCCCTCCACGTCGGTGAGCCGCCGACCGGGCCCGGGCGTACCGTCTCCCGCCCCAGGAGGTTCCATGCCACCCCCCACCGTCCGCCGTTCCCGGCGCAGGCTCCCCGTCGCGGTGCTCGCCGCCGTCCTCGGAGCGGTCACCCTCGGCGCCCCCTCCCCCGCGTCCGCGTCGGACACCGCCGAGGACGGCCACTACCTCGTCGGGCGCGGCATCGCCGATGTCACGGGCGAGGCCGCCGAGACGGGGATGATGGGCTACTCCAGCTTCGACCAGAAGACCTCGGGCATCCACCAGCGGCAGCGGTCGCGCGCCTTCGTCGTCGTCGACCGGGCGAGCGGCAAGCGCGTGGTGTACGTCAACGCGGACCTGGCGATGATCTTCCAGTCCGTCCGGCAGGGCGTCATGGCCCGGCTGAAGGAGCGTTACGGCAGCCTGTACGGCGAGGAGAACGTCCTGCTGTCGGCCACCCACACCCACTCGGGGCCCGGCGGCTACTCCCACAACGTCGCCTACAACCTCTCCGTCCTCGGCTTCCAGAAGGAGACCTACCGGGCGATCGTCGACGGCATCACCGAGTCCGTGGCCGAGGCGCACGAGGACCTGAAGCCCGGCACGATGAGCCTGGGCACCGGCGCCCTCACCAACGCCAGCGTCAACCGCTCCCGGGAGGCGTTCGACCGCAATCCGGCGGCCGACCGGGCAGCCTTCCCCGACGCGATCGACCCGGCGATGACCGTGCTGCGCTTCAGGCAGGGCGAGAAGGACGCGGGCGCGATCAGCTGGTTCGCCACCCACAACACCTCGATCACCAACAAGAACACGCTGATCAGTCCCGACAACAAGGGCTACGCCTCCTACGCCTGGGAGCACGACCACGAGGGCGTCCGCTATCTCGACGACACCCCTGGCTTCGTCGCCGCCTTCCCCAACACCAACGCGGGCGACATGTCGCCGAACCTCAACCTGAAGCCCGGCTCCGGGCCCACGGAGGACGAGTTCGAGAACGCGCGCATCATCGGCGAGCGCCAGCTCGACAAGGCCCGCGAGATCTACGACGACGCGCGGCCCATCGCCGGAGGGGTGGACTCCCGGCTCGCCTATGTCGACATGGAGAACGTGACCGTACGTCCGGAGTACACCCCGGACGGCAAGGAGCACCGCACCTGTCCCGCCGTCGTGGGCGCGTCCACGCTCGCGGGCAGCGTCGAGGACGGCCCGGCCATCCCCCTCTTCGAGGAGGGCATGCGCACCCCGATCGCCCCGATCCTCGAAGCGCTGCGCGTCGACACCCCGTCCTGGCTCCAGTCCTGCCAGTACCCGAAGGCGAGCCTGATCCCCACGGGCCTGCTGAGCAACGTCCACCCGGTCACCCCGAAGCGCCTCCCCCTGCAGATCATGAAGATCGGCGAGCTGCATCTGGTGGCCGCCCCGGGCGAGTTCACGATCGCCTCCGGTCTTCGCGTACGGCGCACGGTGGCCGAGCGGCTGGGCGTGCCGCTGGACCGGGTCCTGCTCCAGGGGTACGCCAACGCCTACAGCCAGTACGCCACGACTCCGGAGGAGTACGACACCCAGAACTACGAGGGCGGCTCCACGCTGTACGGCCGCTACACCCTGCCCGCCTACCAGCAGGAGTACGCCCGGATCGCCGAGTCCCTGCGTGCGGGCACGGCCCTGGACCGGGGCACGGCGCCGCCGGACGAGTCTGGGAGGCAGTTCACCTTCCAGACGGGGGTCGTGTACGACAACCCGCCCGCGGGCAAGGTGTTCGGCGCGGTCCTGAAGGCGCCGGAGAGCTCGTACGCGCGCGGCTCCACCGCCACCGTCGAGTTCGCCACCGGCCATCCGAAGAACAACGTCCGCCGGGGCTCCACCTTCCTGGAGGTGCAGCGGCTGGAGGACGGGGGCTGGCAGCGGGTGCTGGACGACGGCGACTGGGAGACCACCTACCGCTGGACCCGGCTGGGCGCCCTGACCGGCACCTCGAAGGCGACGATCACCTGGGACGTCGCGGCGGACACCGCACCCGGCACCTACCGGATCGTCCACCACGGGGACGCCAAGAGCCTGCTCGGGAAGATCACGCCGTTCACCGGGGCGACGGGAAGCTTCACCGTGAACTAGAGGTTCAGGTCGTGCGCGGGGTGGGCTGGAACCAGGCGGGGCCCTCGGTGAGGGCCTGCTTGATCCGGAACAGGGCGAACTCGCCGAGCGGCGGGAGCCCGTCCAGCGGGAACCAGCCCACCTCCAGCGACTCGTCGTCGTTGACCCGCGCCTCGCCACCGGTCGCCCGGCAGCGGAAGGTGACGTCCAGATACTGGCAGCGGTCGCCGTTGGCGTACTGCACAGGCTCCAGCGCCTGCGTGAGCACCACCCGCTCGGCCACGCAGTGCACGCCCGTCTCCTCCAGCACCTCGCGCTCCGCCGTCGCCGCCGGCTCCTCCCCCGGTTCGCAGATCCCGCCGATGACCGACCACTTCCCCGTGTCCGCGCGCCGCCCGAGCAGCACCCGGCCCTCGTCGTCGAGGACGATGGCCGTCACCCCGGGCAGCAGAAGCAGCTGGTGCCCGGCGGTGGCGCGGATGTCACGGATGAAGTCGGGAGTAGCCATGCATCCGAGCCTACGTGGCCGGATCAGGTGCTATCGCGCGGTCCCTCCGGCCCGGCGTGCCCGGACCGCCGAGACGCTCACCCAGCCCAGGCCCGCCAAGGCCAGCAGCGCGATGACGCCCTCGGGCAGGGGGCCCATCCGGGTGGCGGGGGTCAGCGAGGAGCGCAGCGGGACCTCGTCCACGAGGGCGTCGGGGGTGAACATCCCGCTCTTCTCGACGATCGTGCCGTCGGGCCGGATGACCGCGCTGACCCCGCTGGTGACGGGGACGACGACGGCCCGGCCGTGTTCGACGGCCCGCACCTGGGACATGGCCAGCTGCTGATAGGTCATCTCGCTGCGGCCGAACGTCGCGTTGTTGCTCGGCACGGCGATCATCTGGCCGCCGTGGGTGACCGTGTCGCGTACGGCGTCGTCGAAGGCGGCCTCGTAACAGGTCACGAGCCCCACCTTCGTCCCCGCGAGCTCGAAGACGCCCACCTCGGTGCCGGGGACGAACTCGCGCTGCACCCGGTCGACGTCCTCGCTGAAGAAGCGGGCGACCGTGCGCATCGGCATGTACTCGCCGAACGGCTGGATGTGCCGCTTGTCGTAGGTGTCGACGGGGCCCTTGTCCGGTTCCCACTCGATCAGGGTGTTGCGGAGGCTGTCGGAGCCCTTCTCGACCACCGAGCCGACGACCGTGGGGGCGTCGATCGCCTTGACCGCGTCGTCGATGACCTGGCGGGCGTCCGCGTTGAGGTAGGGGTCGAGGTCGGAGGAGTTCTCCGGCCACAGCACGAAGTCGGGCTGCTTCTCCTTGCCCGCCTTCACCGCCTCGGCCAGTTGCGCGGTGCGGCGGGCGTGGTTGTCGAGGACGGCGCGGCGCTGGGCGTTGAAGTCGAGGCCGAGGCGCGGCACGTTGCCCTGGATCGCGGCGACGGTGGCTGTGCCGTTCTCCGCCGAGTCGTCGACCAGCGGCAGCGCGGCGAGGGCCCCGGCGATCGGTACGAGGATGCTCGCGGCGGCGCCGGCGACGGCCGCGCGGGGGACCTTCCCGGTGCTCCGGTAGGCCATGACCTGCCGCACCGCCTCGTAGAGGCCGAAGCCGCACAGGACGACGGCGAAGGAGAGCAGCGGGGTGCCGCCGAACGCGGCGAGCGGCAGGAAGGCGCTCTCGGACTGGCCGAAGGCGATCTTGCCCCAGGGGAAGCCGCCGAACGGGATGCGGGCGCGGACCGCCTCGTCCAGCGTCCAGACCGCGGCGGCCCAGACGGGCCAGTACGCGAGGCGGGTCACCGCGGCGATCCCGAGGCACCCCACGGCGATGAAGAGCGCCTCCGCGACGGCCAGGGCCAGCCACGGCACCGGGCCGACGTCCTCGCCGGTCCAGCGCAGCAGCGGCAGCATGAAGCCGAGGCCCGACAGGAGGCCGAGGCCGAAGGCGGCCCGGAGCCGACGCCCGTGCAGCACCCAGCCGAGCAGAGCGAACCCGGGCAGCACGAGCCACCACACGGTCCGGGGCGGGAAGCTCGCGTAGAGCAGGAGCCCGGACAGCACGGCGGCGGCCGGGCGGAGGAGCCGCGACAGCAGCCCGGCGGCCCGAGGTGCTGCGGCGGACGGCGGATCGTCTACGGGGGTCATGGTGGCGCTCACCCGGCGGAGTCTACGGTGGACGGCTGTGAGCGGCGGCGCTGACGTGCTCGGGGCCGGGACACGGGCGGCTCCCGGGCGGCTCGCCGCCGGGGAGACCCGGTCGCGGGCGGCTCGCCGCCGGGGAGACCTGGTCGCCCGGTCGGTCGCCGGGGATGCCCGCCGGTGGGGCTGCCCGGTCAGTCGCCGGGCCGTTTCCCGGGGGACGGCAGGTGCAGGCGTTGCCGGATGAACCGTACGGCCGTCTCCGCGTCGTCGACCGTGACGGTGAAGGTACGGCCGTCACCGAGCTGCAGGGCCATGCCCTCGCCCTTGCGGACCACCACGGCGGTGCCCTGCTCGGGGCGCCAGCGGTAGCCCCAGCCGCCCCACTGGCGCGGGTTGATGCGGGGGACGAACTCCGCCCCCGTGACATGGCTGAGCAGGATCCGGCGGCGCGGCAGGCCGGCGTGGCCGCAGCGCACCTCCAGGCTGTCCCCGTCGACCTTGACGGCCACGTGGACGAAGGCGAGCGTGCCGAAGAGGATCAGCAGTCCGGCGGCGAGGCAGCCGATCACGGACATGAGCAGCGGGGCGATGCCCGAGGTCCAGGCCCCGTCGACGGCGAGTTCGATGCCGAGCGCCACGCAGCCGGCGCCCGCGAGCGCCAGCAGCCACTGGATCCGATTGGTGGCGCGGCCGTTCCACTCCGTGGGCGGCGCCTGGCTCGACCCGTGCCTCGCACTCTCGGGGTGGTCCGTCATATTCAGCAGCGTAGCCGCGTTCCGGACTCCCGGCCGGGGCTGCGGGGGCCGATCGGGCGAGCCGCCCGCAGGCAGCGCGGTCAGCGGACGGGCGCCCCGGCGGCCAGGATCCGGCCCTCCGCGTAGGTCAGGGCGGCGTCCGGGAGGGCGGCGACACGGCCGGCCTGGAGCACGGTGAGCGCGCCGGAGGGTTCGGCCGTCGGGGCGGGGGCCGCTCCGATCCGGCGCAGCGCCTGGGCGGCGACCGCTCCGGCGGAACCGTGCAGGGCGAGCGGCGGGCGGCCGGGCCGCTGCACGGCGTCCCGGATCCGGGTCGCGACCAGCTCGTAGTGGGTGCAGCCGAGGACGACGGCCCGCACGTCGGGCGGGGTGAGGGCGGCGGCGGCCGCGACGGCCCGGTCGATCCCGGCCTCGTCGCCGTGCTCCACGGCGTCGGCGAGACCGGGGCACGGCACCTCGGTGACCTCGGCGGAGCCGCCGAAGTCGGCGATCAGCGCGCGCTGGTAGGGGCTGCCGGTGGTGGCCGGGGTGGCCCAGATGGCGACGGAGCCGCCGCCGGCCGCGGCGGGCTTGATCGCGGGGACGGTGCCGATGACCGGCAGGGCGGGCTCCAGCTCGGCGCGGATCGCCGGCAGGGCGTGCACCGAGGCCGTGTTGCAGGCGATGATCAGCGCGTCGGGGCGGCGGGCGGCGGCGGCGCGGGCGACGTCCAGGGCGCGGGCGGTCAGGTCCTCGGGCGTGCGGGGCCCCCAGGGCATCGAGCCGGGGTCGCAGGAGAGCACCAGCTCGGCGTCGGGCCGCAGGCGGCGCACGGCGGCCGCTGCCGCCAGCAGGCCGATTCCGGAGTCCATGAGCGCGATCTTCACCCGGTCACCCTAGCCGACAGCCCTTGCGGACCGGGCTCGGTGGGGCAGACTTCGGCGGATGAGCGCCGTTGCCTGGATCGCCGTGGTTTCGCTGATCGTGTGGGTGTGGCTGCTGCTGGGGCAGGGCTTCTACTGGCGGACGGACCAGCGGCTCCCCCGGCGCACCGACCCGGCCCGCTGGCCGTCGGTGGCGGTGGTGGTGCCGGCCCGCGACGAGGCCCGGATGCTGCCGGTGAGCCTGCCGTCGCTGCTGGTCCAGGACTATCCGGGCAGCGCCCGGATCATCCTCGTCGACGACTGCAGCAGCGACGGCACCGGGCAGCTGGCCCGGGATCTGGCCGCCCGGTACGGCGGGTTTCCGCTGACCGTGGTGACGCCCGGGGAGCCCGAGCGGGGCTGGACGGGGAAGCTCTGGGCCCTGCGGCACGGGATCGCGGTGGCCCGGCGGGACAAGCCGGACTTCCTGCTGCTGACCGACGCGGACATCGCCCACGAGCCGGACAGCCTGCGCGATCTGGTGGCCGCGGCGGGCTCCCCCGGCCCGGACGGCTTCGACCTGGTGTCGCAGATGGCGCGGCTGCGGGTGGAGAGCGTCTGGGAGCGTCTGGTGGTGCCCGCGTTCGTCTACTTCTTCGGGCAGCTCTACCCGTTCCGCCGGGTGAACCGGGCCCGGTCGCGGACGGCGGCCGCGGCGGGCGGCTGTGTCCTGTTGCGTACCGAGGCCGCCGAGCGGGCGCGGATCCCGGACTCGATCCGGCAGGCGGTGATCGACGACGTGTCGCTGGCGCGGGAGGTGCGGCGCGGCGGCGGCCGGATCTGGCTGGGGCTCGCGGAGCGGGTGGACAGCGTGCGGCCGTATCCGCGGCTGGCGGACCTGTGGCGGATGGTCGCGCGGAGTGCGTACGCGCAGTTGCGGCACAGCCCGCTGCTGCTGGCGGGGACGGTCCCGGGGCTGCTGCTCGTCTACGTGGCGCCGCCGGCGACGCTGGTGGCGGGGGTGCTGACGGGGGACGGGGCGGCGGCGTGGGCGGGCGGCGCGGCCTGGGCGGTGATGACGGCGACCTATCTGCCGATGCTGGCCTACTACCGCCAGTCGCTGTGGCTGGGCCCGCTGCTGCCGCTGACGGCGGTGCTGTACCTGCTGATGACGGTGGACTCGGCGGTGCAGCACTACCGGGGGCGGGGCGCGGCCTGGAAGGGCCGTACCTACGCGCGCCCGGAGGCCGCGCCCGACCGGTGACGCCGCCGGGAGGCGGGCGGCCGGTCCGGGCGGGCGCGGCGGGGGCGGGTCACTTGCGGCCGGGCGTCCAGTTCATGCCCCAGCCGTAGGCGGCGTCGATGGTGCGCTGGGGGCTGACGCCCCGGTCCGGGACGAGGTAGCGGGCCTCGCGCTGCACGGTGAGGTCGCCGCCGTTGTTCGTGATGAGAGCCAGGGCGCAGACGGTGGAGGGGACGGTGCATTCGTCGAGGGAGAAGTCGATGGGTGCGCCGTTCTGCGGCTGGAGGGTGACGGTGGCATGGAGATCGGCGAAACTCCGGGCGCCTTCATAGATGGTGACGAAGATCAGTACGCGCCGCAGCTGGTCCTTGTGGTCGAGGTTGATGGTCATGTTCTCGCCGATGGAGAGCGCGCCGGTGCGGTCGTCGCCGTCGAGATGGATAAAGGGCGGCCGATTCAGAGAACCGAACGCGTTTCCGAGAGACTGCACAACTCCCTTGCGTCCGTCGGCGAGTTCGTAGAGCGCGCAGAGATCAAGATCGAGGTCGGCGTGCAGGGCGACGGCCCGTCCGAGTTTCGCCCCCCAGCTCTTGAACTGTTTGCGGACTTCCCAGTTGAGGTTGACGCGCAGCGCGCCGGAGGTGCCGCCCTGCTTGGCGAGCGAGACGGACGGGGCGCTCTTGGTCAGCGTGATCTTGGTCAGGCGTACGGGGCGGGCGACGGGCGGGGCCACGGGGGTGGGAGGCGCGGGCGGGGCGGGGGCGGCCGGCACGGGAGCCGGGGCGGCGGGCCGGGGCGGCGACGGGGGCACCGGGGCCTGCGGGGCGGACGGGGCCTGTTGCGGTTCGTCGACGGAGATGCCGAAGTCCGTCGCCAGGCCTTCGAGGCCGGAGCCGTAGCCCTGCCCGACCGCCCGGAACTTCCACGCGCCCTGACGGAGGTACAGCTCACCGAGGATGAAGGCGGTCTCGACCGTGGCGTCCGTGCTGTCGAAGCGGGCCAGCTCCGCGCCGCCCGCCGCGTCCGTGATCCGGACGTGGAGTCCGCTCACCCGGCCGAAGGTCCCGCCGTCGGCCGAGGCCGCGAGGACGATGCGCTCGATCGCGGGCTCGACCTTCCCGAAGTCGACGAGGAGGGTGTCGATGACGCCGTCGGGAGCCGTCCGCTTGCCCTCGTGCCGGACCGCTCCGGACGCGTGGACCGGCTGGTTGTAGAAGACGAAGTCCGCGTCGTCGCGGACCTTTCCCGCCACCAGCAGAAGCGCGGAGGTGTCGACGTCCGGGGCGCCCGGTGCGGCGTGCCAACCCAATTCGACGCGCACGGCGCCGACCGGCACCGGAACGTTGGTCCCTTTTTGCATGGTCATGCTCGTCCCCATCACGAGTCCGGCCGCCCGCAGGCATTTACCGACAACCTAATCCCCGGCCCACCGGAGCATGCCCCGGCCGACCCCGACCCCTCCCGGCGATCCGCCGGTAACCCCCCGTGAACTTGGCCTTTACACGATCAGTAGACGTCGGTGCGCCCTTTTTTGCCAAGTTCGCTCGCATTGGGGATCACGGTTCACTCACATCGCGGAAAACAACCCTCTTATCGGGCTCCACAACCGGCGTGTCGAGGGCTTAACTTAGGTGGCATGACGTCCCCCCGCTCCACCTTCGGCGGCGGCTACTACGCCGCGTCGTTCCCCGACACTCCGATCTACGACTCCTTGGTCGCGGAGCGGGGAACCCCTCAGATCGCCCCCATCCGGGTGCCTGCCGCGTACGACACCGGCAACAGCTACCTGCCGGCCCTGCCGTCGGCGCTGCCGGCCCTGCCCGCGGCCCCGTCGCAGCAGACCGGCTCCTACGGCTACCCGCAGCAGCAGCCGATGCCGCAGTACCAGCAGGCTCCGGCGCAGCACGCGCCGATGCAGCACGCCCAGCTGCAGCACGCCCCCGCGCCGTACATCCCGCAGCAGCCCTCGGCGGTCCGCGGCTATCCGCAGCAGCCCCAGCCGCAGCGCCCCGCGCCCGCCACGGGGTACGAGTCGATGCGTCCGGCCTCGCCGCGGCCCGCGCCGGCGCAGTCGCCGTACGAGGACCCGTACAACCGGCCGTACCAGAGCCGGGGGTACTGAACCACGACTCCTCCGTACAGCGAGGTGCGCCGGGGGACGCACCGAGCAACCTCTGACGGCTGAGCGGGGTCCTAGGAGGTGTCACCCGGCCCTGGTCGACAAGACACCTCCTGGGTACGGAGCCCTGGCTCGGCGTCTCGGCGATTCGTGACACCGCGGGCCCGTCAGGGCCGGGCGCGGGACATCGATCGAGGGGAACGGGGGCACGGGGTGCGGGAGTCGTGGGGACTGCTGTGGGCACTGCTGCGCGGGCGGCCCAATCCACTGCGCCGTGCCACCGACCGCCGCGAGGCCTGGGTCGCGCTCGGCGCGCTGCTGCTCCTCGTGGTCGCCGCCCCGGCCGCGGGCTGGGCGGGCGGGGCGGTCGCCGACGCCGCCCTCCAGCGGTCGGTACGCGCCCAGCACCACGAGCGCCACCCCGTCGACGCGGTCGTGCTGGGCCGGGCGCCGGGGCGGGAGCGGTTCGCCGGTGATCCCGAGGGCGGCGCCGAACGGGCGGCGCGCATCCGGGTGGTGGCGTCCTGGCAGGCACCGGACGGCAGTCCGCGCACCGGGGAGGTGGCGGCCGCCTCGGGGCACGGCGTCCCGGGGTCCCCGCTGCGGATCTGGACCGACGCGGCGGGCGTCCCCGTTCCCCCGCCGATGGACGCGCGCGCCGCCCGGACCCACGCGGTGCTGGGCGGCATCGGCACGTTTCTGCTCGCCGCCGGATGTGTCGAGGCGGGGCGCAGGATGGTCGTAGGGCGCATGGTGCGGCAGCGGTACGCGCGGCTGGACCGGGAGTGGGCCGCGGCGGACGCGGGCTGGGGCAGGGCCGGAACAGGCGGCTGACCACGGTCTCCTCCGGCCGGAGCCGGTCGTCGGCAACCTCGCTCAGCCGGGCCGACTCGTCAACTCCCGCCCCTCGCGCGCGCTACGGTGGTCCGACCCCGTCCGCCTCCCCGGCGACGGACGGACCCGAGGCATCGCACAGCACGAGGTGGGGGCACAGCAACGCCATGGCACAGGGCACGGTCCAGGTGACGCACACCGGCACATCGCGATGGCGCCGCCGCACGGGCGAGTACGCCTCCCTCTCCGCGGCCCTGGAGGCGGCGGCCGACGGGGACGTCCTCACCGTCGCGCCCGGGACCTACCGGGAGAACCTCGTCCTCCATCGCGCGGTGACGCTGCGCGGCCCCGAGGGGTCGGTCGGCTCCGTGCGGATCGCGCCGGTCGACGGTGTGCCGCTGACCGTGCGCGCCTCCGCGGTCGTCCAGGACCTCCACATCGAGGGCCAGGACTCGGCGGCCCCGGCGCTGCTCGTGGAGGACGGCACGGCGGAGCTGACGGACCTGCGGATCGTGACCCGCTCGGCGGCGGGCATCGAGGTGCGCGGCGCGGCCCGGCCCACCGTGCGGCGCTGCACGGTCGACAATCCGGCCGGGGTCGGCATCGCCGTGCTGGACGGCGCGGGTGGCGTGTTCGAGGAGTGCGAGATCGTCTCGGCCGGCCAGTCCGGGGTCTCGGTCCGCGACGGCGGGCACCCGCGTCTGGACCGCTGCCGGATCCACCACGCGTCCGGGGCGGGCATCGGCGTCACCGGCGAGGGCAGCGGCCTGGAGGCGTTCGGCTGCGAGGTGTACGAGATCAAGGGCAGCGGCATCCAGGTCACCGCGCGCGCCTCGGCCCACCTCACCGACTGCACCGTGCACCGCACGTCGGCGGACGGCGTCACGCTGGACACCGACGCGGTGCTGACGCTCGCCGACTGCGACATCCACGACATCCCGGAGAACGCCGTCGACCTGCGGTCGCGTTCGGTGCTCACCCTGACCCGCTCCACGGTCCGCCGGTTCGGCCGCAACGGGCTCTCGGTCTGGGATCCGGGCACCCGGGTCGACGCCAACCAGTGCGAGATCCACGACAGTACGGGCGACTATCCGGCGGTCTGGGTCAGCGACGGCGCGACGGTGATATTGGACGCCTGCCGGGTGCACGACGTGCCCGACGCGCTGTTCGTCCTCGACCGGGGCTCGCGCGCCGACGTGGTGGACAGCGACCTCTCCCAGATCCGTAACACGGCGGTGTCGGTGAGCGACGGGGCCACCGCCCAGCTGGACGACTGCCGGATCAGGGAGGCGTCCACGGGCGCCTGGTTCCGCGACCACGGCAGCGGCGGCACGCTGAACAACTGCACCATCGACGCGGCGCAGACCGGGGTCATCGTCACCAAGGGCGCGGACCCCACCATCGAGCGCTGCACGGTCACCTCGCCCGCCGAGGCGGGGTTCTACGTCTCGGCCGAGGGCCGGGGCACCTTCGACAGCTGCCGGGTGACCGGCAGCGAGGGCTACGGCTTCCATGTCATGGAGGGCTGCCGCACCACGCTCACCCGGTGCCGTACCGAGCGATGCGCCCGGGGCGGTTACGAGTTCCCCGAGGGCGAGGGCGGTTCGGCGACCGGCCCGGTGGCCGAGAACTGCACGAGCGACGAGAGCGGGCTGCGTACGGCTTCGGCCCCGCCGCCCGCGGTGCTGACGGAGACCCGGTCGACGCCCGGCCTGCTGGGCGCGCTGCCCGGGCAGCGCGCGACCGAGCCCGCCCCCGAGACGGTCGCCCCGGCGGAGCCGGCCCGGGACTCCTCGGCGGTCCTCGGTGAACTGGACGCGCTGGTGGGCCTGGACAGCGTCAAGCGGGAGGTGCGGGCGCTCACCGACATGATCGAGGTGGGCCGTCGCCGCGCGGAGGCCGGCCTGAAGGCCGCGTCCGTCCGCCGCCACCTCGTCTTCACCGGCTCCCCCGGTACGGGCAAGACCACGGTCGCCCGGCTGTACGGGGAGATCCTCGCCTCGCTCGGCGTGCTGGAGCGCGGCCACCTGGTCGAGGTGTCCCGGGTCGACCTGGTCGGCGAGCACATCGGCTCCACGGCGATCCGGACCCAGGAGGCGTTCGACCGGGCGCGCGGCGGGGTGCTGTTCGTCGACGAGGCGTACGCCCTGTCCCCCGAGGACTCCGGGCGGGACTTCGGGCGGGAGGCCATCGACACGCTGGTGAAGCTGATGGAGGACCACCGGGAGGCGGTGGTCGTGATCGTCGCGGGCTACACCCACGAGATGGAGCGGTTCCTCACCGTCAACCCCGGGGTGGCCTCACGGTTCTCCCGGACCATCACCTTCAGCGACTACCTTCCCGAGGAGCTGCTGCGGATCGTCGAGCAGCAGGCCGAGGAGCATGAGTACAGTCTGGCGGAGGGGACCGGCGAGGCCCTCCTGAAGTACTTCACCGCGCTCCCCAAGGGCCCCGCCTTCGGCAACGGCCGCACGGCCCGGCAGACCTTCGAGTCGATGGTGGAGCGGCACGCGGGCCGGGTCGCCCAGCTCGCCGAGACGAGCACGGACGACCTGACCCTGCTCTACCCGGAGGACCTCCCCGACGTGTCCTTCTGAGTGCGTGCCTCCGCCTGCCGGGGGACGAGGGGGTCCAACTCCGCCAGGAGGTCGGCGCGGGCGTCGGCGAAGGCCGGGTCGGCCTGGTAGTCGGAGTGGCCGAGGACGGGTTCGGGCAGCGGGAGCTTCGTGGTCCGCCCGTAGGCCAGCGGGTCCTTCAGCGGGCCCCGGTCGACGCCCGGGTCGGGGTCGGCGCAGATGCGGACGGGGCCGCCGATCGGGTCGGTGGCCCGCCACAGATTGCGCCAGCAGTGCACCGAGCGGTGCAGCCCGAGCAGCGGCTCGGGGCCGAAGTAGGCCGGGAACCACCGCCCGTACAGCCGCTCCAGGGGCGAGCCGTAGGTGAGCAGCGCGACCCGGTGGCGGGTGGCGTCGGGCAGTTGCCAGACGGCGGACGCGGCGAGCACGCTGCCCTGGGAGTGGCCCGAGATGACGAGCCGGCCCCGGGGAGTGGTCGTCGTCCAGGCGGACATCCGGGAGGCGAGGTCGGGGACGGCGCGCTCGGCGTAGCACGGGGGCGCGAAGGGGTGGGCGGCGCGCGGCCAGAAGGTGCCCACGTCCCAGAGGATGCCGATGGTGCGGCGGGCCGAGGCGTCCTTGTAGGCGCGGCGGCCGCCGGCGACGAAGAGGATGAAGCCGAAGCCGATCAGCCAGGAGCCGGTCGACTGCGCGGCCTCGGCGAAGGATTCGAGGAGCGGCCCACTGCCGTCGGCGGCCCGGCCAGGCACCTGGTCGCTGCGCCAGGAGCCGGCGATCGCGCCCGCCCCGAGCAGCAGTGTGGCGGCGGAGACCACGCCGACGATCCAGGGCGCCGAGTCGGTGAGGGCGGCGGCGGCGCGGATCCGGGCGATCCGGCGGGTACGGCCCTCGTCGGGCGGTTCGGGGGCGTACTCCGCCTCGATGACCGGTGCCAGGCGGCGGGCGGCGCGCGCGGTGCGGACGACCAGCACCAGGACGGGGACGAGCAGGAGCAGCAGGAGGACGGGGATGACGGAGGCCTGCCAGCTGAGCAGGACCGGCGGCCCGGGGATGTCGGTGTTGTGGCCCATGCCCGGGGTGCCGGGCCCGTCGAGCCAGTCGGCGACGCGCTGGGCCACCCCGCCGGTCATCACGCCGCCGAGGGCGCAGGCGAGCATCGCGACCGCGGGTCCGCCGAGTCCGTGCAGGATGGTGCGGGGTTCGGGGGTGCGCCGGTAGAGGCCCAGGGCGACCGCGGCGAGGGCGACGACGAGGACGCCCTGGCCGACGGCGAGGAGCCGGAAGGCGGTCTCGCCGGGCAGGCTGCCCGAGGACTGCCAGCCGGGGCGCGACAGGGACGCGTACAGCACGGCGAGGGTGAGCAGGGCCAGCGCGGAGCCGGGCAGCCAGCTGATGAGGGCCGCGTCCAGGCGGGTGTCGCGGGTCCGTTCGCTGCGGCCCCGGCGGCAGACGACCCAGAGGACGACGAGCGCGCACAGGACGATGCCGCCCTCGACGGCCACGCCGAGGAACCGGGGCACCGGTCCTTCGGCGCTCCGGTCGTGCCGTGCGGCGGCGCCGGCGACGGCCGCGGCGATGGTGAGGAACCCGGCCGCCGTGTGGGCGGCGCGGAGCCGGGCGACGAGCCGCCGGCCGTACCAGAAGCCGGGCCTGCCGAGCGCGGGGCGGACCGGAACGGCCGGGCGCGGGCACCCGTCGGCGTCCGCGTCGAGTGCGCGGGGGCCGTGGGCCTCCTCCGCACCGAAAGGATCGTTCGCGTCGAAGTCATCGCCGTCCAAGGGGCGTTGGGACTCGTACGCGCTCCAGGTCCGGTTGGACAGGTACCACAGGAGCCCCACCAGGGCCGCGGGCACGACGGCGGCCAGGGCGAGGCGGCGGCCGGGCTGGGACCACCAGTCGCCCTGATGGGCCGACAGGAAGCCGAGCCAGGAGCGGCGTTCGGCGCAGGCCTCGGCGCCCGCGCACTGCCAGGCCAGCAGGTCCAGGGCGACTTCGCAGGCGGCCGCCGTGAGGAGCACGGTGAGACTGAGTGCGACGAGCCGCACCAGGACGCCGTACAGCCGGACCGCGCGGGTGCGGCCGGTGGCGGTGGGGCGCATCCAGTGGGCGAGATTGACCACCATGAACGGCAGGAGCAGCAGCCACAGCGCCCGGGAGCCGTTGCCGGAGGTGAGGCCGGACCAGCAGTACGCCTCGGCGACGGGCTCGCCCCCGTAGCGCTCGGGGTGCTTCTCGCCGTCGGCGTCCTCGGTGCGCCGGTACACGGCGGCGGTCGCGTCCCCGGTGACCCGGACGGTACGGGGGTCGCCCAGCATCTCCTGCGGGGTGGCGCCGCCGACTCCGTGGACGAGCAGTTCCAGTGCGGTCCCGGTGTGCCGCGCGGACGCGGACGCGGAGGAGGGCGAGGACGGGGCGGGGGGCGGAGACGACGACGGCGGCGGGGGCGGGCCGGCAGGAGCCAAGGGGAGGACTCTCTCTCGGGCGCGTCGGCCTCACCGGCCGACGAGGACGTGCACAGGAGCGGTTGGTGCGGGCCGGGACGCGTGGGCTCCGGGCCTGGCGACCCGCCGGGTGACCCGGACCCAGAATTCCGGGCGCGGAGCGGGTGCGTGAGCGGTCTTACGGAATCTCCCCAGGTGATACGCGGGACATGCGTGCGTGGCAGGATGGGCGTGTCGCGCAGACGGCTGCGGACCGTACGGCAGAGGGAAGGAACGGACCCGGCGTTGAGCGAGAACCAGAACCTGCTCGCGGAGCAGCGCCGTGCGCTGATCCTCGACGAGGTGCGCAGGCGGGGCGGGGTCCGGGTCAACGAGCTGACGCGCAAGCTGAACGTCTCCGACATGACGATCCGCCGGGACCTGGACGCGCTGGCCCGCCAGGGCGTCATCGAGAAGGTCCACGGCGGTGCGGTCCCGGTCATCGAGGCGAGTACGCACGAGCCCGGGTTCGAGGCGAAGTCGGCGCTGGAGCTGAGCGCCAAGGAGGACATCGCGCGGGCGGCGGCGGCGCTCGCGGTGCCCGGCAGCGCCATCGCGCTCTCGGGCGGGACGACGACCTTCGCGCTGGCCAGGCATCTGCTGGACGTGCCGGATCTGACGGTGGTGACCAACTCGGTGCGGGTGGCCGACGTGTTCCACGACGCGCAGCGCCCGGCCGGGGGGCGCGGCGCGCGGCCGGGGGCGGCGACGGTGGTGCTGACGGGCGGGGTGCGCACTCCCTCGGACTCGCTGGTCGGACCGGTCGCGGACCGGGCCATCGGCTCCCTCCACTTCGATGTGCTGTTCCTCGGCGTACACGGGATCTCGGCCGAGGCCGGCCTTTCGACGCCGAACCTCGCGGAGGCGGAGACCAACCGCCGTTTCGTCCGGGCGGCGCGCCGGATCGTGGTCGTGGCCGACCACACCAAGTGGGGCACGGTGGGCCTGAGTTCCTTCGCCGCGCTGGAGGAGGTCGACACGTTCGTCACGGACGCGGGCCTGGCGCCGGAGCTGCGCGCGGAGATCGAGGAGCACCTGCCGGGACTGCTGGTGGCGGGCGACGCTCCCGCCGAGGCTCCCGACGCTCCGCCCGCCACCGAGGCCTGACACGGGTTCCGCTCGGCTCGCCGTATGCGTGACACCCCATAGAATCGTGCTGTGGCCGTCTTCCGGATCGAGCGTTTCTCCCCTCTCCCCGCAGCCGAGGCCTGGCGCCGGGTGACCGACTGGGAACGGCACGCCGCGCAGGTGCCGTTGACCGCGATCTCGGTCCCGACCGGGCTTCCCTCGCAGCTCGGCACGGTCTTCGTGGCCCGTACGGGACTGGGGCCGCTGGCGTTCGACGATCCGATGGAGGTGGTGCGGTGGACACCGCCCGCCGGGGGCCGGGCCGGGGTCTGCAGGCTGGAGAAGCGGGGCGGCGTGGTGCTGGGCCGGGCCTCGATCGACGTGCTGCCCACGGATTCCGGTTCCCACGTGGTCTGGGTCGAGGAGCTGCGGGTGCGGCTGGTTCCCCGGTTCGGTGACCCGGTGCTCGCCTCCGCCGGGCGGCGGATGTTCGGCAGGGTCCTGGACGCCCTGCTGGCCTCCCCCGGCGACGCGCACGGGTGACGAGCGCGGGCGGCCCGCGCGGCTAGGGCCACGTGCTCCGCGTACGGGTGATGTGACCGTCACACGATTGACTCGTTTGTCGGTATGACATCCCCGCCACGGCCACGGAAGGCACCCATTTCATGCCGATCCATCAACCGCAGCAGCGCACCGACGTCCGCACCGACCGCAGCGACCGCACGGGCGTGCGGCAGGCCGAGGCCGCCCTCGTGGAGCACTACCCGCGTCTGGTGCGGCTCGCCTATGTCGTCCTGCCGCCCGCGCTCGGCCGGCACCGCCGGGTCCTGGCCGCCCACGCCGTCGTCCAGCGGGCCCTGCCCACGTCCGGGAGCGGCGCGCCGAGCCCGCGCGTTCCCGCCCAGTCCCGCCGTTCCGGCGCACCGGCAGGCACGGCGCCCGCACCGGAGGGCGTCGCGGCCGACACCGGTCCCGCGGGCGCGGCGTACGGGTGGGTGCGGCTGAGGGTGCTGCGGGCGGCGCTGGCCCACGAGCGGCGGCCCCGCTGGTGGCCCGGGCGGCTCCCGGCGCCGGCCGCGCTGCGTCCGGCCGTGCCGGTGGTGTGGGGGCTGCGGCTCTTCCCCCGGGCGGGGGGCGTCGACGAACTGGCCCTGGACCGGGCCCTGTCCACGGTGGACGGGGCGGTCCGGGCGGCGTTCGCGCTCCAGTTGCTGGAGGGGCTCGGCGATTCCGGGGCCCGGGAGCTGCTGGCCGATGCCGCGGTGGCTGATCCGGCGGGTGCGGTGCGGCGGGCGGCCCGGCTGGGGAAGCCGGACCGGGCCGGGGCGCAGGCGATGCTCAGGTCCGGCGAGTTCGACCCGTGCACGGTCCAGACCCGGCCGAGTGATCTGCTGCGGCGCAGGCACCGGGTGCGGGCGGTCGCGGTCGCCGCGACGCTGTGCGTGGTGGCGGGGGGCCTGGCGGTCGCCGTCCAGGAGGGGACGCGGGGCGCGGGCGAGGACCGGGGCCCGGTGGGCGCGTTCGCCCCGGTGCTCGATCCGGCGGAGCTGATGCGGACGGCGGCGGAGCGGTGGGCGGACACCTCACGCGTCGACTTCACCGCCTGGCCGGCCCGGGGCGGGCGGACGGGCGACGACGAGCTGCTGGGCCGGGCGCTGCGGGCCTGGTCCACCACGCCGGGCACGGTCAGGGTCTCCACCACGCCGGGCACCGTCACGGTGCCGGCCGCGCAGCCGCCCCGGCTGCTGTTCGCCGGTGAGGTGGACGGGGCGGCGGTGGTGCTGTTCCACGACGGCGGGGTCCGCATCGTGCGGTACGCGGAGCCGCTGTCCGGGTCCGGCGGGGCCGCGCTCGACTTCGCCCGGACCGACGACGCGGACGTGACGACGGGCGCGGCCGTCGTCGTCAGCCGTACGGGCGACAGCGCGCGCTTCCTGCTCGCCCCGTGGATCGCCGAGTCCACCACCCGCGACCTGCTGGCGCCGAACACGCCCGGGCGGCCCTTGGAGGTGGGCCCGGACGGGGTCACCGCCTCGGTGCCCCGGCCCGCGGCGGGCGGCGCGTGCGACGCCTGGCCGGTGCTCCAGTTGCGGTCCTCCGAGCGGATCGTGGAGAAGCACGCGTTCCTGGTGACGGATCTGGGCGATCTGGCCCCCGCTCATCTGACGTACACCCCGAAGCCCGGCCGGGGCGCGCCGGCCCGGCAGCCCCGCGAGGCGACGGGCACCGAAGCGCTGCTCGCCTGGGCGCGTACGGCGTGCTCCCTGCGGACCCTGTCCGGCTCCGGCGTGCGGGCGGTCAACAACTGGGCCTTCGCCGAGCAGAAGCTGCCGGAGGGCGGGGCGTCGGCCGGCTGGCTGTGCACCCGGGCCGACACCTGGCGGGGCCCGGGCCGGGTCCTGGTGCAGTTCCTCGGGCCCGCCGCCTCGCCCACGGATCCGGCCGCGGTGGTCGCCGACCGCGACGACACGGCCCTGTGCAGCAGGTTCGGGCAGCACGTCCTGGCGGGCACCCACTGGAAGGCCGCCTCCGGCCGGTGGTACGTCCTGGCCGCGGGCAGCCGGGCGGTGACCCGGATCGAGGCGAGCGGGGCGGTGCGGGGTGCGGCGGGCGGACCGACGTTCGCGGTGCGGGCGCCTCGTGACGCCGACGTGGAGCTGACGGCGTCGCTGCGCGAGGGCGGGACGCTCCCGGCGGTGCGTTGAGAGCCTCGTGCGCGGAGCCGATACCGGCCCGGAGGGCACCGCGCCATCACAGCCGATGCCTCCGTACGGAGTCCTCGACCGGTCCCGGGAGCCGTCCGGTGTCACACTCGGACAGGTGACAGATCTTGAGGACGGCCCCGGCGACAGCACCCGACGACCCGACGGCTCCCCGCCGCGCTGCCTGGTGACCGGGGCGACCGGTTACATCGGCGGCCGGCTGGTGCCCGCCCTGCTCGATTCCGGGTACCGGGTGCGCGCCCTGGCGAGAACGCCGCAGAAGCTGCGCGACTACCCGTGGGCGGACCAGGTGGAGGTCGTGCGCGGCGACGTCACCGACGCCGGCTCCCTGGCGGAGGCGATGCGGGACGTCGACGTGGCGTACTACCTGGTGCACGCGCTCGGCACCGGCTCGGACTTCGAGAGGACCGACCGCGAGGCGGCCCGGGCCTTCGGGGAGCAGGCGCGGGCGGCGGGGGTGCGCCGGATCGTGTATCTGGGCGGGCTGACCCCGGCGGGGGTGCCGGAGAACGACCTGTCGCCCCATCTGCGTTCGCGGGCCGAGGTGGGGCACCTCCTGCTGGACTCCGGGGTGCCGACGGCGGTGCTGCGTGCGGCGATCGTCATCGGCTCGGGGTCCGCCTCGTTCGAGATGCTGCGGTACCTCACGGAGCGGCTGCCGCTGATGGTCACCCCGAGCTGGGTGCGGACCCGGATCCAGCCGGTGGCCGTAAGGGACGTGATCCGCTATCTGGTGGGGTGCGCGGCGATGCCGGCCGGGGTGAACCGGGCCTTCGACATCGGGGGGCCGGACGTCATGACGTACCGGGACATGATGCAGCGCTACGCGGCGGTGGCGGGGCTGCGGCCGCGTGTGATCCTGCCGGTGCCGGTGCTCACCCCGACGCTCTCCAGCCGCTGGGTCGGGCTGGTCACGCCGGTGCCCAGCTCCATCGCCCGGCCGCTCACGGAGTCGCTGCGCCACGAGGTGGTCTGCCGGGAGCACGACATCAAGAAGTACGTCCCCGATCCGCCGGACGGGACCATCGGCTTCGACCGGGCGCTGCGGCTGGCCCTGAAGCGGATCCAGGAGGCGCGGGTCGATACCCGCTGGTCCAATGCCTCGGTGCCCGGAGCACCGAGCGACCCGCTGCCCACCGACCCCGACTGGGCGGGCGGCAGTCTCTACCGCGACGACCGGGAGATGGCCGTGCCGGTCGGGCCACAGGCGCTGTGGCGGGTGATCGAGGGCATCGGCGGGGAGAACGGCTGGTACTCCTTCCCGCTGGCCTGGGCGGTACGCGGCTGGCTCGACCGGCTCGTCGGCGGGGTGGGCCTGCGGCGCGGCCGGCGGGACGCCCAGCATCTGCGGGTGGGCGACTCGCTGGACTTCTGGCGGGTGGAGGAGATCGTGCCGGGCGAGCTGCTGCGGCTGCGGGCCGAGATGCGGGTGCCGGGCCTGGCGTGGCTGGAGCTGTCGGTACGCCGCGACGAGCGGGGGCGGACGGTGTACGGGCAACGCGCCCTGTTCCATCCGCGGGGGCTGTTCGGCCACGCCTACTGGTGGAGCGTGTGGCCCTTCCACTCGGTGGTGTTCGGCGGGATGGCGCGCAATATCGCCAAGGCGGCAGCGGCGGAGGAGAAGCGGCGCGCACCGGCGATCGGCAGCGGGCGCGAGGCGCTGGCCGACAGTGGTACAGACAACTGACGCTCCGGCCGCTAGGATCCGCCGGGCGCGCCCCAGGGCGTGCGCCCCACACACCGCAGACCGCCGGGAGGTGCACGCGATGGCACACCGACTCCGTACCGTGGGAGGGGAGTTCGTCGACTCCGCGCCGATGCGGCTGGTGTTCGCCGCCGAGGTGTCCGCGCCGCCGGACGTGGTGTACCGCGCGCTCGCCGATGACGTCGCGTCCTGGCCGTCCTGGTTCACCGCCGTCACCCGGGCCACGCCCACCGAGGGGGGCGCGGGCCGTGAGGTGCGGCTCCGGGGCGGGGTCCACTTCCGGGAGACGATCGTCGCCGCCGAGCCGGGCACGTGTTACGCCTACCGGGTCGACGAGTCCAACGCTCCCGGTCTGCGGGCCCTGCTGGAGGAGTGGCGGCTCACCCCCGAGGGATCCGGGACCCGGGTGCGATGGACCTTCGCCGCCGACGGGACGGGCCCGTTCCGCTTCGTCCTGAGCCTGGCCCGGGCGGGCCTGGGCCGGTCCTTCCGCGACGCGATGCGCCGCCTCGACGCACGGCTGGCGGCCCCGGCACCCTAGGGCGTGTCGTCAGCAGGGCCAGGTGCCGGTGGCGAGGAAGTCGTCGATGGCGGCGGTGTACGGGGCGATGTCCAGGCCCTGCTCCTCCAGCCAGGAGTCGGAGTAGTACTTGTCCAGGTAGCGGTCGCCCGGGTCGCAGAGCAGCGTGACGACGCTGCCCTGCTCGCCCCGCTCCACCATCTCGGCGATCAGCTTGAACGCGCTCCACAGGCCGGTGCCCGTGGAGCCGCCCGCCTTGCGGCCGATGGCGCGCTCCAGGGCCCGGACGGCGGCGACGCTGGCGGCGTCGGGCACCTTCATCATCCGGTCGATGGCGCCGGGCACGAAGCTGGGCTCCATGCGCGGGCGGCCGATACCCTCGATGCGTGAGCCGCGGTCGCTGGTGGCGAGCGGGTCGTGGTGGGTCCAGCCGTCGAAGAAGCAGGAGTTCTCCGGGTCGGGCACGCAGATGCGGGTGTCGTGCTGGAGGTAGTGGACGTAGCGGGCGATGGTCGCCGAGGTACCGCCGGTCCCGGCGGTGGCGACGATCCAGGCGGGTTCCGGATAGCGCTCCAGGCGCAGCTGCTGGTAGATCGACTCCGCGATGTTGTTGTTGCCGCGCCAGTCGGTGGCGCGCTCCGCGTAGGTGAACTGGTCCATGTAGTGCCCGCCGGTCTCGGCGGCGAGGGCGGCGGACTGTTCGTACATGGTGCGCGAGTCCTCGACGAAGTGGCACTGCCCGCCGTGGAATTCGATGAGGCGGCACTTCTCCGGGCTGGTGGTGCGCGGCATCACGGCGATGAACGGGACGCCGATCAGCTTGGCGAAGTACGCCTCCGACACGGCGGTCGACCCGCTGGACGCCTCGATGACGGGCTTGCCGGGCCGGATCCAGCCGTTGCAGAGGCCGTACAGGAAGAGCGAGCGGGCCAGGCGGTGCTTGAGGCTGCCGGTGGGGTGCGTCGACTCGTCCTTCAGGTACAGGTCGATGCCCCACGCCTCGGGCAGCGGGAAGCGCAGCAGATGGGTGTCGGCGGAACGGTTGGCGTCGGCCTGGACCTTGCGGACGGCCTCCTTCAGCCAGGCCCGGTAGTCCGGGTCGCTGCGGTCGACGTCCACGGTCGCCCTGGCCCCGCCCCCGGCCGTGTGTTCACTGGTCTCCATGGGCCTGCTCCTGTTGGTCGTCGGTCCGATGCTCGCCCCTCCACGATAGGCACCCCACCTGCACAAACGGTCACTTTGATGGTCCATAGCGCTGCCTTTGACCGCCGCCTGCGGGGCGGCTGTGACGGGCGGTGCGGGCGGCCGCGCGGCGGGCTTCCGGGCCCTCTGGCGGTACGGCCCGCGTCCGGGCACACTGCACAGCAGGAGCAGTGACGAAGGGGGGCGAATCCGCGATGGCGGACGTCGAGTTCAGTGCGTCGGGGGTCAGGATCGAACGGTTCACCAGATCGCTGACCAGGGCTGGTCAGGTGGTGGTGAAGGACGGCCGGCTGTCCCTGCTCACGAGCAACGGGCGGGAGATCGACAGCGCCCCGGTGGGCACGGTCAGCGCCCGCAAGTGGTGGTTCATCGCGGCGGATTCCGTCATCGCCCGGGTGAACGGGGTGCGCTACCGGTTGACGATGGGGCAGCGCAACCGCAGACGCGACGGAGCGGCTCCGCTGCGGCGTTTCCTGGACACGCTGCGCAGCGCGCGCGGCCGCCGGGACTGACTGCCGGCACGGACACGGCGGGCCGGTTCCCGGGCCGCCGGGCTCCGCCGCGAGTTGCGGAGCCGAATCCCCTGAGCCACGCTGGATCCACGTCACTGAAGGTGCAGTATCGGTGACAGAGCGATCCGCTCCACGGACCGGGTCGCGCGACACGAGCAGACACGACAAGAGCAGAGCGGATTCGGCAGCAAAGTCGTCCGCCGGCTCCGTTCGTTTCTCTTCTTCCGGACCTATTTCGGGGAGTCGCAGCCGTGATCAGCGAGCCAAGCAGGCACTGCACGGTGGAGCTCCAGGCCCTGCCGTCGCGGATCGGTCAGGTCCGCAGAATCATTTCGGCGCAACTGCGCTACTGGCATCTCGATCCTCTGATCGACCAGGCGGCCCTGGGTGTCACCGAGCTTCTCACCAACGTGCACCGGCACGCACAGCCGGACAAGTCATGCACCGTCGACATCGAGCTGCTGCTCGACCGTCTGACGGTCTCCGTCCACGACCACGATCCGCGCCTGCCGACCGTGAACGAGGCGGACACGTTCGCCACGTCGGGCCGGGGCCTGGCGCTGATCGCCGCCGTCAGTGAGAGCTGGGGCGTGCGGCCGATCGGCTCGGCCGGGAAGGCCGTCTGGTTCACCCTGCCGGCGGTCACCGGCACCTCGACCCTGCCACCGCTCGCGGTCTACGGGTCGATGACCGACGGTCCGTTCGGATCCGTGACCATCGCCCCCGACGACCTCGCGTCGCTGCCCGCCCGGTCGGCCGTCGTCGGCTGACCGGGCGGGCAGGGGTCACGCCGTGCCGCCACCCGCGGCCCGGCCGAACTGTTCGTCCAGTACCGACAGTCGGCGCCAGTACTCGTCCTCGTCGATCTCGCCCGCGGCGAATCGACGGCCGAGCAGCGCGATCGGCGACGAGGCGCCGGGGGCGCCCTGCGGGGTGCGGGCGGCCCCCCACGGGCCTCGCCGGCCACGCCACACGGTGCGGCGCAGCAGGGTGACGATCCCGATGACGACCGCCGCCCAGAAGAGCGGGAAGAGCAGGACCCAGGGGCCGGGTCCGCCGGAGTGCGCCAGGGTGTTCATCTCGGTCAGCTCCCTCGTTCACGGATGGCGTGGTGCCGTTCCGGTCGCTTTCGAGCCTGCCCGGGGAAGGTGCTCCGGGGCGTCGTCCGCCTGGCGGCCGTTCGCGTACTCCGGCGGGAGCAGCCGGGGCCCGCGCCTCTCCTCCGGCAGCCGGCCCCCGGCGGGACCGCAAGGGCCTCAGGCCAGGGCGGCGAGGGGGTCGTCGAGGACCGGCTGCCAGGCCAGTTCGGCGGCTCCGACCAGGCTGTTGTGGGCCAGGGTGCACGGCAGGATCGGCACGCTGCCGCTGCGCCCCCACAGGCTCCGGTCGGCGACGACGGCGCGCAGCCGCTCGGGGTCCGCCTCCAGCAGGTCGCGGTGGAGGCCGCCGAGGATGATGCGGTCGGGGTTGAGGATGTTGACCAGCCCGGCGAGCCCCAGGCCCAGGCGGTCGATCAGCGCCTCGGCGGCGTGCCGCACCGCGGGGTCGTCGTACTCCGCTCGGAGCAGGTTCCCGGCCTGCTTGAGGAGGGACTCCTCGGGGCCCGGTTCGCGGCGAGCGGTGGTGAGGAAGGCCAGCGGGTCGGTCTCCACGTCGAGGCAGCCGCGCCCGCCGCAGTGGCAGGGCCGCCCCTCGGGGTTCACGGTGAGATGGCCCACCTCCAGCGCGAGGCCCGAACTCCCGCTGTGCAGGCGGCCGTCGAGCACGAGGGCCCCGCCCACGCCCCGGTGGCCGGTGGCCACGCACAGCAGGTGCTGGGCGCCGCGGCCCGCGCCGTGCCGGTGCTCGGCCAGCGCGGTGAGGTTGACGTCGTTGCCGGTGAACGCGGGCCCGGTGATGCCCGCTCGGCGCACACAGGCGGCGAAGATGTCCCGGACCGGGGAGCCCGCGGGCCAAGCGATGTGCAGCGGGTTGAGGGCGGTCCCCTCCGGCTCGGCGACCGCCGACGGCACGGCGAGCCCGGCCCCGACGCAGCGCAGCCCGCTCGCGCGGAGCAGTTCGGCCCCCGCCTCCACGACCTCGCCGAGCACCTGCGCGGGGTCGGCCATCACCGCGACGCAGCCCGGCGAGGTGGCGACGATCCGGCCGCCGAGCCCGACGAGCGCGGCCCGGAAGCCGTCGGCGTGCACCTGGGCGGCGAGGACGACGGGGCCGGTCTCCAGAACGGACAGCCGGTGCGAGGGGCGGCCCTGGGATCCGGCCGCCGACCCGGGGCTGGAGTCGACCCGGATCAGCCCGAGCGCCTCCAGTTCCGCGGCGACCGCCCCGGCGGTGGCGCGGGTGACGCCGAGTTCGGAGGTGAGGACGGCCCGGGTGGGGGCGCGTCCGGTGTGGACCAGTTCCAGTGCGGGCCCGAGCGCGCTGCGGCCCCTCTCCAACTTCGTCCGGGTGGTGGTCGCCTTGCCGTTCATGGGGGCGAGTCTCCCATGATCCGGAGGCGTTCCGAACGCCCAGGGGCGGTCCGGGGATCCCGTTCCCGCCACGGCGGCGCTCCCGGAACGAGCGATGTGCGGCGGTGTTGCGCCCGTCGCCGGAGCGCCTCTATGCTGAGTTTGTGCCGCAACTAAACAAACTGCGGACGGCCCTACCCGGGGGACCTGGCGGAGACACCGCCCCACCCGCGTCGGCCCGCCTCCGTACCGCGCTGACCGTGTTCTTCGCCCTCGACGGGTTCCTCTTCGCCGGCTGGGTGGTCCGTATCCCGGCCATCAAGCAGCAGACCGGAGCCTCCGCCTCCACCCTCGGCCTCGCCCTGCTCGGCGTCTCCGCCGGTGCGGTGATCACCATGATGCTCACCGGCCGGCTCTGCCGCCGCTACGGCAGCCATGCCGTCACCGTGGTCTGCGGCGTCCTGCTCCCCCTGAGCATCGCGTTGCCCGCCCAGACCCACTCGGCACTCTCCCTCGGCCTCGTGCTGCTGGTCTTCGGAGCGGCGTACGGCGGGATGAACGTGGCGATGAACAGCGCCGCCGTCGATCTGGTCGCCGAACTGCGCCGGCCCGTGATGCCCAGCTTCCACGCGGCGTTCAGCCTGGGCGGGATGGTCGGAGCCGGACTCGGCGGCCTGGTCGCGGGCAGCCTCTCCGCCTCCACCCACCTCTTCCTGCTGGCCGGGATCGGCCTGCTGGTGACCGCCTTCGCCGGACCCTCCCTGCTGCGCCACCGCCCGGCTCCCACGGCCCCGGAGGCTCTCGACCCGCGGCAGCCAAAGCAGCGGCTCTCGCCCCGGGCCCGCCGGATCGTGGTGCTCTTCGGCGTGATCGCCCTGTGCACGGCGTACGGGGAAGGGGCTCTCGCCGACTGGGGCGCCCTGCACCTGGAACAGGACCTGGGCGCGCACCCCGGGCTCGCCGCCGCCGGATACGCGCTGTTCGCCCTGACGATGACGGCTGGCCGGCTGACCGGGACCCTGCTCCTGGAGCGGCTCGGCCAGACCCGCACCCTCGTCCTCGGCGGGGCGACGGCCGCGGCCGGGATGCTGCTGGGCTCGCTGGCCCCGACCACCTGGCTGGCGCTGGCCGGGTTCGCCGTCACCGGCCTCGGGCTCGCCAACATCTTCCCGGTCGCCGTCGGCCGGGCCGGCGAACTGGCGGGACCGAGCGGAGTCGCGGCCGCCTCGACGCTCGGCTACGGCGGGATGCTGCTCGGCCCGCCCGCGATCGGCTTCCTCGCCGACTGGTTCTCGCTGCCGCTGGCCCTGACCACGGTCGCCCTGCTGGCCGCGGCGGCGGCCGCCCTGGGCTACACGGCCCGCAACGCGACGACGGACCCGCACACCTGATCACCAGCACACATGGTCGATTGAGTAGCGGTACTCAGGCAGGACCCGCTCCCCCGGCGCACGATGGAAGCCCGACCGAGCAAGGGAGCACCTCATGAAGCGGCTGACCGACCACCCGCACCTGAACACCCTGGTCCGCCTGACCTTCCGCAACCCCGCTTCCCTGATCTACCTCGGGCTGGTGCTCGCGGCGACGCTGTTCGTCGCCGTGGACACCCTGTTCGTCGCCCACGAGGACGCCTCGTTCTCCGGCGTCTGGCTGTTCCTCCTCGCGGCCCCGACCATCTTCCTGTTCTTCTTCGGCGGCTCCCTGGCGGGCGCCGAGGCCGGCGGGCCCGCGTGGTTCCTGGTGCTCGGCCTGGTGGTCTCGGTCCTCGTCCAGTCCCTGGCCCTGGGCTGGTTCGTCCGCCTGGTGCGCCGGGCCGGTTCGGCCGGATCCGCGCACCCGCAGGGCGTCTGAGGGCCGAACAGGGCCCTGGCACAATCGCCGCCATGCAGATCACCGAGCACATCGCGTCGTTGTCCGAGGAAGGGCGGCTGCTCGCGGCGGCCGCCGAGCAGGCGGGCCCCGGCGCCTCCGTCCCGACCTGCCCCGGCTGGCAGATACGCCATCTGCTGCGGCACACCGGCACGGTGCACCGGTGGGCGGCGGCGTTCGTCACCGAGGGACACACCTCCTACCACTCCGACGGCGGCGAGCCCGACCTCGACGGGGCCGAACTCCTGGCCTGGTTCCGTGAGGGGCACCGTCATCTGGTCCGGTCCCTGGAGGAAGCGCCCGCCGACCTGGACTGCTGGACCTTCCTGCCGGCCCCCTCACCACTGGCGTTCTGGTCCCGCCGTCAGCTGAACGAGACGACCGTGCACCGGGTGGACGCGGAATCGGCCCTCGGCGGCCCGCTGACCCCGGTGTCGGCGGACCGGGCGGCCGACGCCATCGACGAACTCCTCACCGGCTTCCACGCCCGCCCCAAGAGCCGGGTCCGCTCCGACCGGCCCCGCACCCTGCGGGTACGGGCCGTGGACACGGCGGCGACCTGGACGGTGCGGATCTCGGAGAACCCGCCGCAGGCCGTACGCACGGCGGGCGCGGATGGCACGGACGGCGCGGACGGCACGGACGGCGCGGACGGCGCGGGCGGCACGGGCGGCACGGGCGGCACGGGCGGTGTCGACAGCGCCGTACACGTCGACTGCGAGCTGAGCGGTACGGCCGAGGGGCTCTTCCTCACCCTCTGGAACCGGCTGCCGCTCACCGCCGTCACCCTGCGCGGCGACCGTTCGGTGGCCCGGCTCTGGACGGACCACTCCGCGGTCGTCTGACGATCTCCCGCCGGACCGGGCGCCCCGCCCCGGCTCAGCCGAGCCAGCCGGGGCGCACCAGCCCCGATTCGTAGGCGAGCACGACGAGTTGGGCCCGGTCACGGGCTCCGAGCTTGACCATCGTGCGGCTGACATGGGTCTTGGCGGTGAGCGGGCTGACGACCAGTCTGCGGGCGATCTCCTCGTTCGACAGGCCGATGCCGACCAGCGCCATCACCTCCCGCTCGCGTTCGGTGAGCAGGACGAGCGAGGCCGCGGCCTGCGGTTCCTTGGAGCGGGCCGCGAACTCCGCGATCAGCCGGCGCGTCACGCCCGGCGAGAGCAGTGCGTCCCCGCCGACCACGGCCCGTACCGCGCGCAGCAGTTCCTCCGGCTCGGTGTCCTTGACCAGGAAGCCCGAGGCTCCGTTGCGGAGGGCCTCGAAGACGTACTCGTCGAGTTCGAAGGTGGTGAGCATGACCACCTTCACCTCGTTCAGCTCCGGGTCGCCGGTGATCCGCCGGGTGGCGGCCAGGCCGTCCAGGCGGGGCATGCGGATGTCCATCAGCACGATGTCGGGGCGCAGTTCGCGCACCAGGCGGACGGCCTCCTCGCCGTCGGCGGCCTCCCCGGCGACCTCGATGTCGGGCTGCGCGTCCAGCAGGGCGCGGAAGCCCGCCCGTACCAGCAACTGGTCGTCGGCGAGCGTTACGCGGATCACGGTGTCTCCTCGGGGGGCTCCGGCGGGTGCTGGCGGCGTCGGTCGCGGTCCGGGGCGGTGAACGGCAGTTCGGCCAGGACCCGGAAGCCGCCGTCGGTACGCGGGCCCGCCTCGATCGTGCCACCGAGGGCGGCGGCCCGCTCCCGCATCCCGACGAGTCCGTTGCCGCCGCCGCCCGCGTCGTCGCCGGTGGCGGGGCCCGCGTCGTCGATGCGGAGCCGGACCTGCCCGGAGCCGTACGCGATGTGCACCAGCGCGGTACGGGAGCCGGAGTGGCGGACCACGTTGGTCAGGGCCTCCTGGACGATGCGGAAGGCGGCGAGATGGGCGCCGGGCGGGACGGCGGCCGGGTCGCCCTCGCTCTCCACGGTGACGGTGAGTCCGGCGGCCGCCGCCTGTTCGACCAGTTCCGGCAGCCGGTCGAGGCCGGGGGCGGGGGACGTGGGGGCGTCGCCGGGCGTGCGGAGGTTGGCGAGCACCTGACGCACCTCGTCGAGCGCCTCCTTGCTGGCCCCCTTGATCGTGGTGAGGGCGGTCCGGGCCTGTTCCGGGTCGGAGTCGAGCAGGGCGAGTCCGACCCCGGCCTGCACGTTGATGACGGAGATGGAGTGGGCCAGCACGTCGTGGAGTTCGCGGGCCATGCGCAGCCGTTCCTCGTCGGCCCGTCGCCGCTCTGCGGCCTCGCGCTCCGCACGGGCGGCGGCCCACTGCTCACGGCGGAGGCGCAGCAGTTCGGCGGCGGCCGCGACGGCCACGACCCAGGCGGCGATGAAGCCTTCCTGCGTCCAGGACTCGGCCCGGTCACCGCCAGGCGGCAGCCACCGGTACAGCCAGTGGGAGACCAGGACCTGCCCGGCCCAGAGCCCGCCCAACGACCACCAGGCGGCTTTGCGGTGGCCGGTCACGATCGCGCCGAAGCAGCCCACGGCGACGGCGACGAGCACCGGACCGTACGGATAGCCCGCCGCGAGGTAGCCCAGGGTCGCCGCGCAGGTGGTGGCCACGGCGACGACGGGGCGGCGGTGCCGGAAGAGCAGCACGCCGACCGCGACGAGCAGCAGCAGCCGGGCCGTCAGGTCCAGGGGCCGGCGGTCCTGTCCGTGCTCGGCGAAGCCCGTACCGACCATGACGAACACCAGGAGCAGCGTGGTCGACACCCAGGGCAGCCCGGCGGCGGTCCGCGAGCGCGCGGCGGACAGCCACGGGGGCCCGCCGCGCCACCCCGGGCGTCCGGGCGGCCGGCGGCCCGGGAAGCCGCAGGAGTGACCGCCGTCCCGGTGCGGCGGCTGCTGTTCGTCCATGGCGGCCACGCTAGACGGCGGGCGGGCACGGAGGCGTCCGCCGTGCGTGGTGAGCACCCGTACTCCGCGGGGAGTACGCCGCCGCGAAGGGCGGTGCGCCGCCGTCAGGCCGTACCGGCATCGCGCAGGCCCACCGAGCGGGCCAGCTCACCGGCGGCCTGCCGGAACAGCGGCTCGCGCGCCTCGACGACCCGGTTGAACTGGCCGAACAGCTCGAAGGAGATCAGGCCGAACAGCTGCGCCCAGGCGGCGACCAGAGCCGCCACGGCCTCGGGTGGGACGTCCTCGGCGAAATCGGCGGCCATCCGCTCCGCGTCGGCGCGCAGCTCGTCCGCGAGCGGCGGCAGGGTGAGGTCGCCGGCCCGGGCCGCGGCACGGACGATGCCGATGAGCACCAGGCCGACCCGGGACGCGGGCCCCACCGTGTCCATCGGGGCGATGTAGCCGGGGACGGGCGAACCGTGGATCAGGGCGTACTCATGGGGGTGGGCGAGGGCCCATTCCCGTACGGCGCAGGCGGCGGCGACCCAGCGCTGGGTGGGCGCGACCGTCGCCGCCCGCTCCTCCGCCGCCGCCTCCGCGACCGCGCCGATCGCGTCGAACGCGTCGACGATCAGCGCGGTGAGCAGGTCGTCGCGGCTCGGGAAGTAGCGGTAGAGCGCGGACGAGACCATGCCCAGCTCCCGGGCGACGGCCCGTAGCGAGAGCTTCGCCGCGCCCTCCTCGGCGAGCTGCTTCCTGGCCTCGTCCTTGATGGCTGCGGTCACTTCGATACGGGCGCGTTCCCTGGCCCCTCGGATGGTGCTCATACGATCAGTCTGCCATGCGAACGGAGCACTGACCATGAACAAGAGCAGTGCTCTTGCTTTAGCCGACACCTCCATGCACACTGATCTCAAGCGAGAGCACCGCTCTCCATAGCCTGGGAGTCATCATGTCGCAGCAGCCCTACTACCTCCGGGCGAGCGCCTCCGCCAACCGCTTCAACAAGATCGTCAGCTGGCTGGCCCGGCACGGCTTCAGCCTGATGGGCTCCGCCGAGCTGTCGGTGCGCGGGCGCAAGAGCGGGCAGATGCAGCGCATCCCGGTCAACACCCACACCTTCGAGGGCGACCGGTATCTGGTCTCGGCGCGCGGCCACTCGCAGTGGGTGCGCAACATGCGCGTGGCGGGCGGCGGGGAGCTGCGGCTGGGACGCAAGGTCAGCCGCTTCACCGCCGTGGAGCTCGCCGACGACGCGCAGAAGGCCCGGATCATCCGGGCCTATCTGGAGCGGTGGGGCTGGGAGGTCAACCAGTACTTCCAGGGGATCACGGCGAAGTCCACGGACGCCGAGCTGCTGGCCGCCTGCCCGGACCACCCGGTCTTCCGCATCACCGTTCAGGCATGACCGCGCCCCCGTGGCCCGTGCGGGCGACGGGGGCGCGGTAACGACACGCCCTAGCGGTCCATCGCGTGCAGCGCCCGCTGCGCCAGCGGGTGGGTACGCACCAGCTCGGCCAGCGACGTGGTCCCCCGGGTGATCCCGGCGAACGCCTTCCACGCCGGGCGGAAGCCGGTCAGCACCGCGTGCAGCACTCCCGGGCGGCGCTCGAACAGCTTGAGCATGCGGCGGCCGACGCTCATCTCCACGCCGAGACCGGCCTTGATGGCGAAGGCGTAGTTGAGGGCCTGGCGGCGGGCGTCCACCGCGTCGTGCGACTCGGCGATCCTGACCGCCCACTCCCCCGCGAGCCGGCCCGAGCGCAGCGCGAAGGAGATGCCCTCGCGGGTCCACGGCTCCAGCAGTCCGGCCGCGTCGCCACAGACCACGACCCGGCCGCGGGAGAGCGGCGAGTCGTCGCTGCGGCAGCGGGTGAGATGTCCCGAGGAGACCGCCGGCTCGAACCCGGCGAGGCCGAGGCGGGCGATGAAGTCCTCCAGATACCGCTTGGTGCCCGCGCCGTCGCCGCGCGCCGAGATGACGCCCACGGTGAGGGTGTCGCCCTTGGGGAAGACCCAGCCGTAACTCCCCGGCATCGGGCCCCAGTCGATGAGCACCCGTCCCGCCCAGTCCTCCGCGACGGTGGCCGGAACCGGAATCTCCGCCTCCAGGCCGAGGTCGACCTGGTCGAGCTTCACCCCGACATGGGCTCCTATCCGGCCCGCGCTGCCGTCCGCGCCGACGACCGCTCGCGCGAGCACCGTCTCACCACCGGCCAGCACCACGGCGACCGTTCGCCGGTCGGGCACGGCGGGACCGTGCTGTTCGACCCGCACCACCGATGCCCCGGTGCGCAGTTCGGCCCCGGCCTTCTGCGCCTCCTCGACCAGCCCGGCGTCGAACTCCGGGCGGTTGATGAGCCCGAAGAGCATGCGCCGGGAGCGGCGGGTGCGCGACAGCTTGCCGTTGAGCGAGAAGGTGACCGCGTGGATGCGGTCCTTCAGGGGCAGTTCGAACCCCGGCGGCAGGGCGTCCCGCGAGAAGCCGATGATTCCTCCGCCGCAGGTCTTGTAGCGCGGCAGTTCCGCTTTCTCCAGCAGCAGGACTCTCCGGCCCGCCACGGCTGCCGCGTACGCCGCCGATGCGCCGGCCGGTCCGGCGCCGACCACGACGACATCCCACACCAACGACTCTTCCGACTCTCGTCCGGCGTCTGCGTTCTCGCTGCTCACGATGTGCTTCTGCTCCTGATCCGCCCAGTGGCCCCAAGCTGCTCACGGCATCCTACGGCGCGCTACGGGCCGGCCCTCCTGTGGGAGGATCGGCCATGATTTCGTCGTACATGCGTCGTCGCGGAGACGGCGGCGCACCCGGTCGCGTACACACCGCGCCCTACCCATAACGTCGCACCCACGAGGAGCGTGCCCATGACCGCCCGTCCGATTCCCGAGACCGTCGCCTCGCTGATGCCCCGCGCCCGGGAGGAGCTGGCCGAGCTGGTGGCGTTCCAGTCGGTGGCGGACCCGGCGGTGTTCCCGAGGAGCGAGTGCGAGGGTGCGGCGAGGTGGGTCGCCGGCGCGCTGCGCGCCGAGGGGTTCACGGACGTCGCGCTCCTGGACACCCCCGACGGGACGCAGTCCGTCTACGGGTACCTGCCCGGGCCGGCCGGGGCGCCGACCGTGCTGCTCTACGCGCACTACGACGTGCAGCCGCCGCTGGACGAGGCGGCCTGGGTCTCCCCGCCGTTCGAGCTGACCGAGCGCGACGGCCGCTGGTACGGGCGGGGCGCGGCCGACTGCAAGGGCGGGTTCATCATGCATCTGCTCGCGCTGCGCGCCCTGAAGGCGGACGGTGGCGTCCCGGTCTCGGTGAAGGTGATCGCCGAGGGCTCCGAGGAGCAGGGCACCGGCGGTCTGGAGCAGTACGCGGAGGCGCACCCGGAGCTGCTGGCCGCCGACACGATCGTCATCGGCGACACCGGGAACTTCCGGGTCGGCCTGCCGACCGTCACGGCGACGCTGCGCGGGATGACCATGCTGCGCGTGCAGCTGGACACCCTGGAAGGGAACCTGCACTCGGGACAGTTCGGCGGCGCGGCCCCGGACGCGCTGGCCGCGATGATCCAGCTGCTGGCCTCGCTGCGCGCCGAGGACGGGACCACCACGGTCGACGGTCTGACCGGTGACGCCGACTGGGACGGCATCCAGTACCCGGAGGCGGAGTTCCGGCAGGACGCCAAGGTGCTGGACGGGGTCGAGCTGATCGGCACGGGCACGGTCGCTGACCGCATCTGGGCCCGTCCCGCCGTCACCGTCATCGGCATCGACTGCCCGCCGGTCGTCGGCGCGACCCCGTCCGTGCAGGCGAGCGCCCGGGCGCAGATCAGCCTGCGGGTGCCGCCGGGCCACGACGCCGCCGAGGCGACGAAGCTGCTCACCGCCCACCTGGAGTCGCGTGCTCCGTGGGGCGCCCGGGTGAAGGTGGAACAGGTCGGCCAGGGCCAGCCGTTCCGTGCCGACATGACCAGCCCGGCGTACACGGCGATGGCCGACGCGATGCGGGACGCCTACCCGGGCCAGGAGATGCAGTCCTCCGGGATGGGCGGCTCGATCCCGCTGTGCAACACCCTCGCGGGCCTCTACCCGGAGGCGGAGATCCTGCTGATCGGACTGAGCGAGCCCGAGGCGCAGATCCACGCGGTGAACGAGAGCGTGTCGCCCGAGGAGCTGGAGCGGATGTCGGTCGCCGAGGCGCTGTTCCTGCGGAACTACGCGGCGTCGAAGAAGGCCTGACCGCTACGCCGCCGGCGAAGTCGCCGGCAGCGTAGATCCGTGCGGCGGACGTCCGCAGCTGCGTACGTTCGCCGCATGGATCTCGTCGAGGTACTCCCCCAGTTGCACATGTTCCGCTTCCGGATCGGCCAGGCGTATCTCTGGCGCGACGGGGCGGATCTGACCCTGATCGACGCGGGCGACGTCGACTCGGCCACCGCGATCGAGGACGCGATCCGCTCGCTCGGCCACCACCCGGCCGGGATCCGCCGCATCGTCATCACCCATGGTCACCGCGACCACTACGGGGCCGCGCGGGAGCTGGCCGACCGCCACGGCGCGGAGATCGTCGCCCACGCGCTGGACGCCCCAGCGGTCCGGGGCGAGCGTCCCGTACCGGAACCGGACCTGCTGGACTGGGAACGGCCGCTCTGGGAGCACGGGCTGACGTGTCCCGACGCCCCGCCCACCCGGGTCGACCGCGAGGTGACCGGCGGCGAGGTGCTGCCGTTCGGGGACGGCGCGCGGGTGGTCCACGCCCCCGGGCACACGGCGGGCTCCATCGCGCTGCATCTGCCGCGCCACGGCGTTCTGTTCACCGGGGACACCGCTGCCTTCGCGGACCGGGTGATGCTCGGCGTGTTCAACGTGGACCGAGCCGAGGCGGCGGGCACGTTCCGGCGACTGGCCGCGCTCGCGCCCCGTACCGTCTGCTTCGGTCACGGCGACCCGCTCACCGAGAACGCGGCCGCGTTGCTGGCGGCGGCGGCGAACGGCGGGTGAGCGTCGTGCGGCCGCCGCTCAGCCCACCGGCGCCCCCGCCTCCAGGTTGAGCACCGTCGACCGCTCACGCGCCCGCAGGGCCCAGCGCAGCCGCTCGTACCGGGTCGGCGGCAGCATCCCCGCGGCTTCCTCCTCGGTGACGAAGCGCCAGCCGCGCAGCTCGGAGCCGGGCAGCAGCAGCCGGCCGGCGTCCTCGGAGCGCAACAGGCCGCCGTCGAAGAGGAAGCGCAGCCCGCCGTAGCCGGGTGGGCGGGGCGCCTCCCAGTCGACGAGCAACAGGGTGGGGATCCGGTCGAGGCTGAGGCCTATCTCCTCGGCGACCTCACGGATCCCGGCCTGCGCGGGGGCCTCGCCCGCCTCGACGACACCGCCGGGGAACTCCCACCCCGGTTTGTACGTGGGGTCGACGAGCAGCACCCGGTCCTGTTCGTCGAAGAGCAGCACCCCGGCAGCGACCGTCTCACCGGTCGGCTCGGGGCTCTGCACGATCGGGCACGGGGCGGCGATCCCGTCGCGCACGGCGTCCGCGATCCGCTCGGCGGTCTGACGGGGCGTGAGGGCGCTGTTGTCGAGCACATACGCGTCGGTGGCGATCCAGCCGAGGGCGTCGCGGTACGGGCCGATGTGCTCGTACGCCCACCGGCGCACCCGGTCGCTCTGTTCGTCGTCGCCGGGAAACTCCTCGCGGCCCGCGATCCGGCTGCGCAGGATCGTTTCCTCTGGTGAGAGCGCCACATGCCGGACGGGGATGCGCCGGGAGGCGAGCCCGCCGAAGATCTCGTCGCGGTACTCCTGCCGCAGCAGCGTCATCGGCACCACCAGCACCCCGGGCACCTCGGCGAGCAGCGCCGCGGCCGTGTCCACCACGAGCCGCCGCCAGATCGGCAGGTCCTGGAAGTCGGTGACCTCGGCGAGCCTCTTCTGCGGCAGCAGAGCGCGCAGCGCCGCGCCGGTGATCTCCGGGTCGTACAGCGTGCTGTTCGGGATCAGATCGATCAGTTCGCCCGCGGCGCTGGTCTTGCCCGCACCGAACGCACCGTTGACCCAGACGACAATCACTAGCACTCCAGAGTGGGAAGGCCGCTGACCAGCGGCGGAGCGGGTTTCGCCGGTTCGTCCGGGAGAGGCACGGGAAACGAGGGTGTCCACAGCCCGGCTCCCACCACCTCTTTCTCCCAAACTCCCTAGAGATACCCACCGATCCGCTCTTCCATCGCTGTCGTCGCCTCGCTGTACGTACCCTCCACACCGGGGAGCTCATGCCGGCTGGTGACCGCATAGTCGACCGGGACTTCGACCCGGGCGCAGTTGAGCGACGGGTTCGCGAAGAGTTCCTTAAGGGACCCGCTTGTTGCAGTTTCCTCGCACGCACAGCGTGCGGCGCGGCGGGCACCCAGGTCGCCGCGCCCTTTACCTGCTTCGCGCTGTCAAGCGCCGGCGAACTGTCCGCGCACAACGCTGTTGCCCGAATGTTCCGGGCTGCCGTTGTAGGCCTGGACGGAGACATCGACGAACGGATAGTCCTTGAGGTCCAGGTTGTCCGGTACGGGGAGCACCGCGTGGCCCTCGGGGCCCAGAATCCCCATGGATATGAGTTTGGTGTGGCTGCGGTCCATGAGCCAGACCTCGAAGTATCCGGAAGTCTTCGGCAGCCCCTCGACCTTGATGTCGAGTTTGCGCTGTCCGGAAGCGTCACCGATACGCGCGGAGCCGAGCGCGCTGGGCACGAGAGGGGTGAGAGCCCGGCTGTTTCCGGCAACGGCAGGCTGACGGTCCTGGTCGACAGCCCACCAGGTGATGCCGCTTCCGGCCGCCGCCCCCAGCAGGGCCGCTGCCACAGCGACGACGAACGCGGTCCGACGCCCCCGCCGCGCGCCGGACCCGTTCCCGACAACGGAACGAGAATCTGGATCGTCGTCATCCCCCCACAGGACGTGGACGGCATCCTTCCGCCTCGCGGATCCGGCCGCCGGGCCGCCCTCCGCGGGAAGCGGGGTCGGCCTTTCCTCGGCGGTGTCATCGAAGTCCAGATGCAGCTCGGCGCATATACCGGACCAGACGTCCGGTGGCGGCTCCACCAGCTCCTGCTCTTCGGGGGCACGGCCCGCGTCGACCACGCGCACCAGGTCAGCCAGGTCCCGCGCGCACTGGGAGCACTCGCTCACGTGTGCCGATCCGACCGATGACGGCGCATCGCCCAAGGCGATCAGCACCAGATCGTTCAGGCTATTGTGCTGCACCGTCCACCTCCTCCAACCTGCGCCTGAGCGCGATGAGCCCGCGTCGTGCGTGGGTCTTCACCGTTCCCAGCGGCCACCCCGTGCGCTCAGCGATCTGAATCTGGGTGAGGTCGTCGAAGAAGGCCAGCTCCAGCACCCGCCGCTGTGCGGGAGTCAGATCAGCGAGACAGTCGCGGACCAGGAGCTGATCGACGATCACTTGCGGTACGGCGTCATCCAACCGCGGGATCTCCACCGCGGTGGCCGACACCGCCTCCAGATCGCGCCTGCGACGGGACCGCTGCTCCAGAGCGTCGGCGATCTTGTAGCGCGTGATGCCCATGAGCCAGGCCAGCAGAGTCCCTTTCGAAGGCTCGAAACCGGCACGGCCACGCCAGGCACCGATGAAGACCTGCTGTGCGATGTCCTTGGCTTCCTCGGCGTCGCCCAGCGCGCGGCCGGCCACCGTGTAGACGAGCGAACCCCACCTCCGGTAGGCCGCGGCCAGACATGACTCATCGCCCAGGGCGAAGCCCTTGGCGATGTCCTCATCCGTCTTCGGCACACGCGACAGAATAGTCGTAAGGATGTGCGGGCCACCCCAGGGCATCGTCAACTCGTCTCCGGCACCGCGGTGATCACCAGATTGTCCTGGTAGCCGCCGCGGTCTTCGAGGAACGGCCCGGTGCAGGTGATCAGCGTGAGAGCGGGTGAACCGTCCCGGCGGAACACCCCGGAGTCCGCCAGTTCATCCTTCGGGACGGTTCGGCGCGAGACGATCCGGTACCGCGTGGTGGACCCGTCCGAATCGCGCACGGCCACGCGGTCGTCCGCTCGGACGTCGTCGAGCTTGGCCAGCACGCCGAGTCCCTGGGTCCGGGAGTCGACGTGGCCGACGATGACTGCCGAGCCCTCCGATGAGCCCGGGGTGGGACCGAAGCGGTACCAGCCGACGCGGCGCGCGTCCTCGGGGACTTCCGTCTCCCCGTCCGGCGCCACGCCGACCGGGTCGATGGGCGCACTGACGCGCAGCCGAGGTATCTGCAGCAGGCGCGGCTGTGCGTCGGCAGCCCCTGACGCCTCCGGAGAGGGCGTGGGTGAAGCGGCGGAGGGACCGCTGGCTGCCGGCGCCTCCTGGGCAGGAAGGGGAGCACCGAAGTCCGCCGGCCCGGCATCGCGGTCCAGCCGGATCACGATGAGAACGGCGAGCAGCGACAGACCGAGGATCGCCCCAGTGGCCAGGAGCCACCGACCTCGCGGGGAACGACGGTGCTTCATCGACGGATGTCTTCCTTCTGTGAGGAGTGGTCGACGGCGGGGCCGGAGGAGCGGGTGGTGCGGGAGCGTCGCCCGCTCCTCCGGATGCCGAACGGTCAGCGCTGCGAGGTGAGGAGTCGGCGGCCCCCGACCGCCGCCCCGGCCACGGCGATCCCGGCGAGCGCGAGGGACCAGCCCGACAGCCCGGCGGAGTTCGTGGCGTTCTGGCCGGTCTCACCGGCCGGCACACCGTGCGGGGCGGAGTGCAGGTCCTTGAAGGTCTGTGTCTTCAGGGCGAGGTTCTTGTCGTCCGCGCTGCCCCAGGCGTACACGACCGTATTGACGCCCTCGGCGAGATCGAGTTCGGCCGGTCCGATGGCGACCGTGTCCGTACCGGCCAGGGTCACGTCGGCCTCGACGGTGCCGGCGTCGACCTCTCCCTTGATCTCCTTGGGGTTCTCCAGGCCCTTGAAGACGGGAGTACCTCCGGCCCGGACGTCGACGGCCGGTGCGGCCGCGACATGGCGGACCGTCAGCCGGGACTTCCCGGCCGGCACCTTGGACAGGTCGTTCACGAAGGCGTTGAGGGCGGGCTTGCCGTCGGCTGTCAGGTGCGCCACCAGCGTCGCGTCGGCTCCAGCGGGCACCTCGACCTTCTTCTCGATGGCGGGTGTGCCGTCGGGGCCCTCGCCGTCCTTGAAGACCTTGATGTCGTAGCTGCCGGCCTTGAGTTCGAGAGGGTCCGTCAGAGTGCCGGGCTCGAAGTCCGGCAGCAGTTCCTTGCCGTTGGCGTACACGTCGACCTTCAGGCCGGGTACGGCGTGGAAGACCGAGACGACTGCCTTGTCATCGGCTGCGGCGGCGGGCGCGGCGAGCGCGGGGGTCGCGGCGACGAGACCGATCGTGGTGGCTGAGGCCAGCGCGAGGGTCGCTGCTATGGGCCGAGGGGTCATGGAGTTTCCCTTCACCGGGACTCCTGGGGGGAGTCTGTGCAGAGCCTTCCGCCCCTCGCGGCTCCTCGGTTTCACTCCAGTCGGAAAATATTTCTCGGACGTGCCGGGGGTCCACGGCTCTCGTGGAGAGGTACGTCCGAGGGCTGCGGGACAGCCCTGGGGAGCGAGGTGACCGCGCGTCACCCCGCCCGGCACGCGCTGCCGCGTCAGTGCTTCAAGGAGTGCGAGGGCTGGTGGTCCCGCTCGTAGTTCGCCAGGGCCAGGCCGAGGGCGAGAAACGTCGGGGCCCACTCGCCCACGAAGATGCCCCACCGATCCGCGCGGTCCGTCCCCGACGATTCACCCTTCATCGAACCGCACCACGTCACGACGGACAGGCCGATCGATACGAAGGCGGCCGTGTAGGCGTGCTCGGAACGCAGTCCCTTTTCGTGCAGCGTCTGGACGATCATGGCTCTCCTGCGGGTAGAAGTCATCGGACTGGGATCATCCTTACTTCCCGCACGTGTCGGCGCATCTTGGTAGGAATGCACTCAAAGCGGCCGCAGACATGCTTCGGTGTACTCCTGGGCGAGCGCGTCGGCCATCTCCGCGACGGAGAAGCGCTCACGGACGGTCCTGCGCCCCGCACGCGCCATGCGGCGCCGTTCGGGTTCGGCCAGCGCGGCCAGGCGGTGCAGGCCCCGTGCCAGCGTGAGCCGGTCGGACGTGTCCAGCAGGACGCCGTTGACACCGTCGCGCAGGTAGTGGGGGATGCCTCCCCGCCGCGTGCCGGCCACGGGCAGGCCCGCCTCCATGGCTTCCAGCACGGCGAGGCCGAACTCCTCCTTGAGACTGGGACACACGTACCAGGCCTTGAATCCCTCCGACTCGGCGAGGGCGTGCTCCAGTCGGCGTACCTCGTCGTTGGGTATCGCGGGCAGGAGCGCGAGGCGGCGAGCGGCGGAGGGGGACTCGCGCACCCTTGCGTGGAGACGGCGCCGCATGTCCCGCTCCTCCTCGGAGGGGTGCTCGCCGGCCCCGCCCACCAGGACGAGTGTCGTGGTGCGCCAGAGGCCGCCGTTCAGCCAGGCGTCGACGAGGAGGTGTTGCTGCTTCATCGGGTGGAGCCGGCCCACGCACAGCAGAAGTGTGAGGTCCCGGTCCCCGGGGGCGAGTGTTCTGATGTCGTCGCCGCCTGCGAACAGGGTCCCCAGAAGCGTCTTTCTGAGTTCGTTCTCGTGCTGAGCCGGCGTATACGCGGGGACGCCCTCGGGCAGGGCGGAAGGGCCTCTGCCGTCGTTGCGGGTGGAGAGTACCGGGAAGAACCTGAGAAGCTCCGCGCTTCCTCCGCGACCGGGGATGCCCACGACGGAGTGGGCTCGGTGCACCAGTCTGTCGGCGAGGAACACTCGGTGCAGGTCATGCCGCAGGTGCTCCGCGGACCGGCTGCTGCCGGAGGCGGTGTCTCCGTGGCGTCGCGCCAGATGCCGATGCGGATCCGGGGTGGCCGTGAACACCAGGCGACACCCGAGGATTCTGCCTGCCTCGGCCAGTCCGAGGCTGGCGTCGTCGGCGTAGCGTACGTGCAGCACGTCCACGGGCCGGGGCAGAAGGCTCAGGAGGCGTACGGCCCACCAGGTGAGTCCTGGACGGTGTGCGGGCATCTGCTGTTGCGCCGGGCCGGTCGGGGCGTCGACGGGCAGGCGTACGACCCAGTGCCCGGGGGCACGTTCCCGCACCAGGCACGGGTCCTCGGCGAGGTCGCGATGCCCCGCTGTCACGATCGTCACCACCCCGGCGGCCGCGCTCGTCGACGCCAGGCGGTCTCCCAGTCCCGCGAGCAGGACGGAGAGACCTCCGCTCTGCCCGTGGCCAGGGCGGTCCAGGCTCCCCAGCAGCATGGACTGGGCGATGAGCAGGCCGCCGGGCCTCATCCTGACACCGGCGAGATCGGTCGGAGGGCTGAGCAGCAGCCGCTCGTAGTCGTCGCCCGCGGTCGCCGTGTCCGGGAGGCGGCCGCTGCCGCCGGGGAGCAGATGGAGGTAGCGCCACAGGGCGTGCCGAGCCTCCCGGACCGGTGACGCGGCGGCAGCGGCGGCGGCCTCCTCGGCTGCCAGGGGGCGGAGTCCCGCACTCATCGCGAGTTCGAGCAGCACGGGGATGTGCTCGGGGTGACCATGGCCGCCGACCAGCTGTCGTCGCAGCACTTCCCGGGCCTGCCGGGGGCCGTAGCGGCTTACCGACCCAGGCCACAGCTCCAGCACCGGACCTGCCTGGTGGGGATGGTCCAGGGCTACGTGGAGCAGGGTGCGCGGAGGCAGGGCGATCCCGAGGCGGCAGGCTCGCCGGAGCGCCGCTGTCGCCGAATCGTCGGGGGTGAATCCGACGGCCCGACGGCGGCCCCCCTGGGGGCGGCGCCCGTACTCGGCGGCGAGCAGTTGAGCGAGCAGTCCGCCGGGGGACGGATCGGCTGCCGGCTGCGCGGCCGGTGGGTCCGGCTCTTCGGCGGGTATGCCGTAGAACGCCGAGCGCGCGGCCAGCAGCTCGTCGAAATCCAGTCCGCCGAGCGCGTCCCTCTCGGGGGATCGGTGCGCGGAAGCGTCAGTGGACAAGGTGAGCCTCCTGTGGGAAGTGGAGCCGGGTGACAGTTCGGCGCTCACCCGTCCGACGGATGCACCCGGCGCGGTCGCATCGCGCCGGGGCCTGTCCGGCACCGCGCCGCACGGCCCGGGACGAACGCCCGGCGGAGAAGCGGGCGATCTCTTCGCACATCAGCGCCCGGGAGCGCTCTCGGCCATGACGCGCAACAACTGTGCCGCCGCCCAGACCGGCCCGCGAGACCTCAGCCGGGGGGAACTGCTCAGGGGCACGTCGGTCGCCGGCTCCCGCAGACCGTCCAGCGCCGCCCGGACGTCCGCCCGTTTCAGGGTGTTCGGGTCGGCCACGACCCCGGCGCCCAGGCGCTCGGCGTCACGCGCCACCGCGAACTGATCGCTGGAGAAGGGGAGCACCAGAGCGGGAACACCCGCGCGCAGGCATTCGGTGAAGGAGTTGCCCCCGCCGTGGTGAACCATGGCGTCCACATGGTTCAGCAGACTCTGCTGCGGCACGGTCGCGGCGATCACCGCCCGGTCGCCGGCCAGGTCCGCCAGCGCCGGCGACCGGCTCCCCGCGGCCGCGATCACTCCCACGTCCGGCAGACCGTCGAGCAGGCCCTTGATCACGGTGCGCAACACGTCGCCGCGAGCCGACAGAAACGTGCCGAAGGCGACGAGGACGATCCTTTCCGCCCGTCGCCGCAGCCGCTCCAGGCGCAGCAGCCAGGCGGTGTCGAGCGGCGGGGAGTGCGGCGGAACCATGTGGCCCGCGAACAGACGGGCGGGGCCGGTGGCGGGCCTGGGCAGCCACGGCAGATCCGGGTAGCCGTGGACGACGGCATGAGGTGAGGTGAGCGCGAAGGCTCGCCCAGGAGCCGGTGCCGAGGGCGCGTGGCGGCGTACGAACTCGTGAAACGCGCTGGTGAACGCGAGGTCGTTCTCGCGGGCGGCCGCCAGCAGGCGGTTCGCGTCCGCGTGGCCGGGGCGCAGCGCCTGGGGCCAGTCGTAGGGCACACCGAAGTACGCCTCGGGGCCCGCCGGCAGATAGGTGGGATGACCTGGGCAGAACGTTGCATAGGGTGCACCCAGGCAGTGCAGGGCGAGCGTGACGGCGAAGCTGAGCTGGTCCGTGACGTACCAGTCCGGGCGCAGTCGCTCGTCGAGGACGCGCAGCTTCCGCAGGACGCCCTCGGGGTCCGAGAGCATGTCCGCCCGCCGATGCCGCGCCTGGGTGAGCAGAGTCGGCACGGCCCCGGCGCGGGTGGCCTCCAGGAACTCCCCCAGTCGGGCCGCCTCGGCCAAGGGCTGCCGGGTCGCCTCTGCGACTCCGGTGTTGGCGTTCCGTGTCACGGTCAGCGGGACGAACGTCACGCTGTCGCCCCGTGCGAGGTGGGCGAATTCCTCGGCGCAGGCGAAGTACACCTCCGCACCTCGCGCACCGAGCGCCCCCGCCAGCGTCGCCAGCGGGGCAGCGTGCGAGTCGAACGGCGGGCTGACGACGACGATGCGCGGCATGGGGTCCTCTCCGTCGTGCGGGATCGGCGGTCATCCGATTCTGGGCGAGATGCGGCGGGTCCGCTCGCCTGATTGTTCGACCTGCACGGCCCGCTCGGATGCAGCCCGACGCTCACGCTTGGTGTCCAGGACGTCGAAGATGCCGTTGCTGTCGAAGATGACAGGCCCCATGAGGCTGATCGTCCGGACAGTGGAGGACGGGTACTCATTTGCACCGGCCGCATGTGCGGTGATCTCGCAGGGCGGGTGTGGACCCCTGGGGCATCCGTCCGCGCACGGGCTTCCGAGTGCCGCCGAACGAACCCTTCCCTGCTGCCGGATGCACTATAGGAATATGGCGGAATCTCGTCAGTCGGCCGCGAAAGGATGCCACCGTGGCGACCCACCCCGGCTCCACTCCGTCGGCAGGACCGACCATGACGGTCGCTGTCATCGAAGGGCCGCGCGCCACCCTGGTGCTGGCCGGAGATCTGAGAGCTGAGAACCTGCGGGAGCTGGAGCAACTCCTTGCTGAGCCCTCTCTGAACGAGGCTGCCGAGTGGCACGTGGACATGAGTGACGCGACACGCCTCGATCTGGCCTGCGCCTACGCGCTGCTACGTGCGGCAACGCTGCGGCCGGAGCAGGCTGTCCTCACGATTCACGGAGCGCGGCGCTCCGTCCAGCGGACGCTTCGCCACGCAGGGCTCGATGCGGTCGCCGTTATCGATGGGCGATGACGGGCGTCGGCCGGGGGCGGGGCCCGGGCCCGGGGTCCGCCGAGGGCGACGTCGGCTGACGCCGTTGTGCCTTCAGCTGTCGAAAGATGGTGGCGTTCATGAGCGTGGCCCGTGCTGGGACGCCCGGCGGAGACCCGGCCGATGCCGTCGGCGGCGGACTGGCATCTCTCTGCGGTACGCGCGAGGGGTGGACCAAGGGGCGCCCTGCCTGACGAACCGGGCGCCCCCTGGAAGCTGTCGCGGCGGGGCCCTTCAGCGCAGCGCGATCGCCGCCGCGGCGGCCCCGACCAGACCGGCGTCGGTGCCCATCACGGCGGGTGCGATCGTCAGCCGCCTGAGGTAGGAGAGCGTGGCGTAGTCGCGCAGGCTGCGGCGCAACGGTACGAAGAGCACGTCACCGGCCCCGGCCACTCCCCCGCCGACCACCGCGATGTCGAGGTCCGCCAGGGTGGCGGTGGCGGCGATGCCGGCCGCCAGTGCCTGGGCCGCGCGCTCGTAGGAGGCGATGGCGACCGGGTCCCCGGCGCGGGCGGCGACGGCCACCGCGGCGGCAGTCCCGTCGCCGTCCGGACCGGGCCGCCAGCCGTTCTCCAGGGCCCGGCGGGCGATGTTGGGACCGCTGGCGATGCCCTCGACGCAGCCGCGCGCACCGCAGGGGCACAGGTCCCCGTCCAGGTCGACGCTGATGTGGCCGATGTGCCCGGCGTTGCCCGAGGGGCCGGGGCGCAGGGTGCCGCCGAGGACGAGGCCGCCGCCGACGCCCGTCGACACGACGAGGCACAGCGCGTTGTCGTAGCCGCGCGCCGCACCGAGCCAGTGTTCGGCGGCCGTCATCGCGACCCCGTCGCCCACCAGCGCGACCGACAATCCGCCCGCCGTCTTGTGCACCCGCTCCACCAGCGGGAAGTCCCGCCAGCCGGGGACGTTGACCGGGCTGACCGTGCCCGCGGCGGCGTCCACCGGACCGGCGCTGCCGATACCGATCGATCCGGCCCTGCTCCACAGCGGCGAGGCCATCAGCTCGCCCAGCACCTCGTCCACGGCCCCCATGACCGCCTCGGCCCCTTCCCGGGCGGGCGTCGGCCGCTGCGCCCGTACGAGAAGGGATCCGTCGCCGTCCACCAGCGCTCCGGCGATCTTGGTGCCGCCGATGTCGAGCGCGGCGACGAGGTCGGTATGCATCGGTGGGGACTCTCCGGATCGGTGAAGGGGCGGGACCTGCGGGTTCCGTCCACAGTCTGCACAGTCTCCATTCAGTTGACAACGTTGTCCAGGGCCTATGCTCGACGCCACAGCCTCCGATCACCCCCGCGGCGCCCCCACTCGGCCTCGCTCGGCCCCGCCCGGAGCACCGCAGCCCCGCCCGTATCCGACGACAGGACAGCGCACGTGGACCGGACCGCCCGTCATTCCGAGACCCGCTACGGCAACCGGCCGACCATGAAGGACGTGGCGGCTCGCGCCGGAGTCGGCCTGAAGACGGTCTCCCGGGTGGTGAACAGCGAGCCCGGCGTCACGCCCGACACCGAGCGGCGCGTGCAGGAGGCGATCGACGCGCTGGGCTTCCGCCGCAACGACAGTGCCCGCGTGCTGCGCAAGGGACGTACGGCATCCATCGGACTGGTCCTGGAGGATCTGGCGGACCCGTTCTACGGTCCGCTGAGCCGCGCTGTGGAGGAGGTCGCCCGAGCGCACGGCGCGCTGCTGATCAACGGTTCCAGCGCCGAGGACCCGGAGCGGGAGCAGGAGTTGGTGCTGGCGCTGTGCGCCCGCCGGGTGGACGGTCTGATCGTGATCCCGGCGGGCGACGACCACCGTTATCTGGAGCCGGAGATCAAGGCGGGCATCGCCACGGTCTTCGTGGACCGCCCGGCGGGCCACGTCGACGTCGACATGGTGCTCTCCGACAGCTTCGGCGGGGCCCGGGAGGGCGTGGCGCACCTCATCGCGCACGGTCACCGCAGGATCGGGTTCATCGGAGACCAGCCGCGGATCCACACGGCCACCGAGCGACTGCGCGGCTATCACGCCGCCATGCGGGACGCGGGCATCACCGTCGAGGACGGCTGGGTCTCCCTCGGCTCCACCGAGCCGGAGCGGGTCCGGGCCGCCGCCGAGGAGATGCTCGGCGGGCCCGAGCCGGTCACCGCCCTGTTCGCGGGCAACAACCGGGTGACGGTGACGGCGGTCCGGGTGATCGCGGAGCGGGAGCGGCCGGTGGCGCTGGTGGGGTTCGACGACATCGAGCTGGCCGACCTGCTCGGCATCACCGTGATCTCGCAGGACGCGGCGGCGGTCGGCAGGACCGCCGCCGAGCATCTCTTCCGCCGCCTCGACGGAGCGGACCACGCCACGGCACGGGTGGAACTGCCGACGACGCTGATCCCCCGCGGCTCGGGCGAACTGCCGCCCGCCTGAAGCCGGTCGGGCCCACCGGGGCCCGGGAAGCCACGCGCACCAGGGCCGCCGACCCCCGAACCCCGCCGCCCGGCCGGAGACGGCAGCCCGACGGCTCGGCGCTCGAAGCCCTCCTGCTCGACGGCCTGACCGGCCGTCACGCCGGGCACCTCAAGGCGTACGCGTCCCCGGAGCGCCGGGGGGGTCTTCCACGACCGCGCCCACGTCGAACGGCACCTGGTGCGCCGTGGACGTGTACGACATGGACGTGTGCGGTGCGCGGTGGGCGGCACACGATGCGCACCTGTCGCGCTCGTGGCGGGGCAGCAGCGCGCCGGGACAGCCGAAGACGGCCCGGCTCGTCCGGACGGGAGGGGCGGCAGGGGCCGTTGGGGTGGCCGCCCGGTCCATCGGGGCGTGGTGCCGACGGATCGGCGGGAGCGGCTCCCTATCGTCGGCCGCCGACGCCCCGTCCCCCGTACGGCACGCCCCGGCGGACCGGTCGACGGGCCCGGGTGTCGGACCGTCACCTCCGCAGCTCCCCTCGGCCCGCCCGCCCGCTCGTCCGCCCCTCGGCTCGGGCACCGCGCGGACCGGACCCCGGGGCGCCCCCTCCCCTTCCCGGGCCGGTACGGCAGCGGGCAGGGCATCCAGAACAGGTACGCACCCATGAGCCGTCCCACGACGACCCCATCGATCCCTTCAGCCCCGCCGGTCCCGAAGCCGGTCCGCAGTCAGCCGCGCTGGCGGCTCGCCGCCATGGCGGCGGCGCTGCTGCTGTGCGCGGCACCGGTCGCCTCCGCCACGCCCAAAACCGCGCCCGGGACGGCGGACGGGCGCCCCCCGGCGCAGGGTGGAGCGCCCCTGTACATCTCCGACTACGCCGACAACACCGTGCTGCGCCTGCCGCCCGGCGGCGGCGCGCCGGTCACGGTCGCGGCGAGCGGCTTGATCCGCCCGACCGGGATGACGCTCGGCCCCTCGGGCGACCTGTACATCGCCGACACCGGCAACAACCGGGTCGTCGTGGTGCCGGGCGACGGAGGCCCGCAGACCGTCGTCCCGACCACCGACCTCTCCCGCCCCATCGGGCTGGCGCTGGACGCGGACGGCGACCTCTACATCGCCGACAGCTTCAACGACCGGGTGGTGAAGGTGCCCGCCGACGGCAGCGGCCAGGTCACCGTCCCCACCACCGGGCTGCTCCATCCCAACGGTCTCGCGCTGGACCGGGCGGGGAACCTCTTCGTGGCGGACTTCGTCAACGACCGCGTGGTGAAGGTCCCGGCCGACGGCGGCCCGCAGACGACCGTGCCCACGACCGGGCTCTCCCAGCCGACCGGTCTGGCCTTCGGCCGGGGAGGGGATCTCTTCGTCTCCGACAGCGGCAACGACCGGGTGGTCCGGCTGCCTGCGGGCGGCGGGCCGCAGCGGACCGTCCCGGCGACCGGGCTCAACTCCCCGTACGGCCTGGCCTTCGACCCCGCGGGCGCGCTGTACATCGCGGACTTCAACAACGACCGGGTGGTGCAGCTGCCGGCGCGCGGCGGCCAGCGGACGGTGCCGGTCGCGGGCCTGCGCACCCCGGCGGGACTGGCCGTCCCCTCGGGGCGCGAAGGCTACTGAGGCTCCCCCTTACGGAGCGGTGACCGTCAGGTCGCCCCGGCGCGGTGAGGCGAAGGCGTCCAGGTCCGCGCGGGTCAGGCCGGTCAGCCGGGCGACCTCGGCGGTGTCCAGCGCGCCGCAGTCGATGCCGCGCAGCAGGTAGCCGCTGAGGGCCTTGGCGGTGGCGGGCTCGTCCATGACGTCACCGCCGGCCTTGGCCACGTAGGCGGCGAGCCGGGCGGCCGCGGGCTCCAGGCCCTCGCGGTAGAAGGCGTAGACGGCCGCGTAGCGCGTCGGCAGGTGACCGGGGTGCATGTCCCAGCCCTGGTAGTAGGCGCGGGCCAGAGCGCGGCGGGTGAGGCCGTAGTGGAGCCGCCAGGCCTCGTGGACCTGGTCGGTCGGGCCGACGGGCAGGACGTTGGTCGAGCCGTCGGAGACACGTACGCCGGTGCCCGCGGCGGCGACCTGCATCACGGCCTTGGCGTGATCGGCGGCCGGGTGGTCACTGGCCTGGTAGGCGGCGCTGACCCCGACGCAGGCGCTGTAGTCGAAGGTGCCGTAGTGCAGCCCCGTCGCCCGGCCCTGGGCGGCGTCGATCATGCGGGCGACGGCGGCGGTCCCGTCGGCGGCGAGGATGGACTGGCTGGTCTCGATCTGGATCTCGAAGCCGATCCGCCCGGCGTCGAGGCCGTGGGCCTTCTCGAAGGCTTCGAGGAGCTGGACGAAGGCGGTGACCTGCTCCGGGTACGTCACCTTCGGCAGGGTCAGCACGAGCCCTTCGGGGAGCCCGCCCGCCTCCATCAGGCCGGTGAGGAAGACGTCGGTGGTGCGGATGCCCCGGTCGCGTACACCGGCCTCCATGCACTTCATCCGGATGCCCATGTACGGGGCGGCGGTGCCGTTCGCGTACGCCTCGGAGACCAGGCGCGCGGCGCGGGCGGCGGCCTCGTCCTCCTCCGCGTCCGGACGGGGACCGTAGCCGTCCTCGAAGTCGATGCGCAGGTCCTCGACGGGCTCGCGCTCCAGCTTGGCGCGCACGCGGTCGTGGACCGGCCCGGCCAGCTCCTCGGGGATGCCGAGGACGGCGGCGAACGCGGAGGCGTCGGGGGCGTGTTCGTCGAGGGCGGCCAGCGCCTGGTCGCCCCAGGAGCGCAGGGTGCCGGGCTCGAAGACGTCACCGGGTACGTAGACGGTGTGCACGGGCTGGCGGGTGCCGGGATCGCCCGGATAGCGGCGGGCGAGCTCCGCGTCGACCGCCGTGAGGGAGGCACTGATCTCCTCGCTGACCGCACCGGCGAGGCTCGTTGCCACCTTCTCCTGCTGACCCATGAACGTACCCTCCACGCTCTCGTCGTTTCCGCTTCCCGGAATCAACAATCCGTATAGTGAAGTTATAAGGCCGCTCGACCTGCGTCAATGGTCGCCCGGAACGGCGCCGGGCCGCGCGGTGGGGTTCACCGTGCGGCCCGGGGCGGGGGTGGTTCGCCGGGGGATCAGCCCTTGCGGGCGGTGATCTCCTCGGTGAGCTGGGGAACGACGGCGAAGAGGTCGCCGACGACGCCGTAGTCGACGAGTTCGAAGATCGGGGCCTCGGCGTCCTTGTTGATCGCGACGATCGTCTTCGAGGTCTGCATGCCCGCCCGGTGCTGGATCGCCCCCGAGATACCCGAGGCGATGTACAGCTGCGGCGAGACGGACTTGCCCGTCTGCCCGACCTGCGAGGTGTGCGGGTACCAGCCCGCGTCCACCGCCGCACGCGACGCGCCCACCGCGGCACCCAGGGAGTCCGCGAGAGCCTCGATCACGGGGAAGTTCTCCGCACCGTTGACCCCCCGGCCACCCGAGACCACGATCGCCGCCTCGGTCAGCTCCGGACGCCCGGTCGACTCACGCGGCGTCCGCGAGGTCACCTTCGTACCCGACGCGCCCGCACCGAACGACACCGCCAGAGCCTGGACCGCACCCGCCGCCGCGGCCGGCTCGACGGGAGCCGAGTTCGGCTTGACCGTGATCACCGGAACACCCTTGGAGACCCGGGACTTCGTCGTGAACGACGCGGCGAACACCGCCTGCGTCGCGACCGGACCCTCCTCACCGGCCTCCAGGTCGGTGGCATCCGTGATGATCCCCGAACCGACCCGCAGCGCCAGACGGGCCGCGATCTCCTTGCCCTCGGCCGAGGACACCACCAGCACCGCCGCCGGGGAGACCGCGTCGAACGCGGCCTGCAGCGCATCCACCTTCGGCACCACCAGATAGTCCGCGAACTCCGACGCCTCGGAGACCAGGACCTTCACCGCACCGTGCTCACCCAGCACACCCGCGGTCGCTTCCGCACCGGCACCCAGCGCGACCGCGACCGGGTCGCCGATACGGCGGGCGAG
>NZ_JBHXPF010000028.1:0-97637 GCF_042718715.1 Streptomyces sp. NPDC058576 | reverse complement strand
GCCCGGGGCCCGCGGGTGCCCCGCCACCCCCGGGGGGCGCGCGCCCGGCGGGCCGCGGGCCCCTGGGTCCGCTGCGCAGGAAGATCGCCGACCAGGCCACCGCCTACGGGTTCCTGATCGGCGGCCTGCTCTGCTTCATCCTGTTCTCCTGGTACCCGGCCGTCCGGTCGGTGATCATCGCGTTCCAGAAGTACACCCCCGGCTCCGACCCCGAATGGGTCGGCACCGCGAACTTCACCCGGGTCTTCCAGGACCCGGAGTTCACGGCCGCCTGGCGCAACACGCTCACCTTCACCGTGCTCGCCCTGGTCATCGGGTTCGCCATCCCGTTCCTCATGGCGCTCGTCCTCAACGAACTGCGGCACGCCAAGGCGTTCTTCCGGGTCGTCGTCTACCTCCCCGTGATGATCCCGCCGGTGGTCAGCGCCCTGCTGTGGAAGTGGTTCTACGATCCGGGCGCGGGCCTGGCCAACGAGGTGCTCGGCTTCCTCCACCTGCCGACCTCGAACTGGACCAACGGCGCCGACACCGCACTGGTCTCGCTCGTCATCGTCGCCACCTGGGCCAACATGGGCGGCACCGTCCTCATCTACCTCGCCGCCCTCCAGGGCATTCCCGGCGAGCTGTACGAGGCCGCCGAGCTGGACGGCGCTTCCGTCTGGCAGCGCGTCCGGCACGTGACCATCCCGCAGACCCGCTTCATCATCCTGATGCTGATGCTCCTTCAGGTCATCGCGACGATGCAGGTGTTCACCGAACCCTTCGTCATCACCGGCGGAGGCCCGGAGAACTCCACGGTCACCGTGCTCTACCTCATCTACAAGTACGCCTTCCTCTACAACGACTTCGGCGGCGCGTCCGCCCTCAGCGTGATGCTCCTGCTGGTGCTCAGCGCGTTCTCCGCCCTGTATCTGCGACTCACCCGCACCGACTGAGAGGAGCGTCGCCCCGTTATGACCCAGACAGCTCCGCCCCCGGTACAGCAGCCGCCCGCCGCCCTCGGCAAGCGCTCCGGGGACGCCCCGGCCGAGCGGTCCGTACGCACTGTCATCTCACCGCTGGCGCTCGCCGGACGCCGCGGCAAGGTCACGTACTGGTCGGTGTTCACCCTCGTCGTCCTGCTCTTCGCCTTCGCGTTCCTCTTCCCCGTCTACTGGATGGTCACGGGCGCGATGAAACCGCCCGAGGAAGTGGTGCGCACCCCGCCCACCCTCGTTCCCGAGCAGTGGCAGGTCAGCGGCTACACCGACGCCTGGGACCTGATGCGGCTGCCGACCCACCTGTGGAACACGGTCGTTCAGGCGACCGGCGCCTGGGTGCTGCAGATCGTCTTCTGCACAGCCGCCGCCTACGCCCTGTCCAAGCTCAAGCCGGCTTTCGGCAACGTGATCCTCGGCGGCATCCTCGCCACCCTCATGGTCCCGGTGCAGGCCCTCGTCGTACCGAAGTACCTCACCATCGCCGACATGCCGCTGATCCACGTCAACCTGCTGAACGATCCGCTGGCCATCTGGCTGCCGGCCGTCGCGAATGCCTTCAACCTCTATCTGCTCAAACGATTCTTCGACCAGATTCCGCGCGACGTCCTGGAGGCCGCCGAGATCGACGGGGCGGGCAGACTCCGCACCCTCTGGTCCATCGTCCTGCCCCTGTCGAGGCCCGTCCTCGGCGTCGTGTCGATCTTCGCGCTGGTCGCGGTGTGGCAGGACTTCCTCTGGCCGCTGATGGTCTTCTCCGACACCGACAAACAGCCGATCAGCGTGGCCCTCGTGCAGCTCTCGCAGAACGTCCCGCTGACCGTGCTGATCGGGGCCATGGTCATCGCGAGCATCCCGATGGTCCTGATGTTCCTCGTCTTCCAGCGGCACATCATCGCCGGAATCAGCGCGGGCAGCACGAAAGGCTGACCCGCGCCCGCCCCCCCGGCGAGCCCCCGGACCCGCCGCCGCCCCCGGCCTTCCCGCCCCGCTCCGGGGCGGCGGCGTCAGAACCTCCAGCTCCTCCCTGTTGCGCGGACCGGCCCACTTCGCCGGCGACCGCGCCCCGCCCGAAAGGAACCCGCCTTATGGAAGGCAGCCAGCTCGCCGCCGACGACTGGTGGCGCTCGGCCGTCATTTACCAGGTCTACGTCCGCAGCTTCGCCGACGGCGACGGGGACGGCACCGGCGATCTGACGGGCGTACGGTCCCGGCTGCCCTACCTGGCCGAACTCGGCGTCGACGCGCTCTGGTTCACCCCCTGGTACCTGTCCCCGATGGCGGACGGCGGATACGACGTCGCCGACTACCGGGCCATCGACCCCTCCTTCGGCAACCTCGCGGAGGCCGAGAAGCTCATCGCCGAAGCCCGCGAGGCGGGGATCCGGACCATCATCGACATCGTTCCCAACCACGTCTCCGACCAGCACGTCTGGTTCAAGGCGGCACTCGCCGCGGGGCCCGGCAGCGCGGAGCGCGAACTCTTCCACTTCCGCCCCGGCCGCGGCGCACACGGCGAACTGCCCCCCAACGACTGGGAGAGCGAGTTCGGCGGAGTGCCCTGGACCCGCGTGGCGGACGGCGAGTGGTACCTCCACCTGTTCGCCACCGAGCAGCCCGACCTCAACTGGGCCCACCCCGCCGTACGCCAGGAGCACGAGGACGTCCTGCGGTTCTGGTTCGAACGCGGTGTGGCCGGCGTGCGCATCGACTCCGCCGCCCTCGTCGCCAAGGACCCGGCGCTCCCGGACCTCGAAGGACACCAGGGGCCGCACCCGTACGTCGACCGGGACGAGCTGCACGACATCTACCGGGGCTGGCGGGCCATAGCCGACGAGTTCGACGGCATCTTCGTCGGCGAGGTGTGGCTGCCCGACTCGGAGCGCTTCGCCCGCTACCTCCGCCCCGACGAACTGCACACCGCCTTCAACTTCACCTTCCTCAGCTGCCCCTGGGACGGCGCCCTGCTGCGCCGCGCCATCGACGAGACCCTCGCCGAACACGCGCCCGTCGGCGCCCCCGCCACCTGGGTCCTCTGCAACCACGACGTCACCCGCACCGTCACCCGCTACGGCCGCGAGGACACCGGCTTCGCCTTCACGGCCAAGGCGTTCGGCGTCCCCAGCGACCTGGAGCTCGGCACCCGCCGCGCCCGCGCAGCCGCCCTCCTCTCGCTCGCCCTGCCCGGCTCGGTCTACCTCTACCAGGGCGAGGAACTGGGGCTGCCGGAGGCCGACGTGCCGCTGGACCGGATCCAGGACCCCATGTACTTCCGCTCCCAGGAGCGGGCCCCCGGCCGGGACGGCTGCCGCACCCCACTGCCCTGGGCGGCCGACGAACCGTACGCGGGTTTCGGCTCCACCGTGGAACCCTGGCTCCCGCTGCCCGCCGACTGGCCGTCCCGCGCGGCCGACCTCCAGGCCCAGGACCCCGACTCCGTGCTGGCCCTCTACCGGGAGGCCCTGCGGCAGCGGCGCTCGCTGACCGCACTGCACACCGAACCGTTGCGCTGGCTGGGCGAGGACCCGGAACTCCTGCTGTTCGCCCGCGGCGAGGCCCTGGTCTGCGCGGTCAACCTCGCCGAGCGGCCCGTACAGCTCCCCGCCCACACCGAGATCCTGCTCGCCAGCGGTCCCCTGGACGCCGACGGCCGGCTGCCCCGGGACACGGCGGTGTGGCTGGCCGTCTGAACCGGTACGGCACACCGACGGGGGAGCATCCGACGCGTGGGCGATCCACCCAGGGGGCCTGAGTACCCGCACTCAGGCCCCGTGCCCCGGCCGCCGCGACGATGAGGGCGTAGCGGGCGAAGCCGAGAAGGGCGGGCTCCGCACCGCACCGCCGCCCACCAGGACGGCTGCGCCCGCCGGACCTTGGGAGAACCGTGCTCAGCCGCATCGCCTCCGCCGTCGTCCCCTCGCTCGGACGCCTCACCGTCACGTCCGACCACGCCGCTGCCCCGGCTGCCGGCAGCATCATCGTCGCCAACCACACCTCCCTGGCCGACCCCGGCATCGTCCTCGCCGCATTGCTGCGCCTCGGCGTCGAACCCGTCGTCATGGCCACCGCGGGCCTGTGGCGCATCCCGGTCCTCGGCCGTCTTCTGGAGCGCGGCGGCCGTGTGCCCGTGCACCGCAACACCGACCGGGCGGCGGGCGCCCTCGACGCGGCCGCCGTCGCGCTCGGGGACGGCCGCCATCTGCTCATCTACGGCGAGGGGCGGCTGCCCTGCCGGACGGACGCGGCGGAGGCTCCGCCGGAGAGCTTCCGCAGCGGCCTCGCCCGCCTCGCGCACGCGTCCGGGGCGCCCGTCGTGCCGCTCGGCCAGGCAGGCGCCCGCCGGGTGACCTCGGGCCCGTGCGTCAAGCAGATCTCCGGGCTCATCACCGCTCCGGCCCGCCGCCCCCGGCTCCACGTCCACATCGGCGCTCCGCTGCACCTCCCGCCGGGGGTCGAGACGGCGACCGCGACGGCCCGCGCGGCCGTCACCGCCGCCTGGCGCACCGCCGCTCACCACCTCGGCGAACCCGCCGCGCTCGCCGGACGCTCCGAACGCGCTGCGTGAGACGGCAGACGGCTACCCCGCCTCGCGCGCCGCCCGCTCCAGACGCTGCCGGTAGCCCTCCCACCACGCGCGGTCGCCCGGCGGCATGTTGTCGGTGCCGGACCGCAGCCCGACCGTCCCGTCGATGAGCTCCCGCGCGATGTCGGCGTGCCCGGCATGCCGCTGCAGGTCGGAGATCACATGGACCAGGATCTGGTGCAGCGTCACCCGGCCCCGCTCGCCGGGCCACCACCGGACCTGCCCGACCGCGTCGAGGGGCAGCTCGGCGATCGTGGCGTCCGCGTGCTCCGCCACCCGGCGGTGGAGCGCGAGGATGTCCTCGCGGGATTCGTCGGCCGTCGCCCACATGTCCTGGTTCGCCTCGGCGTCGTCCTCGAAGGCGGGCAGCACCTCGCCGAACGGCCGCCCGAACGTCTCGCCGAAGTAGCCCAGCTCCACTCCTGCGGCATGCTTGACCAGCCCGAGGAGATTCGTACCGGTCGGTGTGAGGGGGCGGCGGACGTCGTACTCCGAGAGCCCGTCGAGTTTCCACCACAGGACGTCGCGGGCTGACTGGAGATAGTGCTGGAGGTCGGCCTTCGGCTGCGAGAGGGTCATGCGGGCAGTCTGTCACCGGGCACTGACAACGCGGCTGCCACCGGACGCCGACAGCGCGGGGCTCCCGTCCGGAGGACGTGCCCGGCTCCCGTCCGCCAGGCGCGCCGAGGTGTGCGCTCCGCACCGTCCGGGGCCGCGGCCCGGGTGGCGGCCGACGCCCCGGCGGCGTAGGTATGGAGGCGTGCCGCTCCGGAGGACGTGTGACGCCACGGAGCGCACCGGCCTGCGACGGCCGGTGACCATCAGGCCCACCCGGCGGACCGGCGACAACGTCCGGCGGCTCACCACCGGGGGCGAGGAGACCGATCCCGATGACCGAGGCAGAGCAGAGGACCCCTGTGCACGGGATTCCGTGCTGGGTCAGCCTCATGACCCGGGACCTGCGGGCCACCGAGGACTTCTACGGGACCGTTCTCGGGTGGACCTTCCGCTCCGGCACCCTCGGCGAGGGCTTCTCCGTCGCCCACGTCGACGCCCTGCCCGTCGCCGGGATCGGACAGATCGCCCCCGGTCTGCCCACGGCCGTCTCCTGGACCCCGTACTTCGCCGTCGCGGACGTCGACACCGCCGCGGCCCGGGTCCGTGAACGGGGCGGCACCATCGCCGTCGGCCCGATCCGGCTGGGCCCCGGGCGGGGCGCCGTGGCCGCCGACCGGGAAGGGGCCGCGTTCGGCTTCTGGGAGGGGCGGACCCCGCCCTGGTCGTTCGGCCGGGACAGCGCTCCGGCCTCCCTCGAACTGCGCACCAGCCACGCCTTCGACTCCGCGATCTTCTACGCCGAGGTGTTCGGCTGGGCCTCCGAGGAACCCGGCGGCTGCGAGGTCGGCTACGCGTACCAGCAGGACGCGGTCGTCGTACGGCAGGGCGGCCGTACCGTGGCCACCCTGCGCGGCGGCGGGGACGCGTCGTCCCCCGACCCCCTGCTGCGCCCCCGTTGGCACGTCCGCTTCCAGGTCGCGGACCTGCACGCGGTCACCGAGGCGGCCCGTGCGGCGGGCGGAACGGCCGGCCCGTCGGCGAACTCGCCCGCCGACGGAACCGAAGCGGTGATCAGGGACCCCGACGGCGGCGTCTTCACCGTCTGCGCCCACCCCGCGTAGCCGCCGCACCGGCCCTCAGCAGGTGCGGAACACGTACCCCGGCCGCCCGGCCGGGACGACGTCGAGATCCCGGCGCACCACCGAGACCTTCGCCCCCACGGCGGAACACGCCTCGGTGAAGTCGCCCGCGGTGTACTCGACGACGAACACCTTGTTGCCGTACGCGGAGGCGTAGTCGGCGCACTCGTCGTAGCGGCCGCACTCCTCGGCGACGGCGAAGTCGAACCCGATCTTCTTCCGCTGACCCAGCAGGTCCGTGGTGTTCTTCTGGCCGATCGCCAGGCCCGCCGTGTGCGCGCGGTCGGCCAGGAGCTTCGCGAACGCCGCGTTGTGCGCCCGGGTCAGCAGACCGTCGGACCGCTCGTAGGAGTCGAGGTTGTCCGGCTCCACCGCCTGGAAACCGGACGTCGCGCAGCCGTCGATCCAGCCTCCGACGATCTTCGCCAGCCGGGTCCGCTTGCCCGCGGTCGAGGTGTCGAGCAGTGCCTCGCCCCACGCTTCGTCATTGACCAGCTCGCCGTCGCCGTCGCGCAGCAGCAGATCGGGGTGGTTCTTCTCCCACCAGCCGAGGGCGTCGGGCTGGGTCTGGAAGGCGTTGACGTAACAGACGTTGTAGAGGCCCTTGGCGGGCTTGGCCGTACGGTCCCGGGAGAGGGCTCCGACCCCTGCGGGCGGGGTGTACGCGCCGCCGATCTGGTAGTCGAAGACCGCGTTCGCCGTGGGTGGCACGACCTTCGGCGCGGCCTTGGCGGCGGAGCCCGTGGCGGAGGCGTGGGACAGGAGCAGCCCCGCTCCCGTCGCGACCGCGATCCCGCCGGCCAGTGCGGCGAGGGTGCGCTTGCGGCGGAGCAGAGGACGGACGGCGTGCTGGGGCATTCGTACTCCCGTGCGTGGGCTTCGGACCTTCCCCCGCATGATGGACGGCCGATCATGAGCGAATCGTGAGGGCCGGGCCCCCGCCGCGCCGGCGGCCCGGCCGCGACCGGTCGGGCGCGAGCCGCAGGACGAATTCCGCGCCACCGCCGGGGCGGGCCCGGACGGTGAGCTTCCCCCGGTGGACCTCCGCGATCCGACGTACCAGCGAGAGGCCGATCCCCGTGCCCCCGCCCGGTGAACTGAACCGCTCCATCAGCTCCGGCAGCCGCGCCGGATCCACTCCCGGGCCCCGGTCGGCGACCCACACCTCCGGCCCGCGCACCGTCACCAGCAGCTCGGCCCCGTCCGGTGCGCCGGGTACCCGGCCGTGCCGTACGGCGTTGTCCAGCAGGTTGCGTACGGCAACCCGCACCAGCGCCGCGTCGGCCTCGACCACCGACTCCGCCAACCGCAGCTCCGGGCGGGGCCCGCTCTCCGGCAGCTCCGCGCACACCTCCTCCACGAGCTGGTCCAGCCGCAACGGCTCCGCCCGTACGGTGTCCACGGCGGCCTCCAGCCGCCCCCGGGCCAGCAGGTTCTCCACGACGTCGGCCATCCGGTCCGCCGCCCGCCGGATCCGGGGCAGATGAGCGTCGAGACCGCCCGGGGCGCCGGCGGCCACCTCCACCGATCCGCGCATCACCGCGACCGGGGTCCGCAGCTCGTGCGCGGCGTCCGCCAGCAGCCGTTCCTGCTGCTCCAGCGCCTGCCACGCCGGCCGCATGCTGCGCCCGGAGAGCACGTGCCCGGTCACCGCGGCCAGGGCCGTCAGCGCACCGGCCCCGACGACCAGGGAGAGGACCAGACTCCGGTGCTCGGCCGCGCCGCGCTCCGGATCGCCGACCGCGACGGCCGCGCCCGCCACCTCGTCGGTGGCGTCGTGGTAGAAGGGCACGGCCAGCAGCCGCACCGGCTCTCCCGAGCGGTCGCGCGCCTCGGCCCGCACCGGCCCCTCCTCGCCCATCGCCGAACGGGTCACCGCGTCGATCGCCCCGGCCCCCACGGCGAACTGCGCGGTGCGGCCCCGGAACACGGTGACCGGATCACCGCCGGGCCGGCCCTCCAGCACCAGGATCTGCGGCGTTCCCGCGGTCGCCTCGTCGTCCCCGAGGCCGTCGAGGCGGATCCGGTCGTCCTCGTAGTAGACGAGCGAGGCGGCGACGGACGCCCGGCGGCGCATCTCGTCGTACTCGGCGTCCTGCCGCGCCCGGTCGTCGGTACGGATCACCACCCAGGACAGGCACGCCAGCCCGACGACGGTGATCAGGGTGTAGGCCGCGGTCAGCCGCAGCTGCAGTCGGCGCAGCCGCCTCCTGGCCGGGGAACGCCGCCGCACGGGCCCACGGCGTGCCCTGGCCATCAGGAGGGCCCCGGCTCCGCCGACAGCAGGAACCCCTGACCGCGCACGGTGTGCACCAGACCCGGGGAGCCGAGCTTGCGGCGCAGACCCGCGACGACGGCGTCCACCACATTGGAGACCGGGTCGGCCATCTCGTCCCAGCAGTGCTCCAGCAGCCCGGTACGGGTGACGACGGCGTCCCGGTGGACGAGGAGCTGCTGGAGCACGGCGTACTCCTTCGGGCTCAGCGACAGCAGCACACCGCCGCGCCGCACCTCGTGCCGCGCCACGTCCATGACCACGTCCGCGCAGCTCAGGAAGGAAGGCAGCCGGACCGGCGCCCGCCGGGTCAGGCCCCGGACGCGCAGGACCAGCTCGCGCATCGCGAACGGCTTGGCCAGATAGTCGTCCGCCCCGCTCTCCAGCCCCCGCAGCCGCTCGTCCAGGGAGTCCAGGGCGGTCAGGCACAGCACGGGCACCGACCAGCCGGCCCGGCGCCTGCCCTCCAGCGGGGCGAGGGTGTCGCCGGAGGGCACCATCCGGTCCAGCACCACACAGTCGTACGCGGTGATGTGCAGCGACTCGTCCGCCTCCGGCCAGTCGGAGACGCAGTCCACGGCGAAGCCCCCGTCGCGCAGCCCGGCCGCGATCACCTCCCGCAGGTCGTCGTCGTCCTCCACCAGCAGCACACGCATGGGGAGGACGCCTCCGAGTCTTTGTCCGGGAGATCCCCTGGCCGGGGGAGGCGAGGGGAGAGACCTGCCATCCTAGGCCGTTCCGCGCCTCCGCCCCGAGGTGGCCTGTCAGCCCGTGACGCCTCGGCGGTCCGGAAGCCGGGAACCTGTTGGCGGGGCAATCGGCCTCAGCCGGCGAGTGCCTCGGCGGCCTCCGCCGCCACCGCCTCGGCCACGGTCGCCAGAGCCGGTGAGTCCAGTTTCCACTGCTGCCAGTACAGCGGGACGTCCACGGTGTGGTCCGGGGTGAGCAGCACCAGCCGGCCGCAGCTCAGCAGCGGCTCCGCCTGGACGTCGGGCACCACGCCCCAGCCCATGCCCGCCACCACGGCGTTCACGAACCCCTCCGACGTGGGCACCAGATGACGCCGGGCGCTCGCCCGGGGCGCGGGGCCGAGGCGGCGCACGAAGGAGTCCTGCAGGTCGTCGCGCCGGTCGAAACCGATCACCGGCGCGTCGCCGATCAGCTCGCGCAACGCGGCGCCCTCCAGCCGTCCCAGCCACCGGTCGGCGAAGCCGGGGCTGGCCACCGGCAGATACCGCATCCGGCCCAGACCGCGCACCGAGCACCCCGTCACCGCCTCCGGCGACGAGGTCACCGCGGCCATCACCAGCCCCTCCCGCAGCAGGGCGGCCGTATGGTCCTGGTCCTCCCGGCGCAGCTCGTAAGCGAGGCCCAGCTCCTCCGGCACGCGCCGCAGGGCGGGCAGGAACCACGTCGCCAGGGAATCGGAGTTCACCGCGATCGACAACTGTGTCGGCTCGCCGGGCCCGGACATCCCGAGCGCCGCCTGCGCGTCGCGCTCCAGCCGGGCCAGCTGGCGGGCGAAGCGCACCACCACCTCACCGGACTCGGTGGGCCGCACCGGCTTCGTGCGCATCAGCAGCACCCGGCCCGTGCGCTGCTCCAGCGCCTTCACACGCTGACTGACCGCCGACGGCGTCAGCCGCAGGACGTTCGCCGCCGCGTCGAACGTACCTTCGTCGACCACGGCCAGCAGCGTCCGCACCTGGTCGAGAGGAAGCTCGGACATCATGAAGGCTAATGATACGTAAGAATCCTTAGCTGGACATCAGGATGTCGTGCTCCGTAGCGTCGACCGCATGACGAACGCCCTGACCACGGCGGCCGCCGGATTCGGCACCGGCCTCTCCCTCATCGTCGCCATCGGCGCCCAGAACGCCCTGGTGCTGCGCCAGGGCGTCCGCCGTGACGGCGTACTCGCGGTGGTCGCCATCTGCGCCCTGTCCGACGCGGTGCTCATCGCGCTGGGCGTCGCCGGGGTCGGCGCGGTCGTCGTCGCCTGGCCGTCGGCGCTGACCGTGGTGGGGCTGCTCGGCGGCCTGTTCCTGATCGCCTACGGCCTGCTCGCCGCCCGCCGTGTGCTGCGCCCGTCGGCCCTGCACACGGGGGACGCCCCGACCGCGTCGCGGCGGGGCGTCGTGCTGACCTGCCTGGCGATGACCTGGCTCAACCCGCACGTGTACCTCGACACCGTGTTCCTGCTCGGGTCCGTCGCCGCCGACCGCGGGCCCTTGCGCTGGACCTTCGGCCTCGGCGCTATCCTCGCCAGCCTGTGCTGGTTCGCGGCGCTCGGGTTCGGCGCGCGGCTGCTGAGCGGAGTCCTCGCGCGGCCCTCCGCGTGGCGGGTGCTGGATGGCCTGGTCGCCGTGATGATGATCGGCCTCGGCACGAAATTGGCGCTGGGCGCCTGAACGCCCGACGCCCCTTCCGCGGGCGGGAGAGACGAGGGCGACCGGGCGCCCAGCGGTTCACCGCACCACCCGGCTCACGACATCGCCCGGCTTACGGCACCCCGCGGCTCACGACACCACGAGGACGAGCTTGCCGGTGGTGCGGTCCGTCTCGCCCAGCGCGTGCGCCTTCGCCGCCTCGGCCAACGGGAACGCGGCCTCGACATGGGCGCGCAGCTCCCCGGCCCGGACCAGGTCGGCGATGGCCGTCATGCCCGCGTGATCGGCCTCGACCAGCAGGTTCTCCACCCGGACCGCCCGCTCGGCGGCCTTCGCGGCCTCCGACGAATCGGTGCCCGGGAGTAGCGAGACGAGCGTGCCGCCCCGGCGCAGGACATCGAGCGAACGTGCCCGCGTCGCGCCCGAGAGCGGATCGAGGACCATGTCGACGTCGCTCACCGCGTCCCCGAAGTCCACGGTGCGGTAGTCGATGACCTCGTCCGCCCCGAGCCCTCGCACGAACGGGTGCTTGGCGGCGCTCGCGGTGCCGATGACGTACGCCCCCAGCGACTTGGCGATCTGCACGGCGAGGTGGCCGACCCCGCCGGCGGCGGCGTGGATCAGGACCCGCTGCCCGGGGCGCACGTCCGCCGTGTCGACGAGCGCCTGGCGCGCCGTGAGCGCGGCGAGCGGGAGGGCGGCCGCCTGGACGTGGTCGACGCCCTCGGGCTTGTGGGCGAAGGCGCGGGCCGGGCCGACCGTGAACTCGGCGTGGGAGCCGACGCCGTAGGGGTAGGGCAGCATGCCGAACACCTCGTCGCCCGGCTTGAAGAGGGTCACCCCGAAGCCCACCGACTCGACGACCCCGGAGACGTCCCAGCCCAGGACGAGCGGCAGCCGGTCCAGGAACATGCTCTGGGCCCGGTGCTTCCAGTCCGTGGGGTTCACTCCGGCCGCGCGGACGGCGACCACGATCTGACTCGGTCCCGGTACCGGCCGGGGGAGCCGGATCTCCTCCAGCACCTCGGGGCCTCCGTAGACGCTCTGGCTGATGGCGCGCATGCTCTCGTTCTTCGTCATGCGTCCAGCCTCACGGCTGTCCGTCCGGCGTACCATGGCATGATTGCCATCTTTCGACAGGATCGTGCCATGGGAAACGTGCACCGCGTCGCCGTACTCGCCCTGGACGGGGTGTATCCGTTCGAACTCGGCATCCCGAACCGGGTCCTCGCCGCTGCCGACGGCCGCTACTCCGTCGTGACCTGCACGGTGGACGGCGGGCCGGTGCGCACCAACGCCGACTTCTCGATCACCGTCGAGCACGGCCCCGAGGTGCTGGCGACGGCGGACACGCTCGTCATCCCGCCTTTCGACACCTCCCTCCTCACCCGGGACGCGCCCGCGGAGGCCGTCGCGGCGCTCGCGGCGGTGCGTCCCGGCACCCGCATCGTGTCCATCTGCACCGGTGCCTTCCTCCTCGCGTCCGCCGGACTGCTGGACGGTCGGCGGGCCACCACGCACTGGGCGCTCGCGGAGCTCTTCCGGTCGTGGTTTCCCCAGGTGCGGCTGGACCCGAACGTCCTCTTCGTCGACGACGGGGACGTGTTGACCTCGGCCGGCGCGGGGTCCGGCGTCGACGTCTGCCTGCACCTGGTCCGCGCTGACCACGGCAGCGAGGTCGCCAACCGGGTCGCCCGGCTCTGCGTCGTTCCGCCGTGGCGCGACGGGGGACAGGCCCAGTACATCGAGCAGCCCGTGCCCGATCCGGCGGCGAACGGCACCGCCGCGACCCGCGACTGGGCGCTGCGGAACCTCCATGAACCGCTGAGCCTGGCGAGCCTCGCCGACCACGCCCGGATGAGCCTGCGCACCTTCGCCCGACGCTTCAACGAGGAGGTCGGCATGAGCCCGGGCCGCTGGATCGTCCAGCAGCGGGTCGACCGGGCCCGTCATCTCCTGGAGTCCACGGACCTGGCGGTGGACGACATCGCCGGCCAGGTCGGCTTCGCCACCGGTGCGTCGCTGCGCCAGCACCTGCACGCCGCCATCGGCGTCACCCCGCTGGCCTACCGCCGTACGTTTCGCGGCGCCGTCGTCGCGTCCGGACGCCGATAGACCAGGCGCCATGGGCGGGGCGCCGGTGCGCGCCCCGCCCCCGACCGGTTCAGCCGAGGGCGTCGAGGAGGCTGAGGCGTTCGGCGCGCTCGGGTGTCAGATCGAGGGCGGCGAGGATGGAGGGCGCTGCGATGCTGGGGAGTATGTGCCGCTGCAGCGTGATGTGGCGGCGCTGCAGGTCCCGGTAGTCGGTGAGAGTCTGGGAGACCGCCTGGGTGCCCGCGAAGGCGGCCACGTACAGGTCCGCCGTCTCGGTGGGGTTGACGTGGGGGAGCAGCTCACCGTTGTGCTCGGCCCGGGCGAGGAGGTGATGGGTGGCTTCCTGCCAGCGGAGAAAAGGGCCGCTGCGGTCGAGACCCTGGGCCTGCTGGTCCATGGAGAGGCGAACGCCGGCGCGGGCGAGGAGACTGGTCTGAAGACGGTGGCTGAACAGCATCCCCAGGTCGACGAGTTCCTGGAGTTTGAGCGCCTGGTCCGGAACGGTCTGGGGCGGCTCCTGGGCGTCGAGAACACCGAGCGCGAGATCTTCCTTGGACGGGAAATGAAAGTAGAGAGCGCCTTTCGTGACGTCGGCGCTTTTCAGTATTTCGGTGATCGTCGCGGCTTGATAGCCGTATTTCTCGAAGATTTCAGCCGCTGCCATCAGGATTGTCTGGCGAGTGCGGATCGCCCGGTCCTGCTTGGCCATCCTGTCTCCTTTGCTGGGCCGGGAGCCCGGGAAACGGCCGGGACGGTGTGGGGAGGGGCGGCCCTGCCGGGGATAGAAAAAAAACCGCTGAGTCTGTATCTTATCAGCGCACGTGCATCGCAGGAATGGCTCGCCATCACATGACCCCTGGGGGGAGTTATGCCCGAAGCAGCAGCCCTGATCGACCCGGTGCCGGCCATGGATTCGGAGGTCGAGGTGGTGCGTCCCGTGGCAATCGACATGGTGCACCGAACCAGGCCCGAGGACGCGTTTCCGCGTAACTGGGTGCGCCTGGCGCACGACCGGTTCTCCGTGGCGGCCGTCCTGCCGCACGATCACCCGTTCTTCGCCCCGGTGGACGGTGACCGGCACGACCCGCTGCTGGTCGCGGAAGCGATGCGGCAGGCGGCGATGCTCGCCTTCCACGCCGGGTACGGCGTCCCGCTGGGCTACCACTTCCTGATGGCGGACCTCGACTACGTCTGCCACCAGGACCACTTGAGCGTCGGCGGCGTCCCCACCGAGATGGACGTGGAGGTGTTCTGCTCCGACCTGAAGTGGCGGGGCGGACTGCCCGTCCAGGGGCGCGTGGGCTGGGCGGTGCACCGCGACGGGCAGTTGGCGGCGACGGGGACGGGCGCGACCCGCTTCACGAACCCCAAGGTCTACCGGCGGATGCGCGGTGGCGTCCCCGCCGAGGGGATATCGATACCCGAGGCGGCCGCGGTCCCCACCGCCCTGGCCGGCCGGAGCAGGGCCGAGGACGTGGTGCTGTCGGAGCCCGGCCGCGACGGCGTCTGGGAACTGCGCGTGGACACCCGGCATCCGACGCTCTTCCAGCACCCCAACGACCATGTCCCGGGCATGCTGCTGCTGGAGGCGGCCCGTCAGGCGGCCTGCCTGGCGGTGGGGCCCGGCGGGATCGTTCCGGCGGAGGCGAGTTCCCGGTTCCACCGGTACGCCGAGTTCGGCAGCCCGTGCTGGATCGGGGCGGTGGTCCTGCCGGAGACGACCGAGGATACGGTGACGGTCCAGGTGACAGGCCATCAGGACGGCGAACTGGTGTTCTCCACGCTCCTGTCCGGCCCACGGGCCGGCGGCTGAGAGGTTTCCCAGTGATTCTCGTGACGGGTGCGACCGGAGCGGTGGGCCGTGAGGTCGCCGGACTGCTGGCGGCGGCCGGCCCCGTACGGATTCTCGCGCGCCGTCCCGGGCGCCTGACGGTGCGGGGGGACGGAGTCGAGGTCGTCGAGGGGGAGTACGGGGACCGCCCCGCCCTCGACCGGGCCCTGTGGGGCGTCACCTCGGTGTTCCTGGTGACGAACAGCCCCACGGAGCCCGACGACGAGCGGGTCGCCGCGGCGGCGGCCGCGGCGGGCGTCCGCCACCTGGTCAAGCTGTCCATGATGGCGGTGGAGGAGCCGGGCGCCGACGACTTCATCACCCGTCGCCAGCGCGAGAACGAACAGGCCGTCAGGGACTCCGGGGTTCCGTGGACGTTCGTCCGCCCCAGGACGTTCATGTCCAACACGCTGTCCTGGGCGCCCGGCATCCGCTCGACGGGAGTGGTGCGCGCCCTGCACGGCGACGCGCCGGTCGCGTGTGTCGACCCGCGCGACGTCGCCGCCGTAGCCGTCGCCGCTCTCACCGGTACGGGGCACGAGGGCCGGGCGTACGCGGTGTCGGGCCCGGAGGCGATCACCGCGCGGGAGCAGACGGCCCAGCTCTCCCGGGTGCTGGGGCGACCGCTGCGCTTCGAGGAACTGGGCGTGGACGCCGCGCGCACGGCCCTGCTGGCGAAGTATCCGCGGCCCGTCGCGGAGGCCTTTCTCCAGAGCGCGGAACGGCAGCGGGAGGGAGCGAAGGCGGCCGTGGTGTCCACCGTCCAGGAACTGACGGGCCGCCCGGCCCGGTCGTTCCGTATCTGGTCATCCGACCACGCGGACGCGTTCGCGGCGGCCTGAGGAACGTCCGGCCCATCCTGACCGGACCCGCGACGCCCAGGCCGTGTGCCCGGCCGGAAATGCGGTCGCTTCACGGTGCACGAGACGCGTCAACTCCCTTATGGATAAGTGTGACGATGTGCATTTCTCCCGGAAGGGCCGACGGCATGCGCCGCACTCTTCCGTTCTCTGGAAATGAAACCGGTAAGTTGGTTTGATATCTCCATGATGCCGCCGTCCCGCTGCCCCGGCTGTTGCCGCCCCCTCCTGGAACGGAGGCCCCGGTGACCAAACAGGAGCGGGCCACCCGTACCCGCCAAGCGCTGATCCGCTCCGCCGCCACCGTCTTCGAGCAGCACGGCTACGCGCAGGCGCGGCTGGCGCTGATCAGTTCCGGCGCGGGCGTCAGCACGGGCGCACTGCACTTCCACTTCGAGAACAAGGCCGCGGTCGCGGAAGCCGTGGTCGCTGAGGCGTCCCAAGGACTGCGCGACCTGTCCGGCGCGATCCGGCGCAGGACGGACACCGCCCTGCAGGCGCTCGTCGACAGCTCGCACGCTCTCGCGGAGCGGCTGCGCGAGGACCCGGTGAGCCGGGCCGGATTCCGGCTGAGCTGCGACGGCGAGAGAGCCGCCGCCCCGGACCTGAGGGTCGAGTGGCACCACCGCGTGCGGGAGTTGCTGGACGAGGCGGCAGCCGCCGGAACGCTAGCCGAGGGCGTCTCCCGCGAGGACGCGGCGGCCGCCACGGTCGCCGCCACGGCCGGATTCGAGGTGCTCGGCCGGCACGACGCCGCGTGGCTGTCCCCGTACATGCTCACCGGCTTCTGGCAGTTGCTCCTGCCCCGGCTCGCCGCCCCGGAGGCCCTGACGCGCATGGACCCGGCGGGCACCGGTGCGGCGGCCACCCGTGGTCCCGCCCTCGCCGGGTGCGCCGCCGGCGAGGCGGAGCGGACGGCGGAGCCGAACCGACCGGTCGGCCACCCCTGAAGGCCGGGCCTTTCGTGCCTGGTATCGGCTCCACCGACGGCGGTTGACTCCCGCCATGGCCACTCAGGAGAACTACGGTCCGACCAGCTACGGTGACGAGCTCGCCGACATCTACGACAACGGGATCGCCCGGTCGACCGCGAACGGACGGCAGCCGCACCCGGATCAGGGTTCCGGCACCGGAGCGCGGTCCCGCGCGGAACCACGCGGCCGGGCCTCGGAACACCGCTCCGGACATCACTCGTGCAGGTGTCCGCGCAGCTCCGCGTCCCCCACGGAAGGACCGCCCGCAGGACCGGTGGCCAGCTGCTCCACCAGCTTGCGGAAGCCGGGACACTCGGTGAAGTCCTCGGCCCTGCACTCCAGCGCGTGCTCGATGAGCGTCCTCGACGCCTCGATCTCCTGGATGCGCCGGTCCAGCTCCGCGCGCTGGTCCAGCAGCAGCACCCGTCGTTCCGCCGAGTCCGTGGCGTCCAGCACGCCGCGCAGCTGGTCGAGGCTGAAGCCGGCGGCCTTGCCGCGGACGATCATCGCGACCCGCGCGATGTGACGTGAGCTGTAGCGGCGACGGCCGTTCACTCGCTCCGCCGGGGACAGCAGGCCCGTCGCCTCCCAGTGGCGCAGCACATGCGTGCGCAGTGCGAAACGGTCGGCCAGCTCGCCGATGGTCATGGATGTCTCATCGGTACTTGACTTCATGTTGACATTAACTTGCAGAGTTGGTCCCAGGTCAAGGGGACGCTCCACGTCCCCGCCGAGGCAGGAGGAATCATGCTCGATGTGATCATCGTCGGTGGCGGACCCGCCGGAATGTCCGCTGCGCTGACCCTGGGACGAGCCCAACGCACGGTGCTCCTCCTTGACAGCGGAGAGGGCCGGAACGCCGCCGCGGACGCCGTGCACAACTTCATCACCCACGACGGCACGCCACCGCAGACCCTCCGCGACCTCGGTCACGAGAACCTGCGGCACTATCCGACGGTCCGGACCGCCGCCATCGCCGCGGACTCGGTCCGCCGCCTCTCCGACGACCACTTCGAGGTCGGGCTTGCGGACGGCGAGCTCGTCGAATCGCGCCGGCTGTTGCTCGCCACCGGCCTGCGCGACGAACTCCCCGATCTCCAGGGCGTGGAAGCACTGTGGGGCAAGAGCGCCTTCCACTGCCCCTACTGCCACGGCTTCGAGGCCAGCGGCAGCCGCATCGCCGTCCTCGGCGCGGCGCCGGACCGGGTCAGGCTGGCCCTCCATCTCAGCCGCTTCACCGAGGACATAGTCCTGTGCACCGGCGGCGCCTCGCTCGAACCCGTCATGCAGAGCGTCCTCGAGGCCAACGGCGTCGCCGTGCACTGCTCTCCGCTCGCCCGGCTGGAGCACGAGGGCACCCTCCTGCGGCGGATCGCCTTCGACGACGGCTCCTCGATCGACCGGGACGCCGTCTTCATCAAGACGACCCTCCGCCAGCGGGCCGACTTCGCCGAGCGGCTCGGCTGCGACGGCTTTCCCGACGGCTGTATCGAGGTGAACGAGTTCGCGCAGACCAGCGTCGCCGGCGTCTACGCGGCCGGCGACATGGCCCGGCGCGCCACCGTGCCGATACCTCTCGCCGCCGTCGTGGCCGCCGCGGCCAGTGGCACCGTCGCCGGGAGCGTCATCGACCAGGACCTCGTCGGCGTCGACTTCAAACTTCCCAACCCGTTTGCGTCCGGGAGGGCGTGACCCACCATGTCCGAAGGCACCACAGCCGAAACACCCGCCCACCGTTCGGGCGGCGCCGGCTCAGGCGCGCCGCTGGCTCTGGTGCTCGCGCTGCTCATCGGCCTGCTGCCGCGGCGGCAGGCGCCGCGTCCGGGCACCGACGGCCAGACCGAGGACCACGAACCGGCCGGCAGGGCGGCCGAACCCGGCACCGCCTGACCAACTCGGCCCACCGGCGGACGAGAGGCCCTGTGTCCTCTCGTCCGCCGCTCCTCCACACCGAAAGCCAGCTGATGCGCATCCTCCTCAACGCCGCCCACCGGGGCCTCCACCGCCTCGCCGGACAGCGTCACGACCACCGATCCCACGAGGCCGACCCTGGAGGGATGGGCATCAGCGGAGAGGCGTATGACCGTCTCTCCGGAAGGCTGCTGAGCGGCCTCTACCGCCGGGCCGCGGACGATGTCTGCCGGGCCCCGCAGGGAGCGGTCGTCCTCGACGTCGGCACCGGCCCCGGCAGGCTCCTCCTCGACATCGCCCGCAGGCGGGCCGATCTCCGCCCGCACGGCGTCGACGTCTCGGCCTCCATGACCGAGCGGGCCCGGCACAACATGAAGGAATACGGTTACGGAGACCGCGTCACCATCCACCTCGCGGAGGCCGGCGCGCTCCCGCTGCCCGACGCCTGCGCCGACGTCGTCGTCTCCACGCTGAGCATGCACCACTGGGCCGATGTGCCCGAGGCCGTCACCGAAATGGCGCGGGTCCTGCGTCCCGGGGGCCGGATCGTCATCTACGACTTCCGCGCGACGTCCGACGAGCCGCTCAACCGGACCGTCGCGGCCTGTCCGGAGTTCGCCGGTCGCACCGTCCGGCGCACCCTCGTCACCGGCGCACCCTGGGTTCCGCTCCCGCTGTTCGCCCGTATGACGGTCGAACGAGCCTGAGAGGAGGCCGCGGGAGCGGAGGTTCCTCGCGCCCTGTACCTTCCGCCGCATGGCTGACGAGATCTTCGCGAACCCCCGGCTTCCGCCCTCTACGATCCGCTCGACCCCGGTCGCGGTGACCTGGACCCCTACGTCCGCCTTGCCGAGGAGCTCTGCATGTGACCGAGGTCGCCGGGCCGCTCGTCTCGTTCCGCTGGACCTACGTCTTCGCGGCCGACGGCGAGGTCCTCACCTCCGACTCCACCCTGCGGTTCCGTGAGCGTCAGGAGGTCGAGGCGGATCTGACGGCCCAGGGGTTCGTCGTGCGCGAGGTGCGGGACGCACCCGACCGGCCGGGCCGGGAGTTCGTGTTCATCGCTCGTCGGCCGGACCCCGCGCCGCGCCGCTGATGACGTCCGTCCGGCCCGCGTCGGCGCCCCAGCTCGCCAGCAGGCGCAGGGCCTGCGCCGACTCCGACCCCGGCTCCGCGTGGTAGGTCACCAGATGCTGCTCCTCGTCGTCCGGGAGGTTCAGCGTCTCGTAGGACAGGGTCAGGTCCCCGGTGAGCGGATGCCGTATCAGCTTGATGCCGTGGCCCTTCTCCTTGACATTGTGCGTGGCCCACAGCCGCCGGAACTCGTCGCTCTTGACGGAGAGCTCGCCCACCAGCGCCGACAGCTCGGGATCGTCGGGGTGGCAGCCCGCGTACAGCCGCAGATAGCTGACCATGTCCGAAGCCTTGGAGTCCCAGTTCACGAACAGGTCCCGGTATGCGGGGGAGAGGAACACGAGCCGCGCCCAGTTCCGCTCGGCCGGCGGCAGCGCGCCCCAGTCGCCGAACACCGCGGCCGCCATCGGATTCCAGGCCAGGATGTCGGAGCGTGCCCCGGTCACGTACGCGGGGATGCCGTCCATGCTGTCCAGGAGATACAGCAGCCCGGTCCGCACCCGCTGCACCCTGGCCGGGCGGCGCTTCTTCTTGTGCCGCGCGGGCCTCGCCAGGTGGGTCAGATGCGCCTGCTCGGCATCGGTGAGCCGCAGCGCGCGGGCGATGGCGTCCAGCACCTCGGCCGACACATTGCGCCCGTTGCCCTGTTCCAGACGCGTGTAGTACGCCACCGACACCCCCGCCAGCTGCGCCAGCTCCTCCCGGCGCAGCCCGGGCACCCGGCGGGCCCGGCCGAACTCCGGCAGCCCCACGTCCTGCGGCTGGAGCTTGGCCCTCCGGGTACGCAGGAATTCGCTGAGTTCGGCGCGCCGGTCCAGCGGCTCGGGAGCGGCGGCCTCGGGCTGATCGTCCATGGCTTCCATTATTCCTGGGAATCCCGGTCGTAGGCGCCGGAGCCTGTCCTTGTCAGTAGTAGGACCGCTGGACATAGGCAAAGCGGTGACCTGGGTAAACGTCGGACACGGTGTGACGCTGGGAAACGTTCCTACCGCATCACCCAGAGGAGAACCTCCGGCATGACCACCGTTGCCGCCTACGCCGCTCCCCGTGCCAAGGCCCCGCTGGAGCGCTCCACGATCGAGCGCCGTCCGGTGGGCGAGTTCGACATCCTGATCGACATCAAATTCGCCGGCATCTGCCACTCCGACATCCACCAGGCCCGCGACGGCTGGGGCGAGGGCATCTTCCCGATGGTGCCCGGCCACGAGATCGCCGGGATCGTCGCCGAGACCGGCCCCGGGGTCACCCGGTTCAAGGTCGGCGACCGCGTCGGCGTCGGCTGCATGGTCGACTCCTGCGGAAAGTGCGACGCCTGCCTGATGGGCCGCGAGCAGCACTGCGCCGAGGGGAACACCCAGACGTACAACGCGCTCGACCGCAGCGGCGAGCCCACCTACGGCGGCTACTCCACGCACATCGTCGTGACCGAGGCCTTCGCCGTCTCCATCCCCGAGGGCATCGCCCTCGACGAGGCCGCGCCGCTCCTGTGCGCGGGCATCACCACGTACTCCCCGCTCAAGCGCTGGGGAGCGGGCCCCGGCAAGAAGGTCGCCGTCGTCGGCCTCGGCGGTCTCGGCCACATGGCCGTCAAGATCGCGCACGCGCTGGGCGCCGAGGTCACGGTTCTCTCCCAGTCGCTGCGCAAGAAGGACGACGGGCTCAAGCTGGGCGCCGACCACTACTACGCGACCAGCGACCCCGAGACCTTCGAGGAGCTGGCCGGCACGTTCGACGTCATCCTCTCCACGGTCTCCGCCCCGCTGGACTTCGGCGCCTACCTCGGCCTCCTCCGCACGGACGGCACCCTGGTCAACGTGGGCGCGCCCGAGGAGCCGATCTCGCTGAACCTCTTCTCCCTGATCATGGGCAACCGGTCGATCGCCGGCTCGGCGATCGGCGGGATCAAGGAGACCCAGGAGATGCTGGACTTCTGCGCCGTGCACGGCCTCGGCGCCGAGATCGAGGTGATCGACGCGAACCAGGTCAACGAGGCGTACGAGCGCGTTCTCGCGAGCGACGTCCGCTACCGCTTCGTGATCGACACCGCGACGATCTGACGATCCGGCGCCCGGCCCGCCGGGCGCCCCCGTCCTCACGAGCGTTCCGCCCCGAGCACCCCAGGTGCCCGGGGCGGACGCTTGTGTCGCGCCGGGCACCGTACCGCGCGCGGGCGGCCCGGTCCCGGCCGACAATGGCGAAAGGCAGTCCGACGGGCGTCACCAGGGCCGGACCCCGGGAGAGGAGCGCGCGGCATGAGCGCACAGCCGCTCCAAGTCGCCGTCATCGCACCTCGCCCGGCCAGGTGCGGAGCCCCGCCCCCGGAGGGAGCACGCGGGTGATCGCCGGGCCGGAGCGGGCGACGATCCTCCGCCGGGCCGTCCGGGTCTCCGTCGCGGCGAGCGTCGGTTTCTACCCGCTGCTGTACGGCGCCGGGCTCCCGGTCACCGCGCTGTACGCGCTCTTCGCCCCCATCGCCATGGGCATGCTCTCCGCCGTCCCCGGCTCCGGCCGCCAGCGGGCGTCCGTCATGCTCCGCGCCCTGCCCCCGGCGCTGGTCCTGGCGACCCTGGGAACCCTGCTCGCCGTCGACACCTGGGCCGCCGTCGGCGGCATGCTCGTCGTCGGTTTCCTCCTGGCGTTCGCGGCCGTGGCAGGCCCCCGCCCCGCGGGCATCGCCCCCGGCCTCCAGCTGTTCTACATCCTCGCCTGCTTCCCGCCGTACGCCCCCGACACCCTCGTGGAGCGGCTGGCGGGACTCACGGCGGGTGTGCTGCTCCTCGCCGCCTGCGAAGTCCTGCTGCCCGATCCGGCCGCACTCTCCTACCGGCAACGGCTGGCCGACGCCCTCGACGCGGCGGCGCACGGGGCCGCCCCCGGAGGCGTACCGCCCCAGCGGCTGCGCGCCGCCGGATCGACGCTGCGCCTGGCCGACACACCCCCGGCGGAACGCCCCGCCGGCGCCGGCCGGACGGACCGCGCGCTGGAGCAGGCCGGACGCTCGGTACGCAGACTCCTCGACCAGCTGGCCACCCTCGCCGAAGCCCCGCCCTCGCTCCCCGATCCCGAGTCCGCCGCGCTCCTGGGCCGGGTCGCGGAGCTGTGCACCGCATGCGCCCGGTTCCTGCGCACCGGCAGCCGTCCCCCGCGCGCCGGCGCGCTGGAGGAAGCGATGCGGGGCTTCCAGGCCGACCGGGTGCGGCTGGCCTCCGGACCACCCGGCGAGCGACCTCTTGTCGACGTGCTGCGCCATCAGTCGCGGGTGCTGGCGCTCGCCGCATCGGCACGGACGGCGGAGATCACCGTCGACATCGCCATGCACGGCCGGCCCACCGAGCCCGCCGCCCCGCGCGAACAGTTCTGGTACGCCGAGCTGTCCACGCCGAGGCTGTGGGCCCGGCGCGTCCTCGGCAACGTGACGTTCCGGTCGGTGCTGTTCCAGAACGCCCTGCGGACCGCGCTCGGACTCGCCGCGGCCCGCGCGGTCGCCGGTTCCCTCGACCTGGCCCACGGGTTCTGGGTGCTGCTGGCCGTCCTGACCCTCGGGCGGACGACCACCGGGGCGACCTGGCAGGCGGTCCGCCGGGCGGTGACGGGCAACGCGGCGGGCGCGCTGGTGGCCGGGGCGCTCGTGATCGGGCTCGGACCCCGCACCGACGTGTACGCCGCGCTGCTCGCCCCCGTGATGCTGGCGGCCTTCGCCCTGGGGCCGCTGCTGGGCATCGCGTACGCGCAGGCGCTGTTCACGCTCGTCGTCGCCACCGCGTTCGCCCAGATCGAGCCGGTCACCTGGCGGCTGTCGGAAGCCCGGATGATCGACGTCGTCACCGGCAGCACGATCGGCCTGCTGTGCGGTCTCCTGGCCTGGCCGGCCGGGGCGCGGCGGGAGGTCCACCGGGCCATGGCCGGGCTGCTGAGATCGTGCGCACCCCTGGTGCCGGAGACGGCACAGGCGCTGCTCGCGCCGTCCGGCGGCTCGCGGGCCGAGCTGCGGACGCTGCCGGGCGTCCACCGGCTGCGCCTCGCCGAGGCGGCGTACGCCCAGTTCCGCGCCGAGCCCCCGGCCGCCGGGGAGGCGGACCGCGCCGACTGGCACGCCGTGCTCATCGCGGCCAACCACATCCTCCTCGGGGCGCTCTGGCTGCCGCGCTTCGGTCTGCGCCCGGCGTCCGGCGCGACGGACGCGTCCGCGGCCTGGGCCTCCGCCACCGCGGCGGGCCTGGTGGCGGAGACCGACCGGATCGCCTCCCTGCTCACCTCCCGGCGGCCGCGGCCCGCACCCGCGAGCGGCCCGGACCGCGATCCGCCGACGCCCCTGTCCGTGGACCTGGAGGTGTGGATGACGAGCCTCGCCCATCAGCTCGCCCGCATCGAGTCCTCGCTGACGCCGACGTCCGGCACGGGCCCGCGGGACGCCCGTCCGGGATGAGGGAGCCGAGGCCGCCGGCCGTCATCCCGCCGGGTCGAACAGCACGCCCGGGTTGAGGATCCCGGCCGGGTCGAGGGCCCGCTTGGCGGCGCGCAGCACCTCCGCGAACGGCTCCGGGCGCTGCCGGTCGTACCCGGGCCGGTGATCGCGCCCCACCGCGTGGTGATGGGTGACGGTCGCCCGGTGCTCGCCCAGCGTCCGCATCGCCGCCGCCTTGATCTCGTCCCACATCGCGACCTCCGACCCGCGCCGGCCCGGGGCGATCACCGTGAAGTAGGGGGCTGGACCGTCCGGGTAGACGTGCGTGAAACGGCAGTTGATCAGACCCTCCGCACCGGTCGCCGCGCGGACGGCGGCCCCCACGTCCCGCCGCACCGCCTCGTACAGCTCCGGGAACCGGTCCCAGGTGCAGGCCGTCTCGAACGTCTCGCTGATCACGCTCATCCGGGCCAGCCCGTCCCGGACGTACGGCATCCGCAGGAACGCCGAACGCCAGGCGCCGACGGCCGAGTCGCCCGAAGCGGGTGATCCGCCGGCGGGGGAGCCCCCGTGGTCGCGGGCCAGGGCGACGAGTTCGGCGAGCCGGCCCTCCACCGGGTGGTGCGCGGACTCCACCCCCAGCACCAGGACGCTCCTGCCCTCGCCCGCCACCCCCGACAGCGCTGCCTCGCCCGGATCGAGCAGACGGCAGTTGGCCGGGTGGAGGCCCGACTGCGCGATGGCCCGGACGGCGTCCACCGCGGCGGGGAAGCGGTCGAACAGCACCGAGGCCGAGGCCTTGTGGACGGGGCGGTCCTGGAGCCGCATCCACGCCTCCGTGATGATCCCGAGGGTGCCCTCCGAGCCGAGGAAGAGCCGGTCCGGGGACGGCCCGGCCCCCGAACCCGGCAGGCGCAGCGACTCGCTCACCCCTGCGGGCGTGACCACGCGCAGGGAGGCGGTCAGGTCGTCGATGTGCGTGTGGAGGGTGGCGTAGTGCCCGCCCGCCCGGGTGGCGAGCCACCCGCCGAGGGTCGAGAACTCGAAGCTCTGCGGAAAGTGGCGCAACGTCAGCCCGTGCGGCCTCAACTGCGCCTCCAGGCCCGGCCCGAGGGCCCCCGCCTGGATCCGTGCGGCCCGGCTGACCCGGTCGGTCTCCAGCACCCGGTCCATCCCCGAGAGGTCCATCGAGAGAACGCCCGCATGGGCCCCGGCGCGGTACTCGACCCCGCCGACGACCGAACTGCCCGCCCCGTAGGGGATCACGGCGACGCCCGCCCCGGCTGCCCAGTCGAGGAGGTCCACCACGTCCCGCTCCTCCTGGGGGAAGGCGACGAGATCCGGAGCGGCCGCCAGGTCGCCGTTCAGCGCGCGGACGACGTCGCGGAAGGCCTTGCCGTAGGTGTGGCCCGCACGGTCGGCCGGATCGCCGGAGACGAGGTGCGCCAGCGTGCGCGGCGCGCTCACGCGGACGGGCGGCAGCTCCAGCGAGGCGATGGAAGGGACGGGCAGCGCGGTGCCGGCGGCCCCGGGAACCAGCGCCGCGAGCGCGGCGCACTCGGCGTCCGGCAGCGCCTGGGCGGGGTCGCCCCAACCCCACCAGGACCGGGTGGGGGCGGCGTCGGCCCTGGGCGATGGGGAGGTGCGGTCCGCCATGAGCGTATGACCTTCCAGTAATTTACCTTGAGGTAATTTACTGCAACGTATAGTCCAACCATGAACACGGCAAGAGGCTCGTCACCCGCCACTCCGCCCCCGTCACCCGCCGCCCCGTCCGGCCCGCGCCGGACCCGCTCCGGCGCGGCCCCGGGCGCCGGGACGAAAGGGGTCCCCCGCGCACGACGCGAGGCGCAGATCCTCGCCGCCGCCGTGGAGGAGTTCGGCCGGCACGGACACGCCTCGGCGTCGATGGCCTCGATCGCCCGGCGCGTCGGGGTGACCAAGCCGATGCTGTACACCTACTTCGGCTCCAAGGACGGGCTCTACCTCGCCTGCCTGGAGCACATCGCCCCCCGGCTCGTCTCCGCGATCGAGGAGGCGATGACGCCGGATCCGCCTGGCGTCACCGCCTCCTCGAGCGTTCCCCCGCGCGTCCTGGCAGCCGTCTTCGGCGTACTGGAGGAGCAGCGGGAAGCCTGGTTCGTGCTGTACGACCGGACCCTGAGGCCCGGCTCCGACCTGCATGCCGCCGCACACGCCCACCGCGCGGCCATCGACCGCCTCGCCGCGTCCGGCACGGCGGACGTCCTGCGCGCACAGGGCAACGAGGACCCTGGGGACGCCGACGCGCTGAAGCACGTGTGGACCGGGGCCGTCGGCGCGCTCGTCGGCTGGTGGATCTCCCACCCGGAGCAGTCCGCGGCCGAGATGGCCGCCCGCTGCGCCCGGCTCCTGACCGCGATCCGCGCCCCGCACTGAACCGGCCCCGCCTGCCTTCCGCCTGCTCCCGCCGTCGTACGGCCCGACTCCCCGCGGAGGATGCCGCGCCCCCGCCCCGCTCCGTACCGTCCGAAGCCCCGGGCGAAGTCCGCCCGCGGATGTCGGGAGGTTGTGGTGATGAGAGCTCTGCGAAGGGCGGCCGCCTGGGCCGTGGCCCTGTTGCTGCTCGTCCCCGGTACGGCGGCGGCAACGGCCCCGCACGGGGACGGGCCCCCGGGGGTCCGGGTGACGGGGGAGCGGTGGATCGGCGACCGGCTCCTCGAACTGACCGTGCGCTCACCGGCGTTGGGCGGACCCGCCACGGTCCGCCTGCTCACGCCGGACGGCTGGGAGGAGCGCGGGCGCGGCGAACGGTGGCCGGTCCTGTACCTGCTGGCCGGCGGCCACGGCGACCCCGAGGCATGGAGGGAGGACTACGCGGTGGACCGGCTTCCGCAACTGCGCGACGTCCTCGTGGTGATGCCGTCGATGCCGCTGTTCGGCTTCTACAGCGACTGGTGGAACCACGGCGAAGGAGGCGCGCCCCGCGTGGAGAGCTTTCACCTCGACGAGGTACGCCCGCTGCTGGAGAGGTCCTACGGCGCGGGAGACCGGCGCGTCGCGGCGGGGGAGTCCCAGGGCGGCTTCGGCGCGCTCGCTTACGCGGCCCGGCGCCCCGGCCTGTTCCGTGCGGTGGCGAGCTTCAGCGGATACGTCCATCCGCTCCAGCACCCCCGCGCGGTTCAGGCGGGACTGGACTACCTCGGCATCGACCGGCGGGCGCTGTGGGGCGACCCGGTGGCCCAGCGGCGGATCTGGCGGGACCACGACCCGTACTACCGTCCGGAGCGGCTGCGCGACGTCGAGGTCCATCTGTCCAGCGGCGACGGCCGGGCGGGCGTGCTGGATCCGCCGGGCACGGAGCCGGACCCGCACGTGCCGGGCCTGGAGGACCCCGACGACCCCTTCCCCAGGGACGTCCTCTCCCCGACCGAGGCCATCATGGCGGCGGAGAACCGGGCGATGGCCGCCCGGCTGCGGGCCCACGGGGTACCGGTCACCACGCACTTCTACCGGGGCACCCACGCACCGCCGTACTGGGAGCGCGAGTTGCGCAGCGCGCTGCCGGCGCTGCTGCGCGACCTCGGGCGGTGAGGGGACGCAGGGGGAGCCCCTACGACGGGGCGGGCGATCCCCCGGGCAGCTCCGCGGGCTCCGGCTCCCGCGGCTCCTCCATGAGCTGCTCGCGGAGGTAGTTCCAGATCACCGCGATCACCGCCGCCAACGGCACGGCGAGCAGGCTCCCCACGACCCCCGCCAGGCTGCCGCCCAGCGTCACCGCGAGCAGCACGACCGCCGCGTGCAGGCCGAGGCCCCGGCTCTGGATCATGGGCTGGAACACATTGCCCTCCAGTTGCTGCACGACGATGATGATCCCCAGCACGAGCAGGGCGTCCATCGGCCCGTTCGAGACCAGCGCGATGACCACCGCCACGAATCCGGCGAACAGCGCCCCCACGATCGGCACGAACGCGCAGACGAAGGTCAGCACCGCCAGCGGCAGCACCAGCGGCACTTCCAGGATCCACAGGCCGAGGCCGATGAAGACCGCGTCCAGCAGACCGACGAACGCCTGGGACCGGACGAACGCGCCCAGGGTGTTCCAACTGCGGGCGGCCACCTCGGGGATGTCGGTGGCGAACCGGCCGGGAAGCTGACGGGTGAGCCACGGGAGGAAGCGCGGGCCGTCCTTGAGGAAGAAGAACATCAGGAAGAGCGCCAGAACCGCCGTGACCACGCCGTTGACCACCGTGCTCACCCCCGTGACGGCGGTGGTGACCACACTGCCCACACTGTCCTGGAGCCGGGAGGTCGCGGTGTCGAGGGCCCCGGTGATCTGGTCGTCGCCGATGTTCAGCGGCGGACCGGCCGCCCACTCGCGGAGCTTGTCGATCCCCGCGACCACCCGGTCGGCCAGCTCCCCGGACTGATCCGCGACCGGCACCGCGATCAGGGCCACGATGCCCGCCCCCACGAGCAGGGCGAACACGGTCACCACGGACGCGGCCAGCGCGGGCCACCACCCGTGCCGGCGCAGGAAGCGGGCGAGCGGCCAGGTCAGCGTGGTGAGGAACAGGCCGACTATCAGCGGCCATACGACCGACCACATCCGGCCCAGCACCCACAGCGCGACCGCCGCCGCCACGAGGACCAGGAGCAGCTCTGCGGAGACCCGTGCCGACGTGCGGAGAGCAGCCGCGGTCTTTGTCGAACTCAATGGCGAAGACATGGCGTCACCCTATGGGTTCGACAACCGTGTTCCGGCCAATCCCGCGGCCCGCCCGGACCGATCGCCACGAAGGCGGGCCGCCGGACCCGTCAGCGCAGCCCCGCCGGCAACTCCTCCCGATGGACGATGCCCAGGCGCTGCGTGGCCCGGGTGAGCGCCACGTACAGATCGCTCCTCCCGAACCGGGCGGGCTCCACCACCAGCACATGGTCGAACTCGAGCCCCTTGGCCTGACGTGGATCCAGCAGCACCACCGTCCGCGTGAGGTCGGGGGCCTCACCCGCCGCGACCCCGTCCAGCGGCGCCGTGATCTCCTCGTGCAGCGCACGCGGCGCGATCACCGCGAGGCGCCCCTCCCGGGGTGTCAGCTCCGCGACGGCCTCGGCCACCGCCCCCGCCAGATCCTCCCCGGCGTACCGCGTCCACGGCTTCTCGCCGGTCGACCGCACCGAGACGGGGGCGGTGAACGAGGGGTCCTTCTCCCTCAGCACCCCGGCGGCCAGCTCCATGATCTCGGCAGGCGTACGGTAGTTGACCTCCAGCGTGACGTGCTCGAAACGGTCGCCCACGTACGGGGAGAGGATCTTCTCCCAGGACCCGACGCCCGCCTCCTCGGAGGTCTGGGCCGGGTCGCCGACCAGGGTCAGCGAGCGGGTCGGCGCCCGGCGCATCAGCAGCCGCCACGCCATGGGCGACAGCTCCTGCGCCTCGTCGACGATGATGTGGCCGAACGCCCACGTGCGGTCGGCGGCGGCCCGCTCGGCGGCCGTGCGGTGGTCCGCCTCCTCGTGCCGCTCCGCCATCCGCTCGGCGTCGATGATGTCGTGCGCGGCGAGCACCTCGGACTCCCCGTCCTCGAACTCGTAGCTCTCCGAACCGCGCGACAGCTCCAGCACGCCCTGCGCGTAGCCGACCCGCTCCTGACGGGCGGCCTCCGCGGCAGCCCTCTCCGCGCTGTCGTCGACGCCGAGCAGATCGGCCGCCTCGTCCAGCAGCGGTACGTCGGCGGGGGTCCACGCCCCGGCCACGGGCGGGCGCCGGATCGCGTCGGCCTCCTCGTCCGGTACGTACACCGGGTCGGCCAGATAGTCGGCGAGGAAGCCCTCGGGGGTCAGCGGCGGCCACAGCTCGTCCACGGCCGCGTGCACCTCCTTGCTCAGCGCGACGTCCCGGCCGAGCTGGGCCACGTCGTCGGGACCGAGGAAGTTGGGCCCGCCGTAGGGGTCCGCGCCGATCCGCTCGACGAGCTGGGCGGTGAGGGCGTCGATGACCCGGAAGACGAAGTGGGGGCGGGCGAGGTTGTGCGGCAGGCGGGTCTCCCGGGCCGCCTGCCGGGCCTCGTAGGCGATCTCCCAGTCCAGGATCAGGTCCCCGCCGTCCTCGTGCGGGATCACCAAGGCAGCCCCGGGCTCCGGCAGCCGCTGCCGGTCGCGTACGGCCAGGGCCAGGGCCTCGGCCATCGCCTCGCCGCCCTTGACGGCGGCGGCGCGCGGGGTGTCCGTGCCGGTGGCGTGCACGCCGGGGAACAGCTCGGCCTGGGTCGCGAGCAGCACCCCGGTCTCGCCGAGCGCGGGCAGCACCTCCGCGATGTAGCGCAGGAACGCCGGGTTGGGCCCCACGATGAGCACGGCGCGCTTGGCCAGCAGCTCGCGGTGCTCGTAGAGAAGGAAGGCGGCCCGGTGCAGCGCGACGGCCGTCTTGCCGGTGCCGGGTCCTCCCTCGACGACGAGGACGCCGCGGTGCGGGGCCCGGATGATGCCGTCCTGCTCGGCCTGGATGGTCCGCACGATGTCGCCCATGCGTCCGGTGCGCGCGGAATTGAGCGCCGCCAGCAGCACGGCGTCGCCGTTCGGATCCTCGAAACCGGTGCGGTCGCGGTCGCCGAGATCGAGGATCTCGTCATGGAGCTCGGTGACCGTGCGGCCCTCGGCGGTGATGTGGCGACGCCGGCGCAGCCCCATCGGCGTGTGCCCGGTGGCGAGATAGAAAGGACGCGCCACCGGCGCACGCCAGTCGATCAGAACAGGCGTGAGGTCGGTGTCGTCCTCACGGATCCCGATACGGCCGATATGGTGCGCGAGCCCGTCGGAGCGGTCGATGCGGCCGAAACACAGTGACCCGTCCACCGCGTTGAGCGCGGCGAGCAGCCCCGAACGCTCCGCGACGAGGATGTCGCGCTCCAGCCGCGCCTGCTGGCCCGTCCCGACCGGCGTCAACGCGCGCTCGACACCATCGGCAGCCATCCCGCGCAGTGCGTCGACCCGGGCATGGAGCCGATCAATGAATTCCTGCTCTTCCCGCAATTCGTCGCTTTCCCGGTTTGACAAAACGGCTCCCCGCCAGATATGTTCGAACTCATAAGGCCCCCGAGTGGGGCCTTTCTGCATGAGTGCAGAACAATCCAATATACGCGTGATAATCCCCGGACCGCAATGACGGTCCGGGGATTATCCATGGTGCGGGAGCGGGACGAGGTCCATCGCGCGGCCGGGCCCGCGCAGGGCTCCTCGGCGTGCGCTCCCGGGAACCTCGGCCGACACTGATGGCGGACAACGGATTCGGCGCCGTCGCCACGTCAGGTGCGCGAACGGTCGCCCCGACCGGCCGTCGCGGCCCTGCCGGCGGCGCCGCGTCCCACCCGACCGGAGAGAGCCATGAGCACACAGTTCGAAGCCACGGTCGACATCGACCGGCCCATCGAGGAAGTCTTCGCCTATCTCGCGGACGGCGAGCACGACCCCGAGTTCAGCCCACGGGTGCAGCGCATCGAGAAATCGCCGAACGGCCCGACCCGCGTCGGCACCGTCTTCCACAGCACGGTCAAGGACGCGGGCATGACGTCCCGGCGCGACTTCGAGATCAGCGAGTTGGTCGCCCCGACCCGTATCCGCTGGCAGGAGCAGTCCAAGAACCTCATCACCGCGGCCGAGGGCGGCTACGACCTGGAACGCACGTCGGACGGCCGCACGCACGTGAGGCTCTTCAACGTCCTCGAAGGCCACGGAGTCGGCAAACTGCTGGTCGGCTTCGCGGGAAGCGCGGCACGCAAGGACGCGCCGGCGTTCGGGCAGCGCATCAAGGAAGCCGTAGAGGCGCCCTGAGCCGGCGTCAGTCCGGCAGAGGGACGCGGATCACGGGGTCGAACGGGTGCTTGTTGAAGCCGCTGCGCACATTGCGACAGCTCGGCGCCTCGCACATGAAGAACTCGTCGACGCTCCGGCGCCCCGTCCGGCCTCGCAGCCAGGTCTTCTCGCCGGCGGTGAGGGAGCGGTGCTGTTCATCGGAATCACACGTGTAGCAGTACATGGCGCGGGCCGGCACGAGACCTCCTGAAGCGGGCGAACAGGCAGAAGCCGAAGCATATGGGGGCGTGCCGGGCGGGAACAGGGCGCGGCGCGCCCAGTCCCGTCGGTGTCGGAGCCCTCCCCGGTGCGCCGGCGCGTCTTCACGCTCCGCGCCGCGAACGCGCGCCGCGGCGGCTCCCCGAGCGGGGAGCCGCCGCGGTCGCGGCCTCCCGCGTCAGCGGGTCAGGGAGAACGCCTGGGCCGGGGAGCCGGAACAGGGCTGCTGCGAGAGCCTGGCCCCGTTGGCCGTCGAGGAGCTGTCGACGTCGAGGCACTTGCCGCTGTGCCGGGCGACGAAGCGGTACCGCCCGCCGGACAGTGCCTCCGGCCGCCACTGCTGGTTGACACCGCCCACGTACGACCACAGGTGCACCTTGGCGCCGTCGGCGGTCGCTCCGGAACCGTCGACGTCCCAGACCTTCGCGTTGTGCCGGTTTACCACCTGGTAGTGGCCGGCGTCGGTGGGCCTGAACTGCCAGCCCTGGTTGGCCCCGGTCCCGCAGGCCCACTGCTGGAGCGCGGTGCCGTCGGCGGTGCCCCAGTCGGCGGCGTCGAGGCAGGCCCCGCTGTTGCCGTTGCGCACCTGGTACCACGCGGCGGGGTCGATGGAACCCGCGGGCGGGTCGGTCGTTCCGCCGCTCCCGTCCCAGGTGAAGGTCGCGACGGCACCGGCGGGCAGGGTGTACGCGAGCGACTTGCCGTTGTCGGTCAGGGAGAACCGCTGCGCTGCGGAGGCGGTGTTGACGACCACGGCCGCGCGGGTGCCGTCGCTGTTCTGGAAGGCGACGTTCTGCACGCCTCCGGCGCCCTGGCTGGTGGAGCCGATCCGGACCGCCCCCGCCTTGACGAACTTGGAGACGTGGCCCAGGACGTAATACTCGGCGTTGCGGGTGACCTGCCCGCCGTTGATCTCGACGATGCCGTTGCAGCGGTTGGTGCAGTGCCCCTGGTGGGGGCCGCCGTTCTGATCGAGGGCGAGGTTCCAGTTGATGACCGTCTCGCCGCCGTTGCGCATGTTCTGCACGACGAGGTTCTCGGCGTGCCACCTGAGCGTGTCGCCGAACGTCGTCGCCGGGTTCGCGCTGTCGGTGCCGGAGCACTCCGTGAAGAAGACCCGCTTCCCGGCGTCGGCGATCTGCTTCTGCGCCGCGGGCGCTCCGCCGTAGCAGTGGAACGCGGCGCCGATGATCCGCTGGATGCCGCCCGTCCGGGCGAACACGTCGAGCGGGTAGTTCGGGTGGTCCCAGTTGTGGTCGTAGGCAAGGATGTTGGTCGGCATGTTCGCCGCGGTGAGCGTCTGGTCCAGGACCCGCAGGAAGTCCGCCTGCTGGGCCGAGGTCATGCTCATCGACGGGTAACTGGTCGCGAACTCCGGCTCGTTCTGCGCGGTGAGATCGGTGAGGGCGATGCCCTCCTGCCCGTACGCCCTGATCGCCTTGACCAGATAGTCGGCGTAGGCCTGGTAGTGCTCGGTGCGCAGACTTCCGCCGTTGAGGGAGTTGTTGGTCTTCATCCACGCCGGGGGCGACCAGGGCGAGCCCATGAAGCGGATGGTCGGGTTGATCGCGGTGGCCTGCTTCAGGACCGGGATGATCTGACTCCGGTCCCGGTCGATGGAGAACGCGCCTCGGGTGTCCTCGTATGTGTACGCGTTCCCGTTCGCGTCGAAGTCGGTGCTCCCCAGGGGCTGGCGCAGGTAGTTGAGCCCGATGCCGTCGCCCTCCGCGGAGAAGAGCGACTTCAGCAGCGAGGTGCGCTGCGCCTGGGGGAGGCCCTGGACGAGATGGGCGGAGGCGCCCGTCACCGACGCCCCCGCGCCGGTGAACTTCTGCCCCTTGGCGGCGGCGTCGATACGGATGTCGACCGCCTGCGGGGTCCCGTCGAAGGGGAGGCTTCCGTCCGGGGTGAGCTTCTTGGAGCCGTCGGGCGTGGTGACCCACACCTGGGCGACCGGGTCGGCCGCCCGGGCGGTGGTGACGGCGCCGTTGACGCCGAGCGCGGCGACGGTCACGACGAGCGCGGCGCCTGCCGCGCGCGCTCTGAAACGCGGGGGAGTGGAGCTTGGCATGGTTGCGGCTCTCCTTGGGTTCGTACGTGCTCAACGACGACACCCCGGCGGACGGAGGGCGCGGCGGACGCCTCGCTCCGGGCGTGCCGGTCACAAGAGGGCGGGACAACGGCATGAAAGCACACCCACTAAGTGGTTAGTAAGTGGTTTGCTCCGGTGTTCTTCCCCGCTGCCCGAAGGATCTTCACCGCCCTCCGGCAGGCTTAAGCTGAACCGGTGAGCAACCAGTCAGTGGGCAGAGTGGGCGGACCGGCGCGTGGCCCGGCCAGGCCCCGCACGCCGCGCAGCCCGGAAGCCCGGCAGCGACAGCAGGACATTCTGGCCATCGCCATGGACACCTTCGCCGCCCGTGGCTACAACAACGCCTCGCTCGCCGAGATCGCGGACCGGGTCGGCCTCACGCAGGCGGGTGTGCTGCACTACTTCCGCTCCAAGGCCCTCCTCCTCACCAGCGTGCTCGAACTGCGCGACCAGCGGGACATCGAGCACCTCGGCCCCGACCGCCCCCAGGGGCTGGACTTCCTGCGCCACCTGGTGAACACCGCGCTGCTCAACGCGGAACGGGAAGGCATCGTGCGGCTGTACGCGGTGCTTTCGGCGGAGTCCGTCACCGACGACCACCCCGCCCAGGACTACTTCCGCGACCGCTACCACGGGCTGCGCGTCTTCGTCGCCGACGCGCTGCGCGAGGCCTGCGAACTGCCCGCCGACCGGGCGGGCCTGGCCGACAACGCGGCCAACGCCATCATCGCGGTCATGGACGGCCTTCAGGTCCAGTGGCTCCTTTCCCCGGAATCCGTGGACATGGCCGCCTCGACCGATCTCGTGGTCACCTCTCTGCTGGCGACCCTCGCCCCCGAACGGTTCGGTCCGCACGCCGTCGGCTGACCGCCCTGCCGGGCGAGCGGGAACCGCTCGTCACGTGCCGCGATTCGCGCCGCGGGCGGGAGGGGCCGGCTACGCGGGGCCGACGGACGCCGGCGCCTCACCGACCGGCCCGCGCCGCGCACCGCCGTGACCGGCCGTCAGCTCCATCTGCGCGTTCAGGGCCGCCAGGAGCCAGTCGTGCGCGGTCCCCGGCGTCGGTTCGGGACGGCCGCCGGGAGCGCTGATGACCTCGGCCGTCAGGTCCCAGTACCGGTCGAGGCGCGGATCGCCCGCGAGCCGGCCGGCCAGCACACGGCGGAAGGCGGGCGTGTCCCGCGCGCCGTACGTGCTCGCGTACGCGTCCACGAAGCCGTCCAGCGCCTCGCCGGGAGAAGGCCCCGACCCGCGGCGCAGTGCCGCGCCCGCCAGGTCGTACGCCTCGGCCAGGCCCGCGTACAGCACGGCCGACGCGCGGGCACCCGCGACGCCGTGCGCCCGGGGCTGGCAGGCACCGGCGCCGGTCCCGGCATCGCACGGGCCGGTCACGAAGGCGTGCAGCCGGGCGAAGGCGAGGACCTGGGCCGGCCGGGGATCGTCGGGAGGGTGCGTCACCGCCGCCTCCAGGAACGCGGAGACCGACCGGGCGGGCATCCGGGGCGGCAGCCACGCCCGCCAGAACCGGGCCAGGGAGGCGGTGCTCGGCGGCACGGCAACCGCCCCGACCAGCCGTAGCCGGGCTGGCCGTTCGACCGGCGGGGACTCCTGCACCAGCCTGAGCGCGGCCTCCCGCCAGCGCAGCGCGGCGAGCTCGGAGCCGAGGACCCGCAGCCGGCCGGCCACGGCATCCTCCAACGCGCCACCCGCCGCGGCCCCGTCCCGCTCGTCCTGCTCGTCGAGGATGCGGCGCACTTCGGGAACCGACAGGTCGAGGCCGCGCAGCGAGCGGATCATGCCCAGCCGCTCCACGGCGTCCGGGGCGTACCTGCGGTGCCCGCCGGCGCTGCGGGCCGCCTCCGGAAGCAGCCCGTGGTCCGAGTAGAAGCGGACGGTCTTGACGCTGACGCCCGTGTGCTCGGCCAGTTCACCGATGGTGCACAGACCGTCGTGCGACGAGAACACTTGAACCTCCACCAGGGGGAGTTCCTACGGTACCGGCGAGCGCTGCCGGGAGAGCTGGCCGGTGCGCGGGAGACAGCGTGACGAGGAGGAACCATGACCGTATTCATCCTGGTGGCCGGGGCGTTCACCGGACCGCACGTGTGGCGGGACACCGCCGCGCGGCTGACGGCGGAAGGCGCCGAGGTGCACAGCGTGGCGCTCACCGGACTCGGCAGGACCCCCGCCGACGCCGGTGAGGCCGTCGACCTGGAGACCCATGTCGCGGACGTGCTCGCGGTGATCGACTCGGTGGTCGCGGAGTCCGCCGGGGAGATCGTGCTCGTCGGCCACGACTACGGCATCCACCCCGTACTCGGCGCGGCCGATCGCCGGGCACGGTCGATCGCCCGGATCGTTCATCTGGACGCCGGGATGCCGCGGGACGGCGTCCCCGCACTGGCCGCCGTGCCCGACCAGCGTCTGCGCGAGGAAATGGCGGAGCGCGCCGCCGGAGGCGGGGACGGGTGGACGGGCGGTGATCTGCCGCCCCCGGCCAGGGACGCGTGGGACCGCTGGGGGAGCACCGCGGGTCTCTCCGAGGCGGCGCTCGACGGCCTCACCGCGCTCGCGTCACCGCAGCCGCTGGGCACCCTGCTCCAGCCGCTGCGGCTCACCGGCGCCGTGGCCGCGGTGCCCGTGACGGGGGTCCTGTGCACCGGCAACGGGCCGGGCGTCGAGATGCTCCAGATCATGGTGGACGTCGGCGATCCGGGGCTGCGGTCCCTGGCCGACGCCCGGGTGGCCTTCTTCGAACTGCCCACCGGGCACTGGCCGATGCTGTCCTGCCCCGCGGAGCTGGCCGAGACCCTGATGGGTGCCGCGTCCGGCGGGGGACACCGGCTGACCCCCGTCGACGACGCCCACACGCCCGCCCATCTGCGGCCGTTCCTCCTCGACGTGCCCGAACGGCCCCGGGAGCGGACCGGGAACACCGACCTGTATCTGCCGGACGGTCCGGGTCCGCACCCGGCCGTGGTGTTCGTGCACGGCGGCCCGGTTCCCGCCGAGGCCCGGCCCACGCCCCGGGACTGGCCGACCCTGACGGGATACGCCCGCCAGGTCGCCGGGGAGGGAGTCGTGGCCGTGACGCTCGACCACCGCCTGCGCGCCGTGACCGACTACGAGCGGGCCGCCGCGGACGTGGCCGACGCGGTGGAGCGGGTGCGCGCCGACCCGCGGGTCGACGCGGACCGGGTCGCCCTGTGGTTCTTCTCGGGCGGGGGCCCGATCACCGCCGACTGGCTGACCGATCCCCCGGCGTGGCTGCGCTGCGTGGCCGCGAACTACCCGATCCTCGCGCCGCTGCCGGGCTGGGGACTGACAGGCCCCCGCTTCCACCCGGTCCGGGCGGTCTCCCGCGCCGGCCGCCTTCCCATCGTGCTGGTCCGGGCGGGCCGCGAGAGTGCCGAGATCGCCGCCACCGTCGAGGAGTTCGTGACCGAGGCCGACCGCTGCGGGGCCGACCTGGAGATCATCGACGTACCGGAGGGCCGCCACGGCTTCGAGACGCTCGACGCGAGCGACGAGGCCCGCGAGGCCGTGCACCGTGCGGTGGGCGCGGTGCTGGCGCGTCTGACGGGGTGACCGTCCGGGCCACGGCTCCGAGCCGTGGCCCACCGCCACCTCACGTCAGGGCGTCCCCGCGCTCGGCTACTCGATGACCAGCTGGACGTCGATGTTGCCCCGGGTGGCCTTGGAGTACGGGCAGTAGGCGTGGGTGGCCTCGACCAGCTTCTGCCCGGCCTCGCCGGCGAGGGAGTCCGGCAGCTCCACGCGCATGACGACCGCGAGCCCGAAGCCGTCGCCGTCCTTGCCGATGGAGACCTCGGCGGTCACGGAGGCGTCCTTGGTGTCGACCTTCAGCTCGCGGCCGACCGCGGCCATCGCGCTGGCGAAACAGGCCGCGTAGCCGGCGGCGAAGAGCTGCTCGGGGTTGGTGCCCTTGCCGTTGCCGCCGAGGGCCGGGGGCATGGCGAGGGGCAGGTCGATCTGACCGTCCGAGCTGACGGCACGGCCCTCACGGCCGTTCGCGGTGGCGGCGGCGGTGTACAACGCGTCCATGGGATGACCCTCCTCTGGAGCCCCGACCCGGCTGGTCGTGGTCACGGACATAAAGATTGCACACAATTAAGTTGTGCACAACTCAATGGCGTGTGCGGCGGTACGCTGGTGCCATGACCACTGCTCAGAGCGCCTCGCCCGACCTTTCCGCCGTCCCCGACGCGGAACTGCTGCGACTGGACCACCAGGTCTGCTTCTCGCTGCACGCCGCCTCGCGGGCGTTCGGCGGCTACTACCGGCAGGCGCTGAAGGACCTCGGTCTCACCTACTCGCAGTACCTGGTCATGCTCGTCCTCTGGGAGCAGGGCCCGCAGTCGGTCAAGGCCATCGGGGGCCGTCTCCACCTGGACTCGGGGACCCTGTCGCCGCTGCTGAAGCGGCTTGAGGGCGCCGGACTGGTCCGGCGCGAACGCAGCCGCGAGGACGAACGCTCCGTGGTGATCGACCTGACCGACGAGGGTGCGGGGCTGCGCGAACGCGCCCTGTCGGTCCCCCGAGGCGTGCTCGCCGCCACCGGCCTGTCGCTGGAGGAGGTCCTCGGGCTGCAGGAGACCCTCGGCCGCCTCACGGGTGCGCTGGGGGAGGCCGCCGACGCCGGCTGAGCCGGGGCGCGCCGGTTCTCAGCCGTCGTCCTCGCTGCTGCCGTCGTGAGCCAGAGCGCCGGCGATCCGGTCGGCGACGGCCCGCCGCATCCCGGGGTCGAGCCGTTCCGAGGTCAGGGAGTCGTACAGCCAGAGGCCGTCGGCCGCGAGGCGGACGATGAACCGGTCCAGCGCGGCCTGATCGTCGACCGCGGACGCCGGGGACGGCGCCCAGCGTTCCGTCACGGCGCCCCAGACGGCCGCGTGCGCCGCGTTCGTCGATCCTTCCAGCATGAGCAGAAGTTCGGCCCGTGTGGCGCTCTGGATGGCGACCCGGGTGTAGGCGGCCAGCCGTTCGTCCCGAGTGGTCTCGGCCGCGGGCTTCCCCGCCGCCGCGACCAGGTCGGCTTCCCACGCGTCGGCCAGATGCTGATGGATCGCCTGGACGAGGTCGTCGCGCGAGGCGAAGTGGTACAGGAGGCCGCCCTTGGTCAGTCCGGCCTCCGCGGCGACGGAGTCGAAGGTGACGCTCTTGACGCCTTCACGCTGCACGACCCTGGTGGCGGCTTCGAGGATCTGGGTACGTTTGCTGGTTCGCATGGTCGGCTCCCGTGCCGTCGGGTCAGTGGTGTGCGGGGCCGGACAGCGCCGAGCCGGGGCCGTGCCGGCGCAGCAGGAGGCCGGTCACCAGGGCGCCGACCGCGAGGGCGCCGGCGACCACGATCATCACGGCGAGGTACGCGCCGTCGAACGCCTCGGACGCGGCGGTGACCAGCGCCGTATCGGTCCCTGCTCCCTCGCCGGCCAGTGCGAGCGCGCTGTCGAGGCTATCGCGCGCCCGGTCGGACACCCCGGCGGGGAGGTCGATGGTCGCGGAGTAGACGGCGGTGAGCAGGCTGCCGAGGAGAGCGACCGCGATCAGGCCGCCGAACTCGTAGGAGACCTCCTCGACGGACGAGGCCATGCCCGCTCTCCGGGCCGGGACATTGCCCATGATCGCGCTGGAGGCGACGGACATCGCCGCGCCGAGGCCGCTGCCGGTGATGATCAGCCCGGTGACGAGGAGGCCCATGCTGGTGGCGAAGTTCATCAGGACCAGCACGGTGCCGACGCCCCCGAGGGCGAGCCCTCCGGCGATGAGGGGCAGCAGGCCGACCCGGTGGAGGATCGCACCCCCGAGCATCGCCGTGGGGAACGCGCCGACGGCGACCGCCGCGACGAGGAACCCGGCCCGCAGCGGGGTGAAGCCCTCCACGAGCTGGAAGCGCTGGGTGGTGACGAGCTGGATGCCCGCGATGGCGAACAGCGCGAACCCGGCGGCGAGCACCCCCGCGAGGAAGGCCCGGTTGCGGAAGATCGCGAAGTCCAGCAGGGGGTAGGGCAGCCGGCGCTGGCGCCGCGCGAACGCCCACCCGCCGGCCGCGGCCGCGAGGACGGCGGCGGCGATGACCCCCGGAGCGGGTTCGGTCTTGGCCGTCTCCTTGATGGCCATGACGAGGCCGACCAGGGCGACGAGCGCCAGGAGCGAGGAGGTCAGGTCCCATTGCTTGGAGGGGTCCGGGTCGTTCGGGGGCGCGAGGACCAGCGTGGCGATCACCGCGGCGACGACGACGGGGATGTTGATGATGAAGACCGATCCCCACCAGAAGTGCTGCAACAGGATCCCGCTGATGATCGGGCCCAGGGCGCTGCCCACGACCGCCATGGTCCCCCAGATCGCGATGGCGATGTTGCGTTCGCGCTCGTCGTCGAAGGTGACGCGGATCAGGGCCAGCGTGGCGGGCATCATCGCGGCCGCCCCGACGGCGAGGAAGGCCCGCGCGGCGATCAGTGCCTCCGGGCTGGTGGAGAACGCCGCGACGAGCGAGGCCGCACCGAAGACCACGAGTCCGATCAGGAACATCCGCCGGTGCCCCACCCGGTCACCGAGCGTGCCACTGCCCAGCAGCAGGCCGGCCATCACGACCGGATAGGCGTTGATGATCCAGAGCCCCTGGGAGCTGCTCGCGCCGAGATCCCCCACCAGGGTCGGCAACGCCGCGTACAGGATGGAGTTGTCCAACGTGATCAACAGGAGCCCCGCGCTCACCACGGCCAGGAGCAGCCAGCGTCGTCTCGTGCTGATGATCATCCCTTTGAGCCTCACTGTGAGAACCGTCCCGATCACCGTAACTGTACCTTACGAAAGGTACAGTTACGGTGATCTAGCGACAGGCGTGGCTGTCGCATACGTATAGCGACATAACTGGTTGCCGTCTGTCTGGGTGACAGTTAAAGTTGTCGCATGGATGATGTGAAGACGATCCCGACCCCTGATCAGAGCGATGAGCACTTCTGGGCCACGGTCCTGAGGCCGGTGGACCCCGCCTGGCGTGAGCCCGGCGACGACGACTCGTTCGCCATGGACGAGCAGGTGCTCGACGCGGTCCGGGCGCTGGCCGAACGGATCTCGACGCGCGCCCTCGCCTACCGCACCGCGGGCAAGCCCTTCGACGCCGCGCTCATGGCCGCGCCCGATGTGCAGCTGGCGATGCTGCGGTCCCTCTACGAAGCCAAACGGTCCGTCGACCGGCTGGCCGAGAGCGCGGCCACCGTCGCCGGACGCGGCGGATCCAGCTACGCGCAGCTGGGCGCGGCCTGGGGCGGCATCAAGCGCCAGTCGGCCCGCCTCAAGTGGCCTCACGCGGTGCCCAAGAAATCCGCCAGCGAGTCCATCCCGCTCCACTACGCGGGCGGCGACGCCGTCATTCACCATGATCCGGGCGCCGACGCCTGGTGGTACACCGCCACGGGCGCGGACCTTCAGGAGGACGAGTCGGAGGCGGTCCACGGAACGTCCGCCGAGGCCATCGCGCGGGCTACCGAGTTCCTGCTGACGCACGACCGGCCCGCGCGGGACCGAACCAGGTGACCGCATGACCCCGTGACGTATGACGACGAGCCTGCGTGTCGGTGCGACCGCACGGAATCAGCTGTCGGCAGCGCCGTCGGCCCCGTCGCGGAAGTCCCAGGCCTCGATGTCGCGGTAGTGGATCGGCCCCGGGCCGCGGCCGACATTGCTGCCGACCAGATGGAGACGCCCGGCCTCCCAGCTCCGGCCGGCGAACGCGCCGAGCCCCGCCGCGGCCTCCACCGTGGCGGCATGGTCGCCCCGGCGGGAGCGAGCCAGGGTCAGATGGGGTCGGAGCGGCCGGTCCGGGAAGGGAACACCGCACTCACTGACGAGGGCGCGTACGTCGGTGGCGAGGCGGTGCAGCCCTTTGAGGTCCCCCGTGACCCCGGTCCACAGCACCCGCTCGTCGAAGTGCCCGCCGCCGCGCAGCTCCAGCCGCAGGGGCCGCCGGCGCGCCGCCAGCCCGGCGAGCGGGGCCATCAGGGGCGGGACGGCGGTGACCGGCAGCTCACCGAGGAACGCCAGGGTGATGTGCCAGTCCTCGATACGGTTCCACCGCATCCGGGGGTAGGTGTCGTAGGCCGGGCGCAGCTCCCGTGCCAGCTCTTCCTTCGCGTCGTCGGGCGGGGCGAGCGCCAGGAACACGCGGGTCGTCGCGGCCCGGGCGCGTTCGTCCGCCGGGGGGCCGGTCACGGCTTCGAGCGGTTCGTTCACCTGCCGTACCGTACGTGCCGCCCCACACCCCGGGAAACTCGGCCGAACGCGGTCACCGCCACACGCTCCTCAGGACCTCATCCCGGGATCCGCCGCCGCGCTCGGCGCCGCCGTCGTCCGGAACCGGGCCCGGTAATGGGTGGGGGAGACGCCCAACGTCTGCTGGAACGCCCGGCGCATCGTCTCGGCCGATCCGAAGCCCGCCCCGTCGGCCACCGCCTCGACGGGATCGGTGCCCGAGGCCAGCAGCGCCTGGGCGGCCTCCAGGCGTACGGATTCGACGTACTGGGCGGGCGTGAGCCCGGTCTCGCCGCGGAACAGCCGGCTCAGATGCCGGGCCGAGACCTTGCCGCGCCGGGCGAGCGCGGCCGGGGAGTGCGCGCCGCCCGGATCTGCGCTCACCGCGTCCATGGCCGCCCGTACGGCGGGATGCGCGGCCCCACGTGGCCGCAGCCGGGCGCTGAACTGGGACTGCCCGCCCGGCCTGGCCATGAAGACCACCAGTTCCCGCGCGGTGTCCCGGGCCGGATCGGCACCGAGATCCTCCTCCACCAGGGACAGCGCCAGGTCCATGCCCGCGGTGATGCCCGCCGAGGTGATCACCGGCCCGTCGCGTACGAAGAGCGGGTCGGATTCGACCGTCACCGCGGGATAGGCGGCGGCCAGTTCGCCGGCCAGCCGCCAGTGCGTCGCCGCCCTGCGGCCGTTCAGGAGACCCGCCTCGGCCAGCACGAACGCGCCCGCGCACACCGAGGCCACCCGGCGGGACCGCTCGGCGAGATCCCGCACCCCGGACGTCAGCGCGGCGTCGTCCACGGCCCGCCGCCAGTCCCGGCGGCCCGGCACCAGCAGCGTTCCGAGCCGCCCGGGGAGACTGTCCGGGGTGCCTTCGACCCCCAGCCTGATCCCGCCGGAGGTCCGGACGTCCTCCCCGGTCACCGAGACGATCCGGACGTCGTAGCGGCCCCCGTAGCCGTTGGCCGTGGTGAACACCTCCGCCGGGCCGGTGACGTCGAGCAGCTGAACGCCGTCGAACGCCACGACGGCCACCACGTGGGAGCGGGCGGCGCCGGTCATTCGGGCCAGGGCGAGTCGAGGATGGTGCGGACGAAGTCGCCGCGTTCGAAGCCGGAGACGTAGTGCTCCAGGACGTCTGCCTTGACGTTGCCGAACGTCGTCTCCGGCTTCGGGCGGATGCCGTCGGTGAACGCCCCGAGGATCCGCCGTTTGAAGTCCGGCCGGGGGTGGAGCGCGACGATCCCGGCCCGGTCCGCCGGGGAGAGGGCCTCGTAGCCGATGCCCAGCACGTCGTACTCGAACCCGGCGGTCACCAGCGCCACCTCGGGTTCCATGAAGGACGGGATGCCCGGAGTCGTGTGCAGGGCGATCGCGGTCCAGACCCGCCGCACGCTGTCCTCCGGAACCCCGTGGGACCGGAGGAAGCGGCGGGCCTCGTCCGCGCTGTCCACCTCGAAGCGCCGGCCGCTGGAGCGGAACGACTCGCCGAGACCGAGATCGTGGAACAGAGCCCCCACGTAGAGCAGTTCGGGGTCGAAGCTCAGATCACGGTGCTGCCCCTGAAGGGCCCCGAACCAGAAGACCCGGCACGAGTGGTGGTAGATCAGCTCACTCGTCGTGTCCCGCACCAGCTCGGCCGCCTCCCGGGCGAGCGTGGTGTCCGGAACGCGCACGCGGGCCGTGAGTGACGAATGATCGGTCGACGGATCGGTGGTCATGAGGTCTCCGCTCCCTTTCTGGAACATCTGCACTATCTCGCGCGGCCGGGGACCCGGCCGCCCACTCCAGCATCGGCTTCCGGCGCGCGCCACACCATGTCCCCCAGGCCATACATCCCACAGATCAGGACATGGCTCGCGTGCGAGGATGAACGCATGAGACCGCGACTGCCGTGGGGGGACGAGTTACGGGCCGGGCTGGGCGCCCCGGGGCGCTCCCGGCGGTTGAGCAGCAGCCCGCGCTCACGCGTGTGGCGCGTGGAGACCACCGGCGCGCCGGTGGTGGTGAAGCAGATCGTCGGCGGCCCCGACGCCGACGATCGGTACGCCCGCGAACGCGCCGCGTTGCGGCTCGCCGCCGGGACCGACCCGCCCGTGGTGCCCGCCCTGCTGGTCACCGCCCCCGGCGACCGGGTGCTGGTCCTGGAGCATCTGGACCACCGACGCCCCTCCGGCGACTGGATCGTCGACTACGCGGCGGCGCTGGCCCGGCTGCATGCGGCCGCCCGCCCGGAGCACGCCGGAGCGCTGCCCCGCTGGCAGGGCCCGGCCGAGGCCGACGCCGCCTCCTTTCTCCGGCTGGCCGCGGCACTCGACGCTCCCGTCTCTCCCGGAGTCCCCGGCGAACTCGACGCTCTCGTGCGCCGGCTCGCCCGGGCGCCCGGGCACGCCCTGCTCCACGGGGACCCGTGCCCCGGCAACGACCTGCACACCCCCGGCGGGACCCGGTTCATCGACTTCGAACAGGCCTCCCTGGGCAGCGGGCTGGCGGAACTCGCCTACCTGCGCATCGGCTTCCCGACCTGCTGGTGTGTCACCGCGGCGCCCGCACCGCTGCTGGAGCGGGCGGAGACCGCCTACCGCACCGCATGGCGCGCCGAGACCGGCGACGAACTCCACGACGACCTCACCGACTTCTGCGCCGGCTGGCTGCTGCGCGGCGACGCCCTGGTCGAGAGGGCCCACCGGGGAAGCACCGACCACCTGGCCCGGATCCCGGTCCGCGACTGGAAATGGGGCACCGCGACCGCCCGGCAGCGACTCGTCCACCGGCTCGGTGTCGTCGGCCGCATGACAGCCGGCCACGACGGCCTGGGCGGGCTGAGCACACTCTGCACGGAGATGCGCCGGCGCATGCTCGCCCGCTGGCCCGCACTCCGCCCGGTCCCCTCGCAGCGCCCCTGAATCGGCGACGAGCGGCGTCACCGGGCCCAGCCCGGAGTCCAGACGTCGGCCGGCGGCTCCGGCCGTACCCGTACGAGATACCTGCGCAGCGCCGCCAGAACCGGGTGCGGGTTGTCCGTCCGGTGGAGGAAGGCGTGCGGATAGACCGGCGTCGGCCCCACGACCGGGATCCGCCGCAGGTCGTGGGCGTCCGGCCAGACATATCTGTCCCGGGACCCGATGAGGGTGGCCAGCCCGGCGGAGTCGGCGATCGAGTCCATCAGCGCCTCGGTACCGAAGTCGGGTCCGACCGCGTCGACGCGCAGACCGAAGTCCTCCGCGAGCTCGTCGTAGAAGGCGGCCCACTCGGTGCCCTGCTTGATGCCCGGGATCCAGATCCGGTGCCCGACCAGGTCCGCCGGGGCCAACGACCGGGCGGCCGCTAGCGGGTGGCGCGGTCCGACGAGGAGCTGCAACGGATCGTCCAGGACGCGCTCGGCGCTGATCCCGTCGGGCAGCGCGCCCGCCGGCACGGCGCGGAAGGTCGCGTCGACCTCGCCCGCCCGCACGGCCTCGGCCGCCCCGGTCACGTTGGCCTCCGCGAGCGTCACCACGTCCAGGTCCGTGCCCGGGTGAGCCCGGTAGAAATCGCGAACGGCCAGGGCCGGGGCGATACGCCGGTGGAGCACGTCCACACGCAGCGCCCGGTCCCCGGGACGTACCGAGGCGGCCGCCCGCTCCACGGCCCGCAGGACTTCGCGCGCGTGGGGGAGGAAGGCCCGCCCGTCCAGCGTGGGGCGGGCTCCCCGGGCCGTGCGGACGAACAACGTCACCCCGAGCGCGCGCTCCAGGCCCGCCACGCGCTTGGAGACGGCCTGCTGGCTGATGCGCAGGTCCACGGCGGCTTCCTGGAACTGCCCGGTGTCGGCGACGGTGACGAAGGTGCGCACGGCTTCGATGTCCACGCCCCGAACCTTATGCCTCCACAACCACCGGTTGTGGCTCACCGGCGACCCGGTTGTTGGATCACGGGCATGCCCGGCTGGTCGAATCCTTGCCGTCAACGATCGGTTGTGACGGAAGGTTCATTTTCATGGCACGCCAAGAACTGGGGCGCTCGTTCGGATGGCTGTGGGCGGCGTTCGCCGCCTCCACGGCGGGCACCTGGTTGGGATTCGGGGCGTTCCCCCTGATCGCGATCCAGGTCCTGCACGTCGGCCCGGCCGAGGTCTCGGCGCTGGCGGCCGCCGGTCTCGCGGCCGGGGCGCTCCTCGCGCTCCCGCTCGGCCCCTGGGTCGAGGCCCGGCGGAAGAAGCCGGTCATGGTCGTCACCGACCTCGTACGGTTCGGTGCCCTGCTGACGATTCCCCTCGCCCACTTCGCCGGCGCGCTGACCTACACCCAGCTGTTGACGGTCTCCGTGATCGGCGCGGCGGCCAATATCGCCTTCACCTCCGCGGCCGGCGCGTATCTCAAGCAGCTCGTGCGGCCGGACCAGTTGCTGCATGCCAACGGCCGTTTCGAGACGACCACCTGGACCGCCACAGCGGTCGGCCCGACCCTCGGCGGCGCGGCGATCAGCCTTCTGGGGCCCGCCGTCACCGTGATCGCGAACGCCGTCGGGTTCCTGCTCTCCGCGCTCGGGATCGGCGCGATCCGGCAGAAGGAGGCCGCGGCCGAGCGTGCCCCGTCCGAGAAGTTCCGGGCGGCGGACCTGGTCCAGGGCTGGAGGTTCATCCACGAGGACCGGCGGCTGCGCCCCCTGTTCTGGAACACCGTGGCCGTCAACGCCCTGATCATGGCCACCGAGCCGCTGATGGCCGTCCTGCTGCTGGACGACCTGGGCTGGGCCGCCTGGCAGTACGGTCTCGCGTTCGGCCTGCCCTGCGTCGGCGGGTTCGTCGGCGCCCAGGCCGCACCACGCCTGGAGGCCCGCTACGGACGGCTCCGCGTGATGAGGACCTCCGGGGTGCTGCGCGCCCTGTGGCCCGTCGGGCTGTTCTTCGTGATGCCCGGGACCGGTGGGGTGCTCCTGGTCATCGCGGTCGAGCTGGCCCTGATCACCTGCATGGGCGTGTTCAACCCGCTGTTCGCGACGGAGCGCCTCCAGCGGGTGCCGGCCGAGCGGGTCGGGCGGGTTCTGACGGCCTGGCAGGTGACCGGCGTCGGGGCCATCGCGGCGCTGACCGCCCTGTGGGGCGTCCTGGCCGCCCTCACCGACGCGCGCGTCGCGATCGGCATCGCGGGCGTACTGCTCCTCGCGACGCCGTGGCTGCTGCCGCGCGAGGACGGGCGCCGGGACCGCTCCCGTACCGGCGGTCCGGAGGCTCCGGCCATGGCTGCGGCCTGAAACAGGGGGAGCGCACCGGTGATGGCTCCGGTGGAGGGCGTCATCGCCAGCCCCCGCTTCCGGGGCCGAACACGAACGACGCTGAGCGCGACTTGCCTCTATGGCATACGATCATGCCTATGACGCAAGAAGATGGTGAGCTGGACAGCCTGGTGCGCAAGCGCATCCGTGCCCTGCGGGTGGCCCAGGGCTGGTCCCTGGAGGAGCTGGCCGCCCGCGCGAAGGTCAGCCAGTCCACGCTCAGCCGCATCGAGAACGGCCGCCGCCGCCTGGCCCTGGACCAGCTGGTCACCCTCGCCCGCGCCCTGGACACCTCACTCGACCAGCTGGTCGAGACCGCCTCCGACGACGTCGTCTCCAACCCGATGATCGACGGAGCCCACGGTCAGATGCGGTGGCCCATCAAAGCCGAACCCGGCATGACGGTCATCCGCCAGCGCATGACCGACCCGCCGCCCGACAACCCCGCGCGCCTGCGCGCGCACCCGGGCCGGGAGTGGCTCGTCGTGCTCTCCGGCACCGCGATCCTGCTCCTGGGCAACCGGCGCCTGCGGATCGAGACGAACCAGGCGGCGGAGTTCCCGACGATGCTCCCGCACGCGATCGGCGCCGAGGGCGGGCCGTGCGAGCTGCTGGGCATCTTCGACCGGGACGCCCGCCGCGGCCACCAGCGGGGAGAAGGTGCGGAGGAGGCCCGCCGATCATCATGATCGGCGGGCCCCCTCCATCGGTCCGCGCGGCTCCCGCGCGTTCAGCGGCTCACGCGGGGTCGACGCGGGAGACGACGCCGTTGCTGCCGAGCACGTACAGCTCGCCGTCACCGCCCTCCACGAAGGAGATGACCTCGCCGCCGCTGACGCCGAGGTCGCCCACGCCGGTCACCTCGCCGCCCTCCAGCTGGAGCGTGCGCAGGGTGCCGTCGCAGTAGTCGCTGAACACATAGCTCCCCTGAAGGTCCGGGAGCGCCTCGCCGCGGTAGACGAATCCGCCGGTCACCGAGCAGCCCAGGCCCGTACGGTCGTACTCGTACACCGGCGGGACGTGGTTCGCGGGCTCCGTGCCGCCCCGGAAGGGATGCGTGCCCTCCATGGAGGACCAGCCGTAGTTCTCGCCGCCCTCGCTGTCCGCCGGGGCCCAGTCGATCTCCTCCCAGTCGCTCTGGCCGACATCGCCGATCAAGAGGTCGCCCGTGCCCGCGTCGAAGGAGAACCGCCACGGATTGCGCAGCCCGTACGCCCAGATCTCGTCCTTCGCGTTCGCGTCGGCCACGAACGGGTTGTCCGCCGGGATCGCGTACGGCTCGCCGCTGCTCGGGTCGATCCGCAGCAGCTTGCCGAGCAGGGTGTCGAGCTTCTGCCCGTTGCCCTGCGGGTCGCCGCCCGAGCCGCCGTCCCCGAAGGCGATGTACAGGTAGCCGTCGGGGCCGAACTTGATGTCCCCGCCGTTGTGGTTCGCGTACGGCTGCGTCTGGGTGAGGACCGTACGCTGTGAATCCGGCTGGAGTTGACCGTTCTCCACCGCGAACTCGTCGATCGTGCTGGTGCCTTCGAGGTCGGTGAACGAGATGTAGAAGTGCGCGAACGTCCTGTCGAACGCGACGCCCAGCAGGCCGCGTTCGCCGTCGGTGGTGGTCTCGTCGGATATGTCGAGGACGGGCGCGCCGAGCCCCGAACCGTCCAGGACCCTTACGGTGCCCGCGCGTTCGGCGATCCACAGCGTGTCATCGGGTCCGGCCGCTCCGGCGGACGGCCCCTGGGCCCTGGCCACTTCGGTCAGGGAGGCGTTCACCGGTTTGACCGGGGTCGTGGCGGGCTCGTGGGCCGACGCCGTGGCCAAGGCCAGGGACGTGACGAGGCAGAGCGTGCCGATGATCGCCGAGCTTCTGGTGCGAAATTTCACCGTGGCCTCCTGGAGGCGGCGAAGGGGGGAGATCACCCGGCTGCTCGAGCGGAGTTGAGTGGGGGCACGAGCCGGCAGGCAACCTGGGTGGGGGAAAGGGTGGGTCACCGGCTACAGGTGAGGATAGGGGGACGGACGCGACTTGGACTAGACCAGCGTCCTGGCATCTTCTTCAGCGGGGCCTGAACAACCCCCCGCTCCTCTCCCCGGACGTGGGGAGAGGAAGCGGGGGTGAGCGTGCCGAAGCCGACGGGAACGGACCTGTCGCCGGCCGCGGCCGCGGTCAGGGATCCGAGTCAGCGCACGTCGACCCGGTCGCCGGAGCTGAGCGTGCCCAGGCGGGACGAGGTGGCCTTGAACTCCGCCTTCCAGGTGCCGTCCTTCTTGGCGGTGAACCCCTGGGAGAACACGCCGTGGCTGTTGGTGCGCACGGTCGCCTGCTTGCTCCACTTGCTGGAGCCGTCGGCCTTGAACAGGATGATCACGGACTGGCCGGAGGTGTTCTTCCAGGTGCCGTCCAGGCTGCGCAGCGTGCCCTTGACCGTGATGGTGCGCCCCTTGCGGACCGGCTCCGGGGAGGCGTTGAACTCGGAGACCGCCGTGCGCAGCTTGACGTCCACGTTGTCCGAGGAGCTCACGGCCGCGGCCCGGTCGGCGGTTCCCGCGTAACGGGCGCGCCAGGCACCGTCCTTGACGGCGGTGACCGACGCCGTGGCGACGCCCTTCTTGTCGGTGGTGACCGAGGCGGCCCGGCTCCAGGTCTTGGCGCCCTCCGCCCGGAACTCGACCACCACAGGCTCCTTGGCCAGCGGGCGCCACACGTCGTCCGTGGAGCCGGCGGTCTGGAGCGTGCCGACGACCGTCAGCTTGCTCCCCTTGCCGACCGGCTCGGGCGAGGCGTTGAAGGAGACGAACCGGGCGGGCACGGCGGACACCGTGAGCGTCGCGGCCGACGTGGCCGTCTCACCGGACGCGTTGACGAAGACGGCGCGGTAGCGGGAGGCGTTCAGCGCGGCGGACGCCTTCACCGACAGGGCGGTGGAGGTGGCCCCGGGGACGGTGCTCCAGGTCGCGCCCTTGTCGGTGCTGCGCTCCCAGCGGACCGAGTCGGCGCCGCTCGCGGTGGCGGTGAAGACGGCGTCGGCGCCCGAGCGGGCCGTACGCGACGTGGGGTGCTGGGTCACGGCGGCCGGGGGGACCTCGACACCGAACGTGAGCGGCTGGGCCACGTCCTGGGCGCGGGACGGCATCCAGGTGGGGTCGGCGCTGTCGTGCGAGTTGAAGCTCGTGACGAAGCAGGCGGTGGTCCGGCAGTCGACGGCGGGGGCACCGGAGGGGGTGAAGGTCTCGGTGAGCTTCACCGTGACGCTGAAGGTGCCCTCCGCGCCGACCTGGCGGACGTACACCGCGTTGCCGAAGACACTGGGGTATGTGGTGCCGGGCAGGGCGATGGACTGGGCCAGGTACACCCCGCGCCCGGGCTGGTAGCCCTTGCCGCTGACGGTGACCTGGGTCTCCGCGCCCAGCCCGGTGACCTGGCTGACCGTCAGCGTGGGGACGCTGACGCCGCCGCTGACGGCGAGCGGGTCCAGCGCCGTGCCGGCCGGGTACATCGGCCGGCCCTGGAAGGCGAAGATCGCCGCGCCCTGGTCGGTGAGCGACGCCGCGATGCCCGACCAGTCGAGGGTGCCCCCGTCGAGGGCGCCGGCGGCCGCCGTGAGAGAGGCGAACGGCACGCCGGGCGTGGTGACCGGGTCCTCACCGGCGACGAGGTCGGTCGTCACGTCCATGTGGAGCGTGCCCTGGCCGTTCTTGAGGACGACACGGGGGTTCGCGAGGGTGATGGCGGTGATCCCGTGGCTCGGTATCGCGTAGGTCACCGAGCCGCCGAAGCGCACATCGGCGGAGCGCCCCGCCGGGTCGACCGAGCCGTGCTTCACGGGATAGTCGACCTTCCCGGCGGCGTCCGCCGTCGCGCCGCCGCCCGCGGTCACCGAGCCCTTGAACATCCCGACGTAACGGACCCATGAGTCCTTGAAGCCCCAGGAGGACCGGCCGGTCACCAGGATCGGGGCGGCTGCCGACGTCGTGCCGCCGGCCTCGGTCCGCGCGGCGGCGTGGACCGAGGGCGCGGCGGAGGCGGGAGCGGCGAGGACGCCGGCGCCCACGGAGACGACGGTCAGGGCGGCGAGTGCGGCCAGGCGGCCGTGGCGGGGCATGGACATGCGCTGCATGTCTCCTTCGGGGGAGAGGGACGGCGCGCGTGGTTACGGAGCCGTGCCCGGGAGGCGTACGAAAGAAGGGGGGATACCGGCTTCTTGGCGTGTGGGGACCCGAAGACGACAGTTGTATGTTAGGTGAGGCTTACCTAAATGTCATCATGGGGTGAAGGTCTGCCCGGCCCGCACGGGTCGCCGGGCGGAGCCCCGCGTCGTGTGGTTTTTGCCAGTACGGCGGTGCGCCGGGCGCGCCCGGGACACTGTCCGCCGGAGCCGCGCGAAGCCCCTGGAAGCGGGCTACCGGGCCGTGGTTCCTGGCCGTGTTCGGGGATCCGCGCGGCAGACCGGTCCTCGGCCCGGCCTCCGAGCCGTACGCCGGACCGGCCCACCGCCTCCCAGGGCTACGGACGCGGCCGGGTCCTCACCGTCGAAGATCCGCGTTGAGCCGCGCGGCCCGGCGGGTCAGATGGTCGCGCTCGGCGAGCGTGGGTGCCCTGTGGGCGGCCTCCGCGTACAGCCGGGCCGCCGTCGGCAGGTCGCCGTCCCGCTCGTGGAGATACGCCGCCACCGCCGTACGGCGGGGCAACGCGTCGCTCAGCGCGGAGAGTTCGGCCAGCCCGGCGCGCGGACCGTCGGCCTCGCCGACCGCCACCGCCCGGTTGAGCCGGACGACCGGGCTGTCCGTCAGGCCCACGAGCTCGTCGTACCACTCGACGATCTGCACCCAGTCGGTCTCCTCGGCGGCCCGCGCGTCGGCGTGGAGCGCCGCGATGGCCGCCTGGGCCTGGAACTCGCCCAGCCGGTCCCGGGCCAGAGCCGCCTGCACGACCCCGACGCCCTCGGCGATCATCGCGGTGTCCCAGCGGCCCCGGTCCTGCTCGGCGAGCGGCACCAGGCTCCCGTCCGGCGCGGTCCGGGACGCGCGCCGGGCATGGTGGAGCAGCATCAGGGCGAGCAGCCCCGCCACCTCCGGGTGGTCGATCGCCGCCGCGAGCTGCCGGGTCAGCCGGATCGCCTCGGCGGCGAGGTCGACGTCCCCGGAATAGCCCTCGTTGAAGACCAGATACAGCACGCGCAGCACGGTGGCGACATCGCCGGGCTGTTCGAACCCGACGCCGGAGACGGTGCGCTTCGCGCGGCTGATGCGCTGCGCCATCGTGGCCTCGGGCACCAGATAGGCCTGCGCGATCTGACGGGTCGTGAGCCCGCCGACGGCCCGGAGGGTCAGCGCGACGGCGGACGACGGCGTCAGCTTCGGATGGGCGCACAGGAAATACAGCTGGAGCGTGTCGTCCACCGAGGACGCGGGCCCGGGCGCGGGCTCCTCGTCGACGAGGTCCTCGCGCCGCCGCCGGGCGGCCTCCGACCGCGTCGCGTCCAGGAACCGCCGCCACGCGACCGTGACCAGCCAGCCCTTCGGATCCCGCGGCCGGTCGCCCGGCCATACGCGGACCGCATCGACCAGGGCGTCCTGCACGGCGTCCTCGGCCGCCGCGAAGTCTGCTCCGCGGCGGACGAGGACGGCGAGCACGCTCGGGACGAGGCTCCGCAGGAGCAGCTCGTTCATCGAGGTGTCACTCCGTGACGGTGGGCGGGGCGGTCAGGAACGGGCGCACCTCCAGCCACTCGTGGATCGGCTTCCCGCCCGCCCCGGGAGCGGCGGACAGCTCCCCGGCCAGCTCGACGGCCCGGTCGTGGCTGTCGACGTCGATGATCATCCAGCCCGCGATGAGGTCCTTGGTCTCGGCGAACGGCCCGTCGGTGACCGGCGGGCGGCCCTCACCGTCGTACCGGACCCACGAACCCTCGGGGGCGAGCGCCTGACCGTCGACGAACTCCCCGGTCTTCTCCAGCCGGTCCGCGAAGTCCTGCATGTACTTCATGTGCGCCGAGATCTCCTCGGGCGTCCACCGGTCCATCGGTACGTCGTTCACCGCGACGGGGGCTCCGCGGTAGTGCTTGAGCAGCAGGTACTTGGCCATGGTGTCACTCCTCGGTGCTGTGCGGCCCATTGTGGCCGCTCTCACTACGGGGACGGAGCCGGATACGGGTTCTCGACATCGTCGCCCGAGAACTTCGCGGCTTATTCCGGGCGACCTTTTCCGGCGGGCTGCCAACGAGCCCCCGGTCACTGCTCGCGCAGGCCCCACGGGGACCCGTACGCGATGAGCAGATCGAGGAACGGGCGCGGGGGCAGGGCCTCGGCGCCGAGCACCCCCGTGCCGCTCCAGGCGCCGTTCGCCACGAGCTCCAGGGCGATCACCGGGTTGATCGCCGTCTGCCAGACCACGGCCTGGGAGCCGTACTCACCCATCGACCACTGGTTGTCGACGACGTGGTAGAGGTACACCTCGCGGGGCGCGCCGTCCTTGGTGCCCTTCACCCAGGTGCCGGCACAGGTCTTGCCCCGCATCAGCTCGCCGAGGGAGGCCGGATCGGGCAGGCAGGCCGCGACCACGTCGCGGGGGGACACGGCGCCGCCGGGCACGGTCACCTTGTCCGTGCGGTCGAGGCCGAGCCGGTGCAGGGTCTTGAGGGTCTCGATGAACTCGTCGCCCAGCCCGTACTTGAAGGTGACGCGCCGGGACTCCACCCAGCGCGGGATCAGCAGGACCTCCTCGTGCTCGACGTTGACGCACTCGACGGGACCGATGCCCTCGGGGAAGGCGAAGACCTCCGGCTCGCTGAACGGGGCCGTGGTGAACCAGCCCCGGTCCTTCTCCCAGACCACCGGCGGGTTCAGGCACTCCTCGATGGTGGTCCAGATCGAGAACGACGGGGCGAAGTCGTAGCCCTCGACGGTGAGATTCGCGCCGTCCCGGACGCCGATCTCCTCGATCTCGTCGAACAGTTCGTCCGCCGCGTAACGGGCGAAGACGTCGGAGAGCCCCGGCTCGACGCCCACCCCGACAAGGGCGAGCCGCCCTGCCTCCTCCCACGCCGCGGCCCGCTCGAACTGCCCGTCGCCGAGCTTGACCCCGCACTCCTCGTACGGGCGCTCCGGATGCGGGGAGGACAAGGACATGGCCATGTCCAGATAGTCGACCCCGGCGGCCAGCGCCGCGTCGAACAACGGCATCACGAACCGGGGGTCGGTGGCGTTCACGAGGATGTCGCACCGCTGCTCGGCGATCAGCGCGGTGACCGCCGCCCGATCCGAGGCGTCGACACGCAGCGCGGTGAACCTGTCCCCGTCCGCACCGAGCGCGGTCACGGCCGCCTCGGCCCGGGAGAGGTCGTAGTCGGTGACGACCATGTGGTCGAAGAAGGAGCGGCGGGCGGCGATCCTGGTGATCGCCGTACCCACGCCACCTGCGCCGACGAGCAGTACGCGCATGACGGATATGCCTTTCGTCGATGAGCTGGGCCGTGCCGGCCGGTGCCCTTGGATTCGTCCATGAAAGGGCCGCCCTTGAGCAACGTCAACGCTGTTGGCGTAAGGTGCGGGTCCCGACGGACCCGCGTCCGGGCCGGAACGGAAGAGGAGGCTCCGATGGCGAAGGAAGTGGTCCCGGAGGACGGGCGGCGGCGCAGGCGGCCGACCCGGCAGGGCGTGGTGGTCACCCAGCGCCTGATCGTGGAGACGGCGCTGCGCATGCTCCACGAACACGGCAGGGACGGACTGACCGTGCGACGCCTGGGCGTGGCGCTCGGAGCCGACCCGAGCACGCTCTACCGCTACTTCCACGGCATCGACGACCTGACCCTGGCCATCGCCGACGAACTGATCGGACGCGCGATGCGCGGCTGGCGGCCCGCCGGACAGTGGCGGAAGGACCTGCGCGAGGTCGGTCTGCGCATCCACACCGCCTACCTGGCCCACCCGGAGGCCGCGGTGCTGACCGCCAGCCGGGTCAGCGGCCGTGCCAACGAGATCGCCGGCGACGAGGCGGTCCTCGGCATCCTGCGGTCGACCGGACTGCCCGCCCCGGACGTCGTACGCATCTACCAGGCGTTCGTCGACCAGGCACTCGCGTTCGCCGCACTGGACGCCGCGAGCCTCGCCCTGCCCGAAGCGGCACGGGCCGCCGACGAGCAGGTCTGGCGCGCCACCTACGCCCGGCTGCCCGCGAGCACCCACCCCAACATCGCCGCCCTCGCGCCGCTGCTGGTCGCGAGGATGAACAACAGCGCCTACCCCACGGCACTGGAGATGCTGCTCGACAGCGCGGAGGCGAGCGTCCGGCGCGTGCGGGGCGGGAGCGACCCGGGCGACGTCTGACGCCCCGGGTCACCCTCCGCCCGCGCCCTCCCGCCGGGGCCGTGCCGGCTCGTGTGGCGGCCCCGGATGCCACCGAGCAGACTGGCCGCAGACGGAGACGACGACAGCCCCGGGAGGCCTGGACGATGGGTGAGTACGCGGATCTGCCCGGCGTCAGGACCTGGTACGAGACCGAGGGGGCCGGCGATCCGCTGGTCCTGCTGCACGGCGGCTTCTGCACCAACGACACGTGGGGCGCCCAGCGCGCCGACCTCGCCGCCGCCTACCGCGTGCACTTGCCGGAACGGCGCGCCCACGGGCACACGGCCGACGTCGCGGGGCCGCTGACGTACCAGGACATGGCCGACGACACCGTGGCCTTCCTGGAGACGGTCGTCCAGGAACCGGCACACCTGGTGGGCTGGAGCGACGGGGGAGTGGTGGCGTTGCTCGTCGCCATGGGCCGGCCCGACCTCGTCCGCAAGGTCGTCGCCGTCGGGGCCAACTTCCGCCCGGGCCCCGAGTGCTTCACCGACCCGTCGATGCTCGACACGATGACGCCCACCGGGCCCGATCTGGCCTTCTTCCGGGAGCTGTACGAACCCGTGGCACCGGACGGACCGGACCACTGGCCGGTGGCGGCCGCGAAGGTGATCGACATGTGGCGCACCCAGCCGACGCTGACGACCGAGGATCTTGGCCGCGTCCAGGCGCCCACCCTCGTCATGGTCGGCGACGACGACCTGATGACGCTGGAGCACACGACCGCCCTGTACCGCGCGATCCCGGACGCCGAACTGGCCGTCGTCCCCGGGGCTTCCCACCTGGTCCCCCTGGAAAAAGCGGCTCTCGTCAACCGGTTGATCCTCGACCACCTCGCGCAGGAGGCGGCGGAGACGATGATGCCCATCCGGCGGGCGAAAGCCGGAACCGACCGCTGAACGCCGGCCCCCGCTCCCCAGCCGGTCATGCGAACCGGACGATGCCCTCCTCGGCCCCACGGGCCCCGGCCACGGTCTGCGCCTCGGCCTCCAGGGCCCCGCGCACCGCGGCCGACAACGCTCCGAACCCCGTGACCGTCACCTCCGCGCGCCGACCCGAGCCCCGAACACGCCACGTGCCGACGATCTCCGAACCGGCGAGCACGGCCCCCGGCCCGCCGACGGCCCGCCACAGCTCCTTCTGCCGGGCCCTCTCGGGCAGCAACAGCGAGCGGTCCCCCGCCTGGAGGTAGGGATCGCCCGGCGGGAGCAGCCGTACGGCATCGGTGCGCGGCGCCCCGCGCAACGCGTCCGCCTCGGACTCCGGGAGCCAGGCCGGCACACCGTCCACCGCGACCTCGACGAGCCCGTCCGGCCATGCCGACCGGATCGCGGTCGGCCGTGTCCCGAGGAACGCGGCCACCTCGGCGCGGCCGGCCGGACCGAGGAAGCGCAGACAGGCGCCGATGAGGTCCCCCGTCCCCGCCGCCGCGTCCGGCACCGGGAACGGGGAGCCGAGCGGCGAGAGAACCGTCTTCCCCCGGTCCGTGCCGACCCGCACCGACCCGAAGAGCCCGGCCTGCTGGAACAGCAGACCGGAGATGTGTCGAGCCCCGCACGGGGCGCACCAGTACGTCAGCGACTCCGGCACCGCCGCACTCACCGCCGTGCTGACCACGCCCTTCCCCATCGGCTCGACGACCGTCCGGCGAAAGGCCTCCGCCGTGACGCGGTAGGCCGCCAGCCCGAGCTTCGCCCCCTCCTTGATCGCCGAGGTGCTGATCCGGGCGGTGGCGTCGGCGTCGTCGAGCGGCCACAGGGCCCGGGCCAGCGTCGCCAGCTCCGCACGCCGGTGCAGATGCGGCGCGCCGCGCATGGACCAGACGCGCTCCAGGCCACCGGAGGAGGCGCCCCTCGCGGCGAGCGCCACCGGGGCGGAGCCGTACGGAGTGTCCTGGACGCCCAGGGCCAGGACCTCGGGCGCGCGGGATGCGCGGTCGAACCCGTGGGCCGCCACGCGGTAGCGCAGGACCTGCTCGCGGCTCACATCGATCCGGGCGGTGCCGTTCAACTGCTGCCTCCTCACCACGGGGTTCCGACGCTACCCCCGGCGGCTCCCCGCCCGCCGCCCCCGGGGCCGGCCGCGACGCGCAGACCGCACAGGCGGCCGACGGCGCGGTCGGCCGGAGAAGCGGAGATCAGCAGATAGCAAGATACCCACATTTATGCTGACTCGATGCGATCTGCTCCCTGGTGGGCCTTGGTCTCCTCCGGATGTGCCCCCTTCCTCCTGGTCGGCTCCTGGATGATTGCTCAGCAGCGCCAAGGACCGGCGTACGACCCCGCGTCGCAGACCCTGAGCGTGCTGGCCTCCTACGGCGCCACCAGTTACTGGCTGATGACGGGGACGCTGCTCGTGCTGGGAACGAGTTACGTGTTGACGGCGCACGTGCTCCGGCAGGCGGCGCTCGCGGGGCGGGTGGCGCTGGCCGGCGGCGGACTCTCCGCACTGGCCCTGACCTTGGTGCCGGTCCCGAACAGCGGCGGGGCGCTGGAGCACGGGGCGGTGGCCACCGCGGGCCTGGTGCTGCTGGCCGCGTGGCCGCCTCTGGCCGCCGTCCGGGGCCGCGGACCGGCGCCGTGGGGGCTGAGACTCGATGTGTCGCTTGCCGCGAGCGCGTTGATGTTCGCGAGCGCTCTGTGGTTCCTGGCGGAGCTGCAGACCGGCAGAGCCCCCGGCGTCGCCGAACGCGTCGTGACGTTCCTGCAGGCCCTGTGGCCGTTCCTGGTGGTCCTCTCCTGCCGGAGAAGCGCGGCCTGACCGGCTTCGGGACGAAGCCCGGGCGGGGGACGGGAGACGCTTCGCGACCACGGGGCAGCCAAGCCAGGTGTCGAGGACCGCGTAATCGCCGTCCCTCAGACCCTGCCGGGGATCCACCCGGTGGGGCAGGGCGGGCGGGGCTCGCGTGGTGGGCGGAGACACCCGGGACCGATCCGTGTCGGTGCTCTCGTCGTCGTACGGTTCCGGGGCGACAGCCGGACGCTGCCACCCCGGAACCTGCGCGTCGGGCGGCCCTAGGTCAGCGGCTCGACCCACACATTGCGAAAGCGGATCTTGCTTCCGTGGTCCTGAAGCCTGATCGCCCCGGCCGTCGGACCCTCGGCCGCTCCGCCGCCGGTCGCGCCGTCGATCGCCACGTCGTCGTGGACGGTGACGCCGTTCCACACCACGGTGACCCGGGCGTCCTCCGTCTTCGCCCCCGAGGCGTCGAAGCGGGCGGCGCGGAAGGTGATGTCGTACGTCTGCCAGGTCTCCGGGGCCGTGGCAGCGTTCACGTCCGGGGCCTTCTTCGTGTAGATCGCCCCGGCCTCGTTGTCGGCGGGCGTGGTGTCACCGAACGAGTCCAGGATCTGCACCTCGTACCGATCCTGCAGGTACACACCGCTGTTGGCACGGTCCTGGCCGGTCACGTCCGGCGGGAGGTTCGGCAGCCGGAACTCCACGTGCGCGCGGAAGTCCTCGAAGCCCTGCTTGGTCCGCAGGTCCCCGCCGGCGACCTCCATCTCCCCGCCGCTCACCGGCCATTCGGGCGTGCGGCCGTCCGGGTGCTGCCAGGCCGCCTGGTCCGTGCCGTCGAAGAGCTGGACGCGGGCGCCCTTCGGATGAACGGTGATCATGTCCAGGTTCACATGACCGGTGTCTCCGCTGTAGTAGGAGTACGTGATCGTGTTGCGGCCCTCGCGCAGCTCCAGCTGTTCCGTCCCCGTCGACCAGGTCTTCCAGTCGGTGGTGGAGAGCAGCTCGGTCTGGCGGACCTTCTCGCCGTTGACGTGGACGCTCACCGTCTTGGTGCCGGGCGCCGGATCCGGCCCGTTGGAGTAGCGCAGGCCCACGTCGTGCGGGCCCGCCTTCCCGGCCTCCACGTCGAACGTGACCGCCGCGCCCTCCTCGCCGAAGTTGTCGACGAAACCGCCGCCCGAGTAGCCCACGTGCTCGGTGTCGAAGCCCGCGCCCCCGGTGAGGGTGGCCTCCTCCGCCTCGTACTGGGTGGCCGGGGGCTGGTCGCCGGGCATCGAGTTGAGGGTGTACCAGGCTTCCGTGTTCCACAGCTCCGTGCCGTCGGCGGAGCTGAAGGGGCGCGGCGAGCGGAGGTGGACCACACGGTTCGCCTTGAGCCCGGGGATGGTCAGCGTGACCTTCTTGCGGTCCTCGGAGAGGGTGGCCTCGCCGACATCGAGGGATTCCTCGTCGATCTTCGGGCCGCCGTAGGCCGGGGTCGGGGCGTACGTCCACTGCTCGACCCGGTAGCTCTCGGCGAGCTTCGCCGCCGTCTCCTCGGAGATCGGCTCGGTGTACTCCAGTTCGAAACCGCCCGGCTTGGCGCGCATGGCCAGCATGTCGAAGGCCTTGTCACCGCTGGGGGAGAGCTTCTGGAGCCCGTAGGTCAGCTTGCCCTCCTGGCCCCAGTTGCCGCCCGCGCCGAGGCCGCCGGCGTAGATCGCGCCGTCCGGCCCCATGCTGATCCGGTTGACGCCCGCCTCCAGGCCCTGCGTGAAGCGGAAGACCGCCCCCTGGTACTCGCCGTCGACCTTCTCCAGATACGCGCGCTGGATGCCGCCGTACGTGACATCCCCGAACAGCATCTGCCCGGCGAACCGTCCCTCGGTCAACTGCAGAGGTGTGCTGGGAGAGTTGGCTATCTCGTTCTGCGGCAGCCACAGCACCGGCTTGGTGACCGGCTGCGCGTCGAAGGGGCCCGACGGATTGGTGTAGTGGTTGAAGAAGCGGTCCTGCTTGATGTGGACCAGCTTCGAGGACGGCAGCCAGCCGCCCTGGTTGTCGAGGACGAACATGTCACCCTCGGGGCCCCAGCCGATGCCGTTGGGCGTACGCAGGCCCCCGGCGATGTAGTCGACCTTCCCGGTCTCCTTGTTCACCTTGATGGTGGACCCGCGGTCCGGTGCGGGCTGCGGGTCGGTCGTCGCCCCGCCCAGGTCGATCGCCACGGACAGGTTCAGGTAGAAGTAGCCGTCCCGGTAGAGCAGGCCGAAGGCGAACTCGTGGAAGTTCCCGCCGTACGGCCAGGTCGCCACCGTCCGCCGTTCATCGGTCACGTCGTCGCCGTCGGCGTCGGTCAGCTCGGTGAGTTCGTGCTTCTGGGACACGTACAGCTTGCCGTCGACCGCCTTGATGCCCATGGGCTCCTTGAGCCCGTCGGCCACCTTCTTGGCGGTCACCTTCTCCGGATCGGTCTCGCCCTGGACGTTGTCGAGGAGGTAGACCTCGCCGGTCGTGTTGTCCGTGCCGCCCCAGGTGGTCACGGCGAGCCGGCCGTCGGGCAGCCAGTCCATCGCGGTGACCTGCGGTTCGAAGCCCGCGGGGCGCAGATCGGTGAGCGCGTAGTCCGGGTGCGTCCCGGTCAGGGGCAGTCCGTCGCCGGGGGAGTCGAGGGCGCCCTCGCACTCCTTGCGGCCCGGCGCCGTCACCCGTACGACGTCGGCGTCGGTGCTCAGCACGGAGTTCGGCACGACGGCGAAGTCCCCGGCGCCGGGCGGCTTCCACTCCAGGGTGACCTGCTGGCCGCCGGTGCGGTCGAAGTGGTCGATCCGCAGCGCATGGGGACCTTGCGTCAGCTCGACCGACCCGTCCTTGGGCTCCGCGCCGTGCAGCCCGTCGTGATCGATGACGGTGGAGTCGTTGATCCGCAGCCGCGAACCGTCGTCGCTGGTCAGCCGGAAGGCGTACGCACCGTCCTCGGGAACGGTGAGGTTGGCGGTGACCTCGGAGACGAAGTGGTCGCCGAAGCCGAAGTCGTCCGTCGAGCTCCAGTCGATGGCGGGCATCAACTTGTCGACGTTCGGGGTCTGTCCGGTCTTGATGTCGCACAACTCGTCGAGGGGAACCTGCACGTCGAAGACGCGCAGGGTGACGCCCGGCTCCTGCGGGGGGAGTTCGTCCTGCGGTCTCGGCGCCGGCGCGGCGGTGGCCGGCGAGGCCGAGAAGGCGCCGACGAGAAAGGCGGAGACCAGCAGACCGGTGAGATGTCTGCGGCAACGGTGGAGCGGCCGTGGATGCATTCTTCCTCCTGGCCCCTCGCAGCGAGGGGCGCGTCGCGGCGGTGGGTGGGGCCACCCGGCGCCCGGGGGTGAACGTTCGGCTCGTGCGGTCGAGCAGCCCTCGGTCCGGACAGCGGCTCCGGTGGCTGCGCCGAGAACAGTAGGAGGCTTCTCCCGGCGGCGTCCATACTTCGTCACCACAGTGTTCAAAGTTCGCAGGTGTTGATGCAAAGTGGCCAAACCCCCTGTGGTGCACGGCATCTGGCTGACTATCAGGAACACTCGAAACGGCCATGGGCCGGACCCGCGGCATGCGGGTCCGGCCCATGAGGCCCTGGAGCGGAACGGGTGAGTGCTACGGGCCCTCGCGGCCCGCGGCGGAAGCGAACCCCAGCCACGTGTGGCGGTTGCCCCACCAGCACCAGCCGACCTTGGGAGTGTCGCGCCGCTCCCGGCCGTCACGCCCGGTGCCGTTGCTGATCCAGATCGCCGGGGTGCGCGCGTCCAGCGTTCCGTTCGCTTTGCGCAGCCGGGAGCCGATGGTCATGAAGCAGCGGTTCCGTTCGAGCACCGCGGGCTGCTGCAGCACCCAGTGAATGCCCTCGGTGAGCACCAAGGGTGTGCGGCCCTCACCGTCGAGGGCGGGCAGCGCCTCCTCCGGGCTCCAGTTGGCCATCTGGTCGCCGCGATCGAGCCCGGCGACGAAATAGAGAGGCGCGTCGGGAAGTTCGACGGCGCTGGGCGTGAAGCTGTCGACGTCGGGCATGTCGATGACGACGAAGCCGGGCTTGCCGGCACGCAGCAGCAGAGGCGCGAGGGCGGAGGCAGGGGCACGGTCCGGGTGGACGACGAGCAGCACGCCGTCGCCGCCCTTCCGGGCGAAGGCGCGGATGTCCTCGGGGGAGATCCCCGCGACCTCGTGCACGCCGAGCTCGATCAGGCGCTCCGCCTGTGCGGCGGGCGACGGGAGCGGATGCACGGCGTCGGTGGCAGAAGTGTCGGGCAAGGCGAGTCTCCCGGATTCACGGATTGCGGCAGTGGGCCTGAGGTCGAACGAGAAGGACCGCCCACGTGTTCCCGGCGCGACTGCCGTCTTCCCGAGCCACGGGAAAACAGAAAGGCAAGGAGAGAGGTCTCCTTGCCACTCTCAACTTATAGCCCACCTGGGGGCTTGCGGCAAGGCCCGGGTGGCGGCGCAGAATCGTCCCTCGACGTCACCAGCCGCGGCATCACAAGCTCAGGAAGACAGCGAGGAATACGTACGTGCCCGACAACATTTCCGACTTCGACTTCGACCCAGGGCGGGGTACGGGTATGGCCTCCGACCCCCGCGGCGCGACGGGACACGGCCGCCCGGGAGGTTTCGCGACGACGGACGAGTACGCGGTGGACCTCCGAGAGGTCGACGAGACGTGGGCGGAGACCGTCGGCGGCAAGGGTGCGCATCTGGGCGCACTGTCGCGGATCGACGGCATCGGCGTGCCGGCCGGCTTCTGCGTGACGACGGACGCCTTCCGGCGGGCCGTGGCGGACGTGCCGTCGATCCGCGAACAGCTCGATGAGCTGTCGCACTCGACGCCGGACGACCGGGAGACGATCCGCACGCTCAGCGCCCGGATCCGCCGCACCATCGAGGAGACCCCCGTCCCCGGCGACGTCGCGGCGGCGATCACCCGAGCGCTGACGCGGTTCGGTGAGCAGGCCGCGTACGCCGTCCGGTCCAGCGCGACGGCGGAGGACCTGCCGACCGCCTCCTTCGCCGGCCAGCAGGACACATACCTGAACATCATGGGGCCGGCCGCGGTCCTGCGACACATCAGCCGGTGCTGGGCGTCGATGTTCACCGAGCGGGCCGTGATCTACCGACAGCGCAACGGCATCGACCATCGTGCGGTCCACATGGGCGTGGTCGTGCAGCAGATGGTGTTCCCGCACGCTGCCGGCGTCCTGTTCACGGCGGACCCCGTCACGGGCAACCGCGAGGTCGCCACCGTGGACGCCGGCTTCGGCCTCGGCGAGGCTCTGGTCTCCGGGCTGGTGAACCCGGACGTCTTCAGGGTGCGTAATGGCGAGGTCGTCACCAGGACGATCGCCGCCAAGGAGCGAGCCGTGCTCGCGGTGCCGACCGGCGGTACGCGGGACGTGGTCCTCGACCCGCGGGAGCGGGAGCTGCCCGCGCTGACGGACGCGCAGGCCGTCCGGCTGGTGGAGCTCGGCCGGCGGATCGAAGCGCACTTCGGCCGCCCGCAGGACATCGAATGGTGCCTGGTCGACGATGGCTTCCGGATCGTGCAGAGCCGGCCGATCACGACGCTCTTCCCCGTACCCGCCCAGGAGAGCGGCATCGAGGAGAACCACGTCTACGTCTCGGTCGGCCACCAGCAGATGATGACCGACCCGATGAAACCCCTCGGGTTCTCGATGTGGCAGCTGACGGCCATGGTGCCGATGGTCGAGGCGGGCGGGAGACTGTTCGTCGATGTCACCCGGCGGCTGGCCTCGCCCACGAGCCGCGACGGCCTGCTCGACGTCATGGGGAAGGGCGATCCGCTGGTCAGGGACGCCCTGGAGACCGTCCTCGCACGCGACGGCTTCGTCCCCTCCCTCCCGGACCCGGCTCCAGGCGGGCCGCCGTCCGCCGGTGCGCCCGACCCGATCGCGACGGACCCGGCCGTGGTCACCGAGCTGGTCGAGCGCAGTCGCGCGTCCGTCGCCGCCCTGGAGCGTGACATCCGGACGAGAACCGGGCCGGCACTGTTCGCCTTCCTGCTGGAGGACGCCTTCGAGGAGCACAGGCGGATCCTGGCCGATCCGCTGAGCATGCGGGCGATCATGGCGGGGATGGATGCCACGTGGTGGCTCAACGACATGCTGGGGGAGTGGCTGGGCGAGAAGAACGCGGCGGACACGCTGACGCTGTCCGCTCCCGACAACGTCACGTCGCAGATGGGCCTGGCGCTGCTCGACGTCGCGGACGTGATCCGGCCGAGGCCGGAGGTGCTGGCCTTCCTGCGGGACGTCGAGCCCGGCCGGGACGCGACGTTCCTGGAGGACCTGGCGAGGGTCCCGGGCGGTGGGGAAGCACGCGACGCCATCGAGGCCTACCTCGACCGGTACGGGATGCGCTGCGTCGGCGAGATCGACATCACCAGGCCACGATGGCGCGAGCAGCCCACCACGCTCGTGCCAGTGATCCTCGACAACGTGCGGAACTTCGGGCCGGGCGCGGCCGGGCGGCGCTTCGAGGAGGGGCGACGCAAGGCGCGGCAGAAGGAACAGGACGTGCTGTCACGGTTGCGGACCCTCCCGGACGGGGAGCAGAAGGCCGACGAGACCCGACGGATGATCGACCGCGTCAGAACCTTCATCGGATACCGGGAATACCCCAAGTACGACATCATCAGCCGCTATTTCGTCTACAAGCGGGCCCTTTTGACAGAGGCCGAGCGGCTCGTGCGGGCAGGCGTCCTTCGGGAGAAGGAGGACGCCTTCTACCTGACGTTCCAGGAATTCCACGAGGCCGTGTGCGCGAACCGGGTGGACGAGCGGCTCATCCGGCAGCGCAAGGAGACGTTCCGTTCGTACCAGGCACTTCCGACGCCCCGGGTCCTCACCTCGGACGGTGAGGCGTTGGTCGGCGCGTACCGACGCGACGACGTGCCGGCCGGCGCGCTGACCGGCCTGCCGGTCAGCACCGGGACCGTCGAGGGAAGGGCCCGCGTCGTCCTCGACATGGCGGAGGCCGACCTGGAAGCCGGCGACATCCTGGTCACGACCTTCACGGACCCCAGCTGGTCGCCGCTGTTCGTCGGCATCGCGGGACTGGTGACGGAGGTCGGCGGCCTGATGACCCATGGCGCGGTGATCGCCCGGGAGTACGGACTTCCCGCCGTCGTGGGCGTGGAACGGGCCACCCGGCAGATCCGGGACGGACAGCGGATCCGCGTGCACGGAACCGACGGATACGTGGAGGTCCTGGACTGACCGGCAACGTCCCCGCCGCCGGACCCGGCGAACGTCGCGCGCCCACCCACCACCGGGATTGCCTGAGGACCGCGAGACGTCAGAGAGGAATGCCGGGGCGCATAAACGATTCAGAACAAGCCGACTTCAGTGCCCGATCCATCCCGGAATGGGACTGAGAGAAGCCCTTCTCTCCTCTTGGCGACTGTTTCAGGGCCGGCGATACGAGGCCGAGAACCAACCCCGCGAGTCGGTGTTGCCGGTTTCCGAATGTATGAACAGTCGAGGTCGGGCAGAGAAGCCCAGGACGAAACGGGGGCCTGAGCAGGGCGGATCAAGGGTGAGAGCCCGGCCCCCCTCGATTTCATTGCTGCTACGTACTCGGACAGGGAGATCATGACGAAGATCAAGGGTGCACGAGTTCTCGTCACGGGTGGGCAGAGGGGACTCGGGCGGGCGTTCGCTCAGGAATTCCTCGACGCGGGGGCGGCCACGGTCTACGTCACCGCACGCCGGCCGGCAGCCGAGAACGACCCGCGCGTCGTGCCACTGCCGCTGGAAGTCACCGACGACACGTCCGTCGCCCGTCTCGTGGAGTCGGTGCCCGACCTGGACATCGTGATCAACAACGCGGGTGGAGTCGTCATCGGCAGTCTTCTGGAGAATGACATCACCGAGGTGGCGGCCCTGTTCGACATCAACGTCCTCGGACCGCTGCGGATAGCTCAGGCCTTCGCCCCGACCCTCGCACGCAACGGAGGGGGCGCCTTGGTCAACGTACATTCCGTGGTCTCCTGGGCCGCGGGGGCAGGTGCCTACGGTGTGAGCAAGGCCGCTCTGTGGTCGATGACCAACTCGCTGCGCCTCGATCTGCGGCAGCAGGGAACCCAGGTGGTCGGAGTCCACCTCGGCTACACGGACACCGACATGGTCAAGGCAATCGATGTGCCGAAGAACGATCCGCGCGAGGTCGCCCGCCAGGTGGTGACCGCCCTGAGCGAGGGCAAGGACGAAGTTCTGGTCGATGAGGCATCGGCTTTCTACAAGGAAGCCCTGTCCGGCCCGGTCGACGGCCTTGCCCTCCAGGGCTAGGCCGAGGCCCAGCCGGAGCCGCGCGCCCTTCAACCGAGCGGCCCGCCCGCCACCTTCGTGGCGGGCGGGCTCGATGGACGTAACGCTGCCTACTTCAGACCGTTGCTGATGGCGCTCACGAGTTCGCCGTTGACGGTGTCGCCGTTGAACTCCCAGAAGAACGCGCCGCCGAGGCCCTGGTTCTTGACCCATGTCATCTTGGAGCCGACGGTGGCAGGGGTGTCGTAGCTCCACCAGTCGGTGCCACAGTGGGCGTACGCCGTTCCGGCGATCGTTCCGGTGGCCGGGCAGGTGTTCTTGAGGACCTTGTAGTACTGGTTGCCCGGTTCGACGCCGGCCGCCGGGCCGGTGGCGCTGCCGCCGGGGGCGGACTGGGTGACGCCGGTCCAGCCGCGGCCGTAGAAGCCGATACCGAGCAGCAGCTTGGAGGCCGGAACCCCCTTGGCCTTCAGCTTGGCGATCGCGTCCGCCGAGTTGAAGCCCTGCGCGGGGATGCCGGAGTACGAGGTCAGCGGCGAGTGCGGGGCTGTCGGACCCTGTGCTGCCCAGGCGCCGAAGTAGTCGTACGTCATGACGTCGTACCAGTTGATGTACTGCGCCGCGCCGCCGTAGTCGGCCGCGTCGAGCTTGCCGCCGTTGGAACCGTCGGCGGTGATGGCCGCGGTGAGCAGGTTGGTCGGGCCGAACGTGGCGCGCATGGCCTGCATCATGTTCTTGATCGAGGCCGGGCCGCTGGTGTCGCAGGTCAGGCCGCAGGCGTTGGGGTACTCCCAGTCGAGGTCGATGCCGTCGAAGACGTCGGCCCAGCGCGGGTCCTCGACGAGGTCGTAGCAGGACTGTGCGAAAGCGGTCGGGTTCTGGACGGCCTGGCCGAAGCCGCCGGACCAGGTCCAGCCGCCGAAGGACCACAGCACCTTGATGTGCGGATACTGCGCCTTCAGCTTGCGCAGCTGGTTGAAGTGACCGCGCAGCGGCTGGTCCCAGGTGTCTGCCTTGCCGTCGACCGACTGGTCGGCGGAATAGGACTTCTCGTAGTCCTCATAGGCGTCACCGACGGTGCACTTGCCGTTCTGCACGTTGCCGAAGGCGTAGTTGATGTGTGTGATCTTCGGCGCGGAGCCCGACGTCACCAGGTTCTTGACCGTGTAGGGGCCCCAGTTGGTGAAGTAGCCCAGATTGATCTTGCCGCTGCCGCCGGGGTTCTCGCCGCCACCGCCGCCGGTGGTGCGGACAGCGGTGGGGGCGGAGGCCGGGCCCGTCCGGTCGGCGGTGTCGCGGGCGACCACGGTGTAGCTGTAGTCCGTGCCGGCGGTCAGTCCGGTGTTGGTGTACGTGGTACCGGTGACCGTGGCGACCTTGGCGTTGTCGCGCAGGACATCGTAGTTCTTGATGCCCTTGTCGTCCGTCGCGGTGGACCAGCTCAGCTTGACCGACGTGTTGGTGATGTCGCTCGCGGTGGGCTTGCCGGGAGCGGAGGGCGCGTTGTCACCGGGATCGGTGGAGCCGCCGTCGCACGAGGCGCCGTTGAGTTTACAGCCGGTGGGGGCGCCGGAGCCGGAGCCGTTGAAGCCGAAGGAGACGGACGCACCGGGGGCCAGGGTGCCGTTCCAGCCGAGGTTCTTGGCGGTCCAGTGGTTGGCCGAGTTGGTGACGGTGGCGTCCCAGGCGGAGGTGACCTTGGTGCCCGCCGGGAAGTCCCACTCGACGGTCCAGGAGGTGAGCGTGGTGGTGCCGGTGTTCTTCACCGTCCACTTGCCCTCGAAGCCGGAGCCCCAGTCGGAGGCCTTGGCGTACGTCGCGGTGGCCGAGGCGGCGGCTTCCGCGGGAGAGGCGAGACCGACCGTGGCGGCCAACGGGAGGAGCAGCGCGGCAGCGCCTGCGATGGTCTTGGACCGCCAGTTCGCGATCATGCTCTGCGGCGATCTGGTGCGGCGCCATCGTGCTTCAGTGCTCAAGGATGCTCCTCGGGTGAGGTTCGGAGGGCAGGGGAGACCCCTGGCCCGTAGACCCTGCGCGGCCCTGAGAGCGTGGTGTCAGTCCTCGGCACGCCCGCAGCGTTGCCGTGACCCTAAGAAGGCCTAGACCAATCGTCAAGAGGTCTGGATCAAGAGGCTGATGTGGCCGGTAGCCGGTAGCCGGTAGCCGGTAGCCGGGGCCATTGGTCGGCCGCCGGTCGGGCAAGGCCGATGTGCCCGCGGACTCCTGCCCGGCAGGCTCGGGGGATCGCCCCGACCTGATGGTCGGTTCCGCCCCGCCCGAGAAGTGCGGATCCGCCGAGGCTCGTTCCTCGATCAGCGGTGACCTCGGTGAGACCCTCAGGACCGCCGCCCGGGCGGCGTCGGCAGCGGTGCGGCTTCCTCCGCGGCCAAGGGCGGCAACGCCCGGGCGGTACGCGGTCGCGCCACGGGGCCTGCCCCGGCCAGGTTCTACCAGGCGCTTGAGGCGGCCGGGCTGTCGTGGAGGGGGATCTGGACGCGGATGCGCTTGCCGACCGGTTCGCGGTGGACGGCGAAGCTCTGGCAGACCATGAGGACGAGTTCGAGGCCGTGCCGGCCAATGCGGGTGGGGTCGGCGGAGGAGGCCGCGGGCAGCACGGCTCCGGAGTCCCACATCGCGATGTCCAGCAGAGAACCGTCGGTTTCGAGGTCCAGCAGGCAGGGGCCGGGCGCGTACTTGCAGACGTTCGTGGCCAGTTCGCTGACGACCAGCTGCGCGATCTCCACCGCCCGGGCGGAGACGCTCAGGCCGTGCCGCGACTGCGCGGCGTCCAGGAAGTCTCTGACGAAGGCGCGGGCATGCGCGATCTCGCCGGAAGCCATGTCGTACCCGGCGCTGCCGCGCACCGTGTCCGTGGCAGCCCCCTCGCTTCGTTCCCACCCGGTCATCATCAACTGCTCCATGAGATTTCCCCCGTCCACACGTGTCGCGGCCGGCCGCGACCTGGTAGCCCCTCCCGCCTACCCAGCCCCACGTGTTTCAGACAGGCCGGGATTGCGGGGGCCGGGTCAGGCGGTCCGTGCGGCGTCGACAGTGGGGTGGACCTGCAGAAACGTGTCGGCGCCCACGACGCCCAGCAGGCGGGCGACGGTGGGAGAGGGGGCGGCGATGCGCAGGTCGGTGCGCTGGTGGGTGGCCAGGATCAGCCGCAGGAACATCGAGTCGGCGAACGTGATGCCGCTGGCGTCCAGGACGAGTCCGGGGCTCACGGCGATCGCCGTCTCGATCTGTGCCTCGAGAGGCGAGAGGTTGTCGAGATCGAACTCCCCGCGGGGAGCGATCACCGGCAGTGCCGTGGTGCTGGACGGTCTGGGCTCGGGGGTCGTCATGGAGTGATTATTACGCCTGGCCGGGGTGCCGGAGCCAGGAGGGCGGCCTCTTCCCCCGCTGGGTGCGTTCTCGTGCAATCGATGGCACACGGCACGGACGGTTGCTCCAGCCGGCCGGCCCGCTCGGAGCCTTGGCGGGGCTGCGGCCCCGACCGATGCCGCTGCCGATTTCGGGACGCGGGTCCCGCCGAGGGCCGGACGCGCAGACGCATCGAAGTCGACCCGGCCCGCCTGCCTGCGCGGGGCGCCTGATGCACTGTTCCGACGACGCGGCTTAGGCTCGCTCTCATGCTGAGACTCGGATTTCCTGTCCTCGGTGTTACTGATGTTCCTCGCGCGGTGGCCTTCTGGACGGAAGCGTTGAACCTGGTCGTCACGTCGGAGTGGCAGAGTGAAGCATGGCGAACCCTCAATCATCGTGACGGCTCCGGCCGAGCTCTCGCCCTGATGCACAGCACCTCCCCGGCCGAGCCACGCCCGCGCCTGCACCTCGACCTCTTCGTGGACTCGGCCGAGGAACAGCACCGGGAGGTCCAGCGGCTGGTCGGGCTCGGCGCACGGACCGTCGACTGGACCCTGTACCCGCCCGACCCCGACTTCGTCGTCCTCGCCGACCCGGACGGCAACGTCTTTTGCGTGGTCGACCTCAGCCATGTGCCCAGCGAGGGCGACGCGCCGGCTTCCTGACGCTGCCCGCGGCCTCGCGGCGTGGACAGCGGTGACTGACCCTGCCTGCCACGCCCGCTGCTCCGTCGGGCTGTTCGAGTACGCCCGGTACGCGGGCGGCCCCTCCGTCGTGCGACGTAGGTCCGCGGCCTGATGCGGCGGGCCGCCGCACGCCATAACCTCACCGCATGACGGCAGTTGACTCTCATCCCGGCGGCCCCCGTAGCCCGGAGCAGCGCAAGCGCGAGGCGCTTGAATGGCTCCTGCGGGACAACGACGTATGGGTCGCCACGGCCGATGCGACCGGCGAGCCCTGCATGGTCCCGCTGGCCTTTTGGTGGGACGGCGAGGCGGTGTGGCTGTCCACCCGCGACACCAACCCGACGGGTCGCAACCTGTGCTCCTCGGGCCGGGTCCGGCTCAGCTGCGGCCACAGCCGGGATGTGGTCCTGATCCACGGCACCGCGCGCATGCTGACCCGCGAGGAGCTTCCGACCGAGGTCGGCGACGCCTTCGCCGCCAAGGACGGCTGGGACCCTCGCAAGGACCACCCCTCGTACGTCTTCTTCCGGGTCACCCCGCAGGTGCTCCAGGCGTGGGGAACGGTCGCCGAGATGACCGGACGGACCCTGATGCGCGACGGGAAGTGGCTGGTCTAGGGCGTGTCGAAAGTGAATCTTGAGCGATGGATGATGGTGGTTCATGGCGCGGAGAGATCTCACGGATGAACAGTGCTCGGTGCTGGAACCGTTGTTGCCGAGGGGACGAAGGCGGGACGGCTGCCATCTGGCCCCGGCGACAGCTGGTTGACGGCATACGGTTCCGCGTCCGGACGGGGGTTCCGTGGCGGGACGTCCCCGTTGAGCACGGGCCGTGGGGCCGGATCTACGACCTGTTCCGCCGATGGCAGCGGGCCGGCACCTGGCACCGGGTCCCTACCCGGCTCCATTCCCTGGCTGATGCGAAGAGTGCGATCACGTGGGAGCTGAGCGTCGACTCCACGGTGTGCCGTGCCCATCAGCATGCAGCCGGGGCCCGGAAGCGGGGTGACCTGCAGAAGTGCCCCAGCTCGGGGCCGGAAGGCCCCGCACCCGGCCACGGCAAGAGCGGGCCGACCGCCTCAACAGGCACCGTGCGGTGACGACGAGATACGCCGAACTCGCTGTCCGCTCTGAGGCAACTGTCCTCATCGCGGCCATCAACGAGTGGCTGTCATCCGCATGCGCCTGCCGTTCGTGAAGCACCTGGAATCGAGCGCAGTAGCGCGTTACCTGCCGATGGAACCGTCAGCCTGCTCACGAAGGATGTCGGCGTGGCCTGCATGGCGAGCCGTCTCTTCGATCATGTGCACCAGCACCCACCGCATCGGTCGCACAGCACCCGCCGTGCCTGCCGCCCGAGCACACGGATGGTTCAAGTTGTCACAACGCTTGATGATCTCGTTGGACCGTTCAATGGCAACGAGGTAGGCAGCGAGCAGACTGTCCACCGTGTCAGCCTGGGTGAGATCCATGCTGAAATCCGGATGCTCGACATCGGCACCCTCGAAGGCCCAGGCGAACCAGTAGAGCTCCGCCGCCGTCAGGTGCTTGACCAGGCCGAAAACGCTGGTGCCAGAAGGCACCCCGGGCGTTCGCCCATGCCTGTCGTCAAGGCCCTGCGCCTTCGCAACCACTGCTTCACGGAGGTAGTTCAAGAACGTGAGCAATGTCGACTTCTCATCGGAGTCGCTGCCAGGTGGGCCTACATCGCGGCGGCGTTGCGTCTCTGTCATCGGGGCACACTAGCTTGATCCACTTTCGAAACGCACCCTGGGCGGTCCTCGATCGGACCACAGCCACTCGTTGATGACCGCGGTCGGCACGGTCGCCTCACTGCGGAACCGCGAGCTGCCGTAACCCGTAACCCGTAGCCGCAGCCCAGGTCGAGCCGTCGACGAACCCCTCAAGTGTCGTAGAGGCGGCGTGCACGGGTGTCGGCCTCCAGGACCCACGACCTCGCGGACGTGTATCCGGTTCCGCGGCGTCGTGGCCACGGTGAGGAACGAGGGCTGTTGAGGAGCGGTCTGCGGGGTACGAGAGGGCGACGTTGTACTCGCAGAAGGAACGTAGAAGGAACGGTGGTCGCTCATGTCCTCCTCTCTGGTCGAAACAGTCGATGTCAAGGCCCCCGTGGCGGTCACCTGGGCGCTGTGGTGCGATGTCACGCAGTGGCCGAGGTTCCTCAGCCACGTCCAGCGCGTGGACCCGATCGATGAGCGGCGATTCGCCTGGCAGCTCTCTCTGCCCGGCGCGGACAGGAACTTCGTCGCGGAACTCACCGAGGTCGTGACGGAGAACCGCATCGCGTGGAAGACGACCGAGGGCGTCCACCACGCGGGAGTGGTCACGTTCCACCGGATCGACGACGCCACGAGTCGTATCGCTCTGCAGATCGAGTACGACCCCCAAGGGTTTGTCGAGCACCTCGGCGCCCTGACGAACCTCGATTCCGCGCTGGCCAACTATGACCTGGGGGAGTTCCAGAAGCTGGCCGAGCTGACGGCCGCCTCCGGAGGTGTGCGGGACGCCTGAGATCCGGCGGGCGAGGGGGACTGCGCGGCAGCCCCGGCCGGAGCCGTAGCCCGCTCCTCCTGGCGCGCTCAGCGCGGCAGACCGACCCTGTGCGTTGCCGGCACGGCCCCGCAACACGTGCGTGCTGCAGTTGGTGTTGCGGGGCCGTGTCCGGCAATGTGGCGCGGTGGCTGCGTGGGTGTCAGCAGCTCAGGTTGGAACCTGGTGTGGTGCCCAGAATCTGGGTGAACTGCTGGAACTTCGAGATGCGGCTCTGTACCTGGGCGGGATTACCGCCGTTGCATTCGATGCTGCCGTTGATGGCGCGGATCGTGTGACCGAAGCCCTGGTTGTTGACGATCGCGTTGTGCGCGGTCATCCACCCGGGCCCGTTCTGGGTGTTCCAGTACCAGAGGGCGGTCTTCCAGGAGACGGAGGCGTCATTCTGGACGAGCCAGGGGTTGTTCAGCAGGTCGATGCCGAGCGCGTCGCCCGCGGCCTTGTAGTTGAAGTTCCAGCTGAGCTGGATGGGGCCCTTGCCGTAGTAGGCGGACTGGCCGGCCGGGCAGCCGTAGGGCTGGCTCCAGTCGCAGTAGTGCGGGTAGTTGGCCGTGTTCTGCTCGACGATGTGGACGAGTCCGCCGGTCTCGTGGCTGACGTTGGCCAGGAAGGCCGCCGCTTCACGGCGCTTGACCTCGGTGCTGCCCGTGTTGGCGAAGGCCGGATAGGCGCTCAGCGCGGAGACCAGGCCGCTGTAGGTGTAGAAGGCGTTCCTGTTCGGGAACATCTGGTTGAACTGCGCCTGGCTGACGGGGAAGCCCGTGGTGGGCGGGTTGCCGCCGCCACAGTTGTAGGGGTCCCAGTACCACGTGCTGATCGTCGGGTCGTAGCCCGGATTGTCGTGTTCGGCGATGTAGTAGCCGCCGTTGAAGCGGACGACGGTGCCTGCCGGGTACCAGGCGCCCGCCTGCCAGTTGCCCGCCGTGTCGCACGGCCCGGCGGCGGTCTTCGCGGGGGCGGCCGAGGCCGCCGGAGCGAAGACCGCGGCGGCAAGGCCCGTCACCAGCAGCAGGGTCATGAGCGTTCTCACGATGCGATGTCTGAGCACGCGATCACTCCAATACGCGCAACGGCCGCCCGGACTGAAGTGCGCAGCGTCCGGTCACGACCGTGATGGGGGTGTGACCACACTGAAACGGCTTGGCATGATCCAGTCAAGGTATAGACCAATAAGTGTGTCAGTGGCATCCCGTACGGAGAGACAATCCATCTCGAACCCATCGCGACCGGTACGGCTCGATCCTGCGGTCTGAAGTCCGGGCGGGCCTGGTGATCGGCGACGAGATGAGCGTCTCCGCGACCTCAGCCGGACGTGGAGGACCTTGAGGCCACGAGCAGCCCATGGCAGGCTCATGCCGCATGATCGACGAATTCGCGAAGAGTAGCCTGCACAGGAGACTGCGGCGGGACCGCGTGGCGCTGCTCTGGAAGCTCGACGGCTTGTCCGAATACGACGCCCGCCGGCCGTTGACAGCGACGGGGACCAACCTCCTCGGCCTGGTCAAACACGTCGCCAGTGTCGAGGCCAGGTACTTCGGCGAGGTTTTCGACCGCCCTTCGCCGGAGCCGCTGCCCCGGTGGCAGGACCACGACGGCAGCGACGTGTGGGTGACCGCGGATGAGACGCGCGATCAGATCATCGAGTTCTACCGGCGCACGTGGGAACACTCGGATGCGACGATCGACGAGCTTCCCCTCGACGCCCCCGGCCACGTGCCGTGGTGGCCGGAGCCCCATCCCGACACCAACCTGTTCGCCATCATGGTCCACGTCCTCGGCGAGACCATCCGGCATGCCGGGCACGCCGACATCCTGCGCGAGGGCCTCGACGGCCGGACCGGGCTGCGCGCCGAACACGAGCAGCGGATCGATGAGGATGCCCGCGCTGCCCACTGCGCGAAGATCGAGCAGGCCGCCAGATCGGCCGCACCGATCAGGACTTGAGAAGTCATCCCCACTGATAGGAGCGCCCGGGCTGATCGGGGCAAAATGCTGTTTGATTCGGGTTCCAGAGCTTGACCGTGATGCGAGACTTCCGGCATGGACATGGGGCGTGAGTCGCGGTGGGAAAAGGACGCCATGACGGTGGAGATCGTCTTTGCCCTGGTGACTGCTGTCGCCCTGGCCGCGGCGCTCTTCGCCGTCCCTCTGGCCCTCACTCTCGTCTTTGACCTCTCTGGTTCAGCGGCCAGAGGTGTACGGATGGGGGGAGCCTTGGTTGCAGCGGCGGTCGGAATGCGGCATCTGGTACGGGTGCTGCGTCGCTTCGACGCGGAGCGCCGTAAAGGCCACTGACCGCAAGACTCGATCGGTGACCCGACGACGTGGGAGTCGTTCAGCGGGCGACGTCAGGTGGCCCGTGCCAGCAGTTGCCGACAGCGCGACTCGGCCCGTCCGGCGCGACGGCGCGTCGCGGCTCTACCGACTGCTGGAAGAAACGGCCGGTCGCTTGGCTCTTCGGCAACCGCCAATGCCATTTTCGTGCCGTCCGGCCCGCGCCAGACGGGAGGCAGCAGCCGGCTCGAACCGGCGAGCGCCTCATCGAGTCTGCCGATGTCTACGAGGCGGTGGGCCGCGTCGCGGAGACCAGGGGGACAGCCGGCTGCTGAGAGGTGCCTGAACCAGCCCGCCGGAGCGAGTCCAGCCGGACGGGGAGGCACCGGCCCCCCGCACGTACGGGTGCCGCTCGATTCGGGGGTCCGTTGCGGACACTCCCGTACGTACGAACGCGGTTCGTCGGCCAGTTGACGCCGCTCGGTGACGAGCAGGTCGAGGCACCGCGCGGGAGCCTTGACCTCAAGCCGCCTTGAGGTAGCAGCCTGAGGGCATGACTCCCACGGACTGGATCGACCGGACCGCCCGCACCCTGACCATCGAGGCCGATGCGCCGCTCGACGACCTGGAGCCGCTGCTCGCCCTGACCGAGGGCGCGTTGATCGTGGGTGGCGGTGACGGCAGCCGTGCGGCCCACGAGGTGACCGTGCTGCAGGAGCGGATGGCCCGCTTCCTGGTGACCCGGGCGGGCTTTCGCACGCTGGCCTTCGACGGCGACCGGGAATTGGGCGAGGCCTTGGACACGTTCGTACGCGCCGGATCCGGCGATCCCCGCAGGATGCTCCGCGACAGCGAGCCGTTCTGGAACGTCGCATCGTTTCTCCGCCTAGTGCTGTGGTCGCGCGAGTTCAACCGCGCACACCCGGGCGACGAAGTGCGCTTTCTCGGCGCCAACATGGGTGCGGACGCCGTCGCCGCTTGGGGGGTGATTCCGCCGTCACCGGACGACCCGCACAACATGCACGCCCTTGAGCGCGGCTTCGCCGAGCGCCTCGCCGCCTGGCACACCGCCACCGGCCATCGCGCCTTCTTCTGGTCCACGACCAGCCACGCCTCCAACGGGCCCGGTCGCGCCGTGCACTTTCCGCCCTCGACCCCACGAGGCCAGCGCAACGCGGGCAGTCTGCTCCGTGACAGATTCGGATCCGCCTACCGGCCGATCGGCTTCACCTTCGGTCACGGGCAGGTGAGGGCGTATGGAAGCGGCGGCGTCCTGGACGTACCGCGGCCCGGGGGCGCCTTGGTCGAGCACACCCTGGACGCGGCAGGCCCCCCGGGGCCCGCCTACCTGCTGGATCTGCGCACCTCCGCCCCGCCCGCCTTCGCCGCTTGGCGCGATGCTCCAGCCCGGATCCGGATGGTCGGCCCCGGCTACGACCCCGCACACGACGCCGACCACTGCATGACGGGCGGCTCGCTGAGAGAGTGGTTCGACGCCCTGGTGCACGTCCATGAGGTGACGCGTACAGAGCCCCCTTCCTGACCGGCGGACCGAGGGCGGCTGCTCGCAACCTCAACGCCATGAACGGCACCGCCGGCCGGCAACCACTGCCACGCCCGTCACCGGCACGTCAAGCGCTGCCCGGGTGAACGACCACAGCGCAGGAAGGCGTGGACCACGAGCAACGCGATCGGCCGGACAAGCCCCAGTGATCGGCCGGACAAGCTCCGATGGTCGGCCGAACGAGACCCAAAGGCCTCCCACCCCCTTTCGTGCGCCCGACTGAAAGGAAGAACATGGACATGGCTCGCTGAGCAGCGACTCACAGCTCGCCGCGGTCATCAAACCAAGAGAGTCCATCGCGCCACCGCCTCGCACGCTCGCGGGAGGACTGCTCCCACCACGGGTCGCCCCGCTCTCCCAGCGCGACCTTGGCCCGTTGCACCCGTTCGCGCGCCCGGCGCAGCGCGTCATCGTCCGCGGCGCGTTGAGCCTCCCGTACCGCGCGGCGCGCCGCCATCAGGTGGGAGCGCAAGGCGGCGGCCGCGCCCTGCGGGATGTCCGGGTCGGTCGCCCGCCAGCGCCGTCCCTTGATGATCACGTACCGTCCGTCCTCTGTCCGGTCCGGACCGCTGGTCTCCGATGGCATGTCTTCATGGTGCGCGAACCTCGTGCGCCCGCCCGCCGACGAAGGCCGTGCGGGGCACGGAGACCGAAACCTGGGTGTCCGGCCACACCCCGGCCCGCCGGGCGGGGAGCCGATGGAGCCGCCCCCGCCGGAGGTCACCCCCGAAACACTCCGTCGTCGAGGGCAGCGGCTGGAAGAGCGGCTTCCTCAGCGAGGGCCTACCAGTGGGCCTGACATGGCGGACACGTTCTAGGGTTGGGTGTTGTCACGGGGCTGCGTACGATGATCGAAGTACGCCCATGCAAGGATCCCCAGCAGGGCCACGGCGCCCATGGTGAGATAATTGACTGCTGTGGGCGCATTTCGGGTCAGGAATCCGGCCAGTCCGGCGGCCAGCGCGCCGCCCAGCATCACCACGCGGCTGACGACGTGCTGTGCCGGGTCGGCGGCCAACCCCTGACGTTCGGAGAACAGGCCTTCCGCCGCAGCCTTCGCCGGACGTGCGGCGCCTCTGCGCCTCTTCGACCGGTACTCAAGCCCGTAGCCGATCAGCAGATAGAGCGCGAAAATTACTGCGCCCCCTACCCAGTTGGACGGCTCGTCCGTACTGCGCCAGAGTGAGACTTCCAGCTCTGAATCCATCAACGCCCCCTTTTGCTGATACCGGACCGTATGCCCTGTCCGTGGGCGCGCAAGTGAGGCAACTCCCCAGGCTCGTCCCGTAACGCGAGATCGGTGCCCCCGCAGTAGTACGACGGCGCTGGCGGCCAGTGTGTCGAGAGTGCGAGGGACATCGATCTTGGGAGGGGAGCCAGTAGGTCGCCGCAGCATGCCGATAGAGGACCGGGATGACACCGAACTCTGTCTCTTCATCGAACCGTGCTGCGAGGACTACTGGATCAAACCAGGGGAGGCGCTCCCCGTTCGTTCTGAGGCGGAGGGCGTCGATGTCTGGTTCGACACCTATCTTTCGAAGGGCTGCGTCACCGTGTGGCTCTATGGGGACGGCGACCCATACAAGAACGTTTTCTAGCCACGCCCGAAGGCATCGCGGCCCTTGATCGCCGCCCCCGTCGCCCGCCGACACCGCACCTGGGCATGGGGATGACGGGGAAGACGTGCACAACCCAGCCCGCGACGCTCGCTCCGGCGGTCGGCGCTGTCTGTCGGGGGAAGGCATGAGTGAAGGGCCCGCGCCGCTGTGGCGCAGGCCCTTTCACCCTCATCTGGAACTATGCGGTTGTGTGCGTGCGCCCGGTTGGCGTGGTCAACGGACGATCCAGCCGCGCTCCGCGTCGAAGTAGGCTGCCCGCCCCTTGACGGTGGTGATCCCGTACGGGCCGCCAAGGTTCTGGTATTCGCCGCTGGCCCAGCCGGCCTCGATGCCCGCATAGCCGCCAGCGTGGGCGTCCCAGTCGTTCGCTCCGTTCGCGGACGCCGGGGCCGCGGCGACGAAACCGGCCGCGGCGACAGCTGCCAGGGTGATCGCGATACGACGAATCATGAACGCTCTCCTTAGTGTCATGGGCATATGCCTGCCAGGCCACCCTGACCACAAGACCCACCGACGCATACGCGGCACGCGGGGATCTCGGCACGGAGAACCTGATCGGCCGCCTGCAGCCCTGGCCAACCCCTCTTCCTTATTGCTGATCATTCAGCGTGGGCGCCCGCAACGTCTCTCTCTTGGGCAGTCTGTCTGGCCCCACCGCAGCCTCGGCGTGGTCATCGGGCTCGTCGGCGCCGGCCGTCGACTTCCTCGAAGTATTCGGGCTCTACGCCCGAGTCACCGGCGGGACCAGCTCTTCCTTCGCCAGGGGGTCGCCGCGGTTGCCGTCGCTCCAACGACCAGAGCGATCGCGGTGACTGCCCAGCTGAGGAGGTCCGTCACCGGCCTGAATGTCCAATCCCACCATTCCTGCGGGAACCAGATCAGGAGGAAAGCAGACGCCAGTGGAAGGGCCCAGGTGAGTTGATGTCCGAGCAGCCGAAGTGACAGCAGCGCCAGGCCGAACCAGATCAAGAGAGATCGGACGAAGACAGCCCCGGCTCCCGCGCTGACTGCCAGCGCTCAACACCGAAGGAGAAGACGCAAACAGTCACCGTCAGGCCGATGCAGTAATTGCGACGGTAACGGTGCATCGCTGACGCACCCATCTCCTCATGCATCGACATGGCACTACTGAGCGCCGCTGTGAGGAAGATGGCCGAGAGCACGGGGAGTTCCCTTCGGAAGGGCACCCCGGTGGTGACGCCTCCGCTGCCGATGGAGGGCAGCGCAATTTAGACACCGCCGAAGAAGGCCGACAGAAGGGCCACGCTGCCTGCCCCAGCGAGAATTGCTGCGGCCCGGTGGACTCTCGCGTAGCGGAAAACGTCAGTCGGAATCATCAGGCTTGCACCAGGATGGGTCGCGGAGGATGTGACTGCGTTCCTGAGTGAGCCATTTCATTTGCTCGGTCTCTGCTGCCCGATAAACTTGGTCAGCCGTGTGCTGGGCGGCGGCAACACCCGTCATGTGGAGTCTTTCGTCCGCAGTAGCCGGGTCTTGATCCATTGAGCGGTACTCGAGCCATAGGCGGATGTTGTGCATGGCCTGCCAGGCACGCTTCTCCTCTTGAGGGAACATGCATTGTCCCAGCGACTCGGTGAGCACCTGGTCGGCCATGGCGATTGCCGCAGTACGCACGTGTCCTTCGGCGATGTCGAACCCTCTGTCACCCAAGTCACTCCGCTGAAGTCCGAACTCGTGAAACGTGTCCGGCGCTCTCAGCCATGGCTGAGGCTGGTCCAAGCGCTGCGCCATACGGGTCAGCTCGGCCAGGTACTTGCGGTGCTCGGGCCACGCGCAGACACGTGGACTGCTCTCCTCGACCCGCTCGCACACGGGCGTCGATGCTGTCGCGGGGCGGTCGACGCGTATCTCGCCCGCGGCAGGGATAGCAGCAAGGGCGAACAGGGAAAGGACAGCCGACCCGGCGGCAACACCGCGGATGTGCCAAGGCGCCCTGTGCCGCTGCATCTCGCGCTCTGCGCCTCTGCGCAATGGCGGAGCCGCTACCGCCAGGGCCGCGAGGGCGAGAGCGAACAGTATCCGCACAGCCAGGGGAAGGGGCCGAAGGTGCTGGTCCGGGGGCCCGGCCAGGACATTGAGCTTGAAGGGCAGCGCCAGCATGCTGATGAAGCAGCCTAGTGCGCAGACGGCCGGGGTGAAGGCGACGGAAGGCCACCAACGGCCGGCTAGGTGACCACCGGACGCGAAGATCACCAGAGTGGAGGCGCCGAGGAGAAGATAGGACGACCAGAGGAAGCCGGGGCCGGCATCGCCGAAGGAGATGGCTGCGGCAGTCAGGCATCCGATCGCGTACGCGAGGAACCCGAGCGTGAGGGTTGCGGCCAGCCGCGCAGCTTCGATTCGCCAGCCTGGCCGGGCTGCCGCAAGTACGGTCTCGGGCATTCCTGAGCGGGAGGAGCGTCCTGCCTGCCAGGTCGAGACGCCAGCGAGGACAGGTCCGAGGAAGAGCGTGACGACCTGGGCCGCCACGCTTGCATCGGGCCATACGCCGATCCAGTAGCGCGAGCGGCCGAAGAGGACCACCAGGTCGATCACGATCATCAGGGGCAGCGCCGTCAGAAGTGGTGAGCGGCGCAGTTCGATGCGATACGCGTTCATCGTGCGTTCCCCCCGTTCGACCACTGGCCGCCGAGTACCGTCATGTAGCCGCGTTCCAGGGGGTTGTCGCCCGGCGCGGCAGGTGTGGCAAGGTCGGCCAGCTGTTGGGGTGTACTGCTGTGGCGTACCTGGCCGTTGTGGAGAACGAGGACGGTGTCGCAGGCGGCGCCGATGTCCTCGACCAGATGAGTGCTGAGGACAACTGCGGTTTCCTGCGCGAGCGAGAGAGCGGATGAGCTCTCGGAAGTCGAGGCGTTGCGCTGGGTCGAGACCGACGGTCGGCTCGTCCAGCAGAAGCAGGGCGGGCGAGCCGACGATGGCCGCAGCGCTGCCGGCTCTGCGGAGCATGCCGCCGGACAGAGACTTCATGCGGTCCTGGGCGCGGTTGGTCAGGCCGACAGCCGCCAGTGCTTCCCTGGCCGTGGAGTCAGTTTCCTTGGAAGGAACTTTACGCAACCAAGCGCAGTAGCGGACGAAATCTGCTATTGAGAAGGCCGGATAGTAGCCGAAGTCTTGCGGGAGATACCCGATACTGCGGCGGGCTCGACGCGCTTGCCGTTCGCTACTGATCACTTCACCGAGCAACTCCAGCTGCCCGTCCTGCGGCGGCACAATCGTGGCCAGAGTGCGGAAGAGAGTGGTCTTGCCCGCCCCGTTGGGACCAAGCAGGCCGGTGACACCGGGTTGGATGGCAAGGTCAAGATTCTCGATAACATTTCGCCCGGCGTACCCTTGAGAAAGGGACGCCAATCGGGCGACAGTGGTCGTTGTCATTGATTGCATTTCTCCGAAAGTGGAACGTGCCCACCGAAGTGGTGGGCCCGTCATGGAGCTGGAACTGAGGCTGAGAAGCTCAGGTCGTTTTATTGATCTTGAACCGGCATTCCCAGGTGTTGTACTTGCCCGTGTAGCCGGGCTTCAAGCGGTCGTAGTCCCAGTTGTCGACTTCGTTGTCGCAGTCGGAGACCGTCTTGTGCGAACTCGTTCCACTGGTCGGGTTCGAGCGGTATCCGCCAGTAGTCGAGTGAATGCGTATGGCTTCAGCGAATTCAGTCCCCTCCAGGGGCTTTGGAGCATTTTGGCATTCAGGCGTGCCCCAAAAGATTCAGGACTCTAGCATGCGGGCTCGTGGGCAGTTTGGTTTGTCCTCCCTCGCGAAGGCTAGTTGCTACGTTAGGCGTCATAGGTGATTATTTGCCCGATAAATGCTGAGCAATTTTGGCCAGTTTTCGCCCTTGGGTGAGGATCTGCAACAGGCTTGATCGTCAGTCGCCACGGCTGCTGCCGCAGATCGTTTTCACATGATCCAGAGAGAGGAAGACGTTCAACTCATTATTTATGGAGGGCTTTTGGCGCATGTAGTGGCATCGCTGGAGGACCGAGCCGAGGAACTCTGCGAAGTCGCGGGCGCTCCACGACTCCCACAGGGGCAGGCCGGTAGCGGAGATCCTGCCGCTGCTGCGCCGAGCGGCGGACGAGTTGCTGCTCGGGTTCACCGCCCGAATGTGCGCGAACAGGCGAAGGCGATCAGGGGCGGCGAGCGCTAAGTGCTGCGGATCCGCGTCACGTGGCGCCCAGCACGGCACACGGCTCGGAAGTAGAGAGTGGCCCGCCCGGTCGACGTGCGAAGGGCGTCCGGACGGGCTCCGCTCTCCACCCTGGACCCTCCTGCCCGCAGGAGAGTGCGGCGACATGCCGGACGTCCCGGCCCTGGCCGGTCAACGGCCCGTACGTGACGTGCCCTGCATCCACTTTCTATTCTGTCTCCATGGGTAGGGACCTCACGGTATTCATGTTGGACTGGGGAGAGTTGAGCGCCATCCCTGTCGAACACCGGATCGGACGGCTTGAGTACATCGCGTGGCCGGGGGAGTTCGGCGACGCGTACGACGGCAGAGACGAGCGGGCTCACGGCTGGCTTTGGCCTCCTGAGACAGCACCGGCGTGGTGCGCCGCATACAGCTTCCTCACCACCACCGGCGCCCACATGCCGCATGTCCGCGCGGGCGCGGCATGGGCTGACATGCGTCCGCTCGTCGATACGCCCATGCGTGAGGTGATGGACAGCTTCCTCGGCGGTCTGATCTGGGACGAGGAACAGGCCAATACTCCGGCGGCGGCAGGCGGCGGCGGAGTCTTCCTGCCGGCCGCCGACCCTTGGCACCCGCATGTCCTTCTGGTTTGCCTGCCGGAGGCGGTGGCGGGCAAGGCCCGGGCCTGGGAGCGGGTAGAGCCGTGTCTGGAGGAGCTGAGCGGCGCGTTCGCTGTCGAGTGCGAGGGCTGGTCCGGCCGCCCGGATTCCTTCGAGGGCTTCGTCGCCCTTCTGCGTGAATGGGGCGCAGTGGTTGTGGAGGCTGCTCGCCGGGAATGGGGCCTGGTGGGGCTGCCCTGACTCTCAGCGCCGACGGGCGTGAGCCTGAACCGTTCCTGCCGCCCCGGGGCGTCCAAGCGGACATACCCGACACCGTGGAGCCGTCGAGCCATGAGCGCATCCGAACCGCCCACCAGGCCACACTGTGCACATGGTGCAGACCCGGCTGCCGACCCTGTCGGTTGTCGCGGCATCCACGCCCCTGGCCGCACCTCGTGTCTCGCCCACGTGACCGACGCCGAGCGTGACGCACACCTGACAGCACCGACGCCTGGCGACAGCATCGACTACCGGGGCACCACCTTCACCCATTCACCTTTTTTCGCCTTGCGTAGCGCCCTCCGTGATCGTGCAACTGGTGTCCCTCGCTTAGGCGATGCCTTGTTCGGGTCGGCGACTTTCGAGGGCGGCACCGGGTTCGAGGCGGCGACTTTCGAGGGCGATGCCCGGTTCGAATCGGCGACTTTCAGGAAGGCTGACCGCTTCGGTCCTGGCCTGCGCTGGGCGGACTGTGCTGTCCGGTGCAGTGTTCGGCGGTCGGGTGACCCTGTTTTTCGCTGGTGCCGTCTGGAGTGCGGTCGCACTCGTTGGTCGGCCACGGCCCAGATACGCCTGCGCTACGCCACGGTCGACCGAGTTCGAGGCACACGAGCTTCAGCCAGTAGGCCCGTTGTGGCTGAGCGTTCTACGTGGCCACTGAGCGTGATAGCTGGCCGCCCTGGGTGCCGCAATTGGCTGATCCGTCGGACGGGGGTGCGCCGTTTCCGGCGGTGACCCACCCGTCGTGGCGGAAGCGGGGCGGCAAGGCAGCGAGGCTCTGTTCGGCTACTTCGGTGCGGGGGTAGTCGTCGGTGGTGACGGCCGTGCCGTCGGCGGCCTTCACCGGGACGATGTTGCCGAAGTGGAGCCACGGCGAGCGCCCGTTGGGTGAGTTGGTGCGAGCGGGCCGCGTAGGCGGTCCCTGTCTGTGCAGCAGTAGCGGTCGGCGGTGTTCTCGGCGGCCAGGCCGACCGGGCTGTAAGGGTCGGGGAGCTCGCTCCGCTCGCGCGGATCGCTCCAGGGGCCGGCCCCGGCGCCCGAGCGCCGGACCGCATACCGGCCTATTGGAAGGCCGGGTTCTCTGTGTCTGGGCAGGTGTCGGAGCTGCCGTGGGGGAGCCTGGACTGGGTCTCGGCGTCGGCCGCGACGACCATGTCGGCATCGCCGCAGCGCACCGCCTGCGCGGACATGCGGATCGCCTGGAGCGAGCGATGGAAGGTATGGGTGGCCATCGGCGGCGGCGTCCTACGGGCACTGTGCTGTCCACCCAACATCAAGATCACCGGCTGGTCCTGTCGGCCCGGGCGAGCGCTGGGCCAGCAACAAGAAGCCATGCCCCACCCAGAACATCACGGTCAATAGGGCCGATCCGGCCAGCGCCGTCGCGTATGTCGGTCAGCGGCGGCCCTCTGACCATGAACCGCTGAGTACGTCGGCCCCGGCGGAAATCTATCGCCGGGGCCGACACGCGTGCGCGGAGCCGCCCCTTCAGGGTCGCGTTACCGTGTCCCTCGCGTCACCGTCGCCGTCGGCCTGCCCCGGCAGGCCGAATCTCGTCGCGCTTCCGCTGCGCCGGGCATCGTGACCCCGCAGGGCCGCCGGGAAGCCCTCCCACGATCACGGCTGAAATCCATCGGCACAGGGGCAAACGTCCCTCGGGCGCGATCATCGTATCGAGCGAATGTCAGCGGATTCCCTTGGTCCGGGGGACGAAAGGGCCCTTAGTGTTCCCCTGGATCTGGAGGGGGTTGCCCTCCTTATCGGCCCTTTCCTCACCTTTCCGATTTCCGTCCTTACGAACGGTCGCGTCCACTGATGCGCGTCCTCGCCCGACGAAGGAGAGCTTGCCCGATGACTGTTGACTCGAGCTCGGAAGCGCGGCTGGAAGTGCCCCGGCAGTCCAGCCTGGGGACGGCCGCCGCCCGCAACCTCGCCAGCACGACGAAGTCCGCCCCGCAGATGCAGGAGATCACCTCCCGGTGGCTGCTGCGGATGCTCCCCTGGGTCGAGACGAAGGGTGGTGCCTACCGGGTCAACCGACGGCTGTCCTTCACGGTGGGCGACGGGCGGGTGGAGTTCGTCCAGGACGGGGCCGCGGTCCGGGTCATCCCCCAGGAGCTCGGCGAACTGGCCCCGCTGCGGGACTTCGACGACGTCGAGGTGCTGACCGCCATCGCCGACCGGTGCGTACAGCGTGACTTCCGGGCGGGGGAGACGCTGGTCGAGCGGGGCGCGGCCGCGGACCGGCTCCACCTGGTCGCGCACGGCCGGATCGGCCAGACCTCCGTCGGCAACTACGGCGACGAGGTCACCCTGGACGTCCTGGCAGACGGAGACCACTTCGGCGAGCACGTCCTGCTGGACGACGACGCCCGGTGGACGCACACCGCCACCGCCGAGACCGCGGGCACGCTGCTCACCCTGTCCCGCGCGGACTTCGCGGCCATCGTGTCGACCTCGCCAGAGCTCCGGGCCCACCTCGCCGAGTTCACCGCACGCTCGCAGCAACGGCAGAACCACCGCGGTGAGGCGGAGATCGCGATGTCGGCCGGCCACGTCGGCGAGCACGAGCTGCCCGGCGCGTTCGCCGATTACGAGCTGAAGCCGCGCGAGTACGAACTCTCGGTCGCGCAGACCATTCTGCGGGTCCACACCAGGGTCGCCGACCTCTACAACGGCCCGATGAACCAGACCGAGGAACAGCTCAGGCTCACGATCGAGGCGCTGCGGGAGCGCCAGGAGCACGAGCTGATCAACAACCGGGAGTTCGGCCTGCTCCACAACGCCGACTTCAAGCAGCGCATCCAGCCGCACTCCGGCCCGCCGACCCCGGACGACCTGGACGAGCTGCTCTGCCGCCGCCGCGGCACCAAGTTCTTCCTCGCCCACCCCCGGACCATCGCGGCGATGGGACGCGAGTTCAACGCACGCGGCCTCTACCCGGACCACACCGACCTCGGCGGCCAGCAGGTTCCCGCCTGGCGCGGCGTGCCGATCCTGCCCTGCGGCAAGATCCCCATCACTCCCGAGAAGACCAGCTCGATCCTCGCCATGCGTACCGGCGAGGAGAACCAGGGCGTCATCGGCCTCCGGCAGACCGGTCTGCCGGACGAGTACGAACCAGGCCTCTCGGTCCGCTTCATGGGCATCGACGAGAAGGCGATCATCTCCTACCTCGTCAGCACCTACTACTCCGCCGCCATCCTCGTGCCCGACGCGGTCGGCGTGTTGGAGAACGTCCAGATCGCTCACTGGCCCAGGTAGTGATCGCGGCACGGCACCGTAAAGCGGACCGCGTGCAGGACGCCGCACCGAACACCTGCCCACCTCATCAAGGAGCCACGCATGCCCGTGCCCGAGCTGCCGCCTCCACGGTCGAGCCTGCCGGAGGCCCTCACCCGCTTCGGGGCGACCGTACTCGGCGCCGCCGCGGCTCGCGCCCATGAGACCGGCGCCGCCGTCGGCACATCGTCCGGCGCGCACACACTGCCGACCCTGCCGGCCGGCCTCCCCTGCGGCCCGTCGCCGACTGCCCTGCCGCCGCCGACCGTTCTGCCGGTGACCGGCGTACCGGCGGTCGGCGCGCCGGGACCGGGCGCTGGACTGGAGCGGCTGCTGCGCGGGCCTCACGGCCTGGGCACGGCCGGTCTGCGGCTGAATCCCCGGGAGGAGCCTCCCGCGCCGGTGGCCGCAGAGAAGGGCCGGCCCATCCCGGGCCTGTACCACCACCCGGTGCCCGAACCCGACCCGGGGCGCGTCAACGAGGTCAGCCGCAGGATCAAGGCCTGGGCGCTGGACGAGGTCTCTCTGTATCCCGAGGAGTGGGAGGAGCAGTTCGACGGCTTCTCCGTGGGCCGCTACATGGTCGGATGCCATCCGGACGCGCCCACCGTCGACCACCTGATGCTCGCCACCCGCCTGATGGTCGCCGAGAACGCTGTGGACGACTGCTACTGCGAGGACCACGGCGGGTCACCCATCGGCCTCGGCGAGCGGCTTCTGCTCGCGCACACCGCACTCGACCCCCTGTACACCGCGCGGGAGTACCAGCCGGACTGGGCGGCCTCCCTCCACGCGGACGCCCCCCGGCGCGCCTACCGCTCCGCCATGGACTACTTCGTTCGCGCGGCCGGGCCCTCCCAGGCGGACCGGCTCCGCCACGACATGGCGCGACTGCACCTGGGGTATCTCGCCGAAGCGGCCTGGGCCCAGCAGGATCAGGTCCCGGAAGTCTGGGAGTACCTGGCGATGCGCCAGTTCAACAACTTCCGGCCCTGCCCCACCATCACCGACACCGTCGGCGGCTACGAACTCCCCGCCGAACTGCACGCCCAGCCCGACCTGCAGAAGGTCATCGCCCTGGCCTCCAACGCCACGACGATCGTGAACGACCTCTACTCGTACACCAAGGAGCTCGACGCTCCGGGCCGGCATCTGAACCTGCCCGTCGTGATCGCCGAACGCGAGGGGCTGTCCGACAAGGACGCCTACCTCAAGTCGGTCGAGATCCACAACGAGCTGATGCACGACTTCGAGACCGAGGCCGCGGCACTGGCCGCCGCCTGTCCCGTCCCGAGCGTGGGGCGCTTCCTGCGGGGCGTCGCCGCCTGGGTCGACGGCAACCACCACTGGCACCAGTCCAACACCTACCGCTACAGCCTGCCCGACTTCTGGTAAGAGAGAAGGAACCATCTGTGACCAGCGCCGAACTCACCACCGCCCCCGCCCCCGCTCCCTCCGCACTGCGCATTCCCGGCCCGGCGACCCCCTACCAGGGAGACATCGCCCGCTACTGGGACGGCGAGGCCCGGCCCGTGAACCTGCGCCTCGGCGACGTCGACGGCCTCTACCACCACCACTACGGCATCGGTGAGGTCGACACCGCCGCGCTCGGCGACCCACAGGACAGGGACAGCGAGAACAAGCTGATCGCCGAGCTCCACCGGCTGGAGTCGGCGCAGGCCGACGTCCTCTTGGGGCACCTCGGTGACATCGGCCGCGGCGACACCCTGGTGGACGCGGGCTGCGGCCGCGGCGGCTCGATGGTGATGGCGCACCAGCGCTTCGGCTGTTCGGTGGAAGGTGTGACCCTGTCGGCCAAACAGGCCGACTTCGCCAATGGGCGCGCCGCGGAGCTGGGCATCGACGACCACGTCCGCGCCACGGTCTGCAACATGCTCTCCATGCCCTTCGCGACTGGTTCCGCCGCGGCCTCGTGGAACAACGAGTCGAGCATGTACGTGGACCTGGACGACCTGTTCGCCGAGCACTCCCGCGTCCTGGAGGTCGGCGGCCGCTACGTGACCATCACCGGCTGCTGGAACCCGCGCTACGGTCAGCCGTCGAAGTGGGTTTCGCAGATCAACGCGCACTTCGAGTGCAACATCCACTCGCGCCGGGAGTACCTGCGCGCCATGGCCGACAACCGCCTCGTGCCGCAGGCGGTGATCGACCTCACCCCCGACACCTTGCCCTACTGGGAGCTGCGGGCCACGTCCTCACTGGTCACGGGAATCGAGGACGCGTTCATCAATTCCTACCGGGACGGATCCTTCCAGTACGTCCTCATCGCGGCCGACCGCGTCTGACGGTTCCCTGCCCATGGCCAGGCCGGTACCAGGGAGCCTCCCGGCGCCGACCGGCCATGTCGAGTCCGGCACGAGGCGTCCCGGCCGCCGAGCCACATCGGGCAGGCGATGGAACGGGTCCTGCCCTTCCCGACGTGGCCACAGCACACCGCGGCCCGCTGCCGCAGAGCGCTGTGGCCACCTTCACGATCGAGGGCGCGCGGCCACGGGCGGGTGTGCATCATCGCCCCGCGTGCTCTCTGGCCCGCGCCCGGGAGGACCCGGCCGAATCAGCATCGCAGAGGAACCCATCGGCCGAAAAGTGAAACTCCCGGCCGAGAGCCGCCACGTCGGTCCGAGCGTGCTCAGCGTTCGGGAGCACGGCAGCGTCGCAAGTCCACCCTGCTGGCGCGGCAACTGTCTGCAGGTTCCCGCAGTCCCGGCGCGGCCTGTTCAGCCTGGGCGTACGGCTCTCTCGGTGGATGGTGCATCCGCAGCCTCCGACATGCGCACGTGCCGGGCGCGGGTGACGGTGGAGGCCCTGCCGGCACACCAGTCCGCGTCGCCGGTGCTCAGCCTTGAGGAACTTCAGATGCCGGAACACAACACCGTCCTGCGCAGCATGCACGATCCGGGGCTGGCGGCTTGGTTCGGTGGCTCACGGATGGGCGCGGCCGGTCTTAACAGTGCGGCGAGTGCTGAGGGCGGTACGTGGTGGAACACCTCGCGGATCACGAGCGTCGGCTGGGCGCGAACTGGACGCCGGTCAATGCCGCGGCGATCGCCTTGCACCTTGTCGGCAGCAGCGGGCTCCTGGGCGCAAACGCCACCCGGGTCGCCACGCAGAAAGGCGTGGCTGCGTCCACCATCGCCAGGACCGTGCTCACCGGTGCTGCCCTGGCCGCCACCGCTGACAGCCGCGTTCTGGGCAAGAAGATCGAGCTCGCCTCCTCCAATGACCCCGAAAATTTCGACAAAGCGGCGAAGCACCCCATCGACACCGACAAGGCCCAGCACGACCTCGCCCTGGTTCAGTGGGACTTCCGGCCCTCACCGGTAGTCTGATCGTCCTCAACGCTCTGCACGGAGAATTACAAGGCCCCGCCCCACAGCTGCAAGGAATGCTGCAACACGCCGCAACGATGACCCCCTGGTCAGCAATCCACTAGAGCACGTTCTCTGGAACGTGATCGGCCCGCACCGGACGCACCTGCTCGACCTGCGGGTCGATTACAGTCCTCGGCCGACTTGGCCTGGTGACCCAGGAGGTCATCCAGCGGGCCGTACCGAACAGCCACCCGCGCCGCGCACTGTCGCATCGCAGGGTGAGGGTGCTGGAACTCCCAGCGTCCGCAAGAGAGCGGACAACCCGGGCTGTGGTGCTCTGCCTCGCAGCCTGCGAGAGTATCCACGAGGCTCCTGACCGTCCTACGGATTCCGAAACCTTCGTGCTCCCTGCTCTCCTCTGTGCGGGCGCGTTGCGGTCGTCACCGGCGCCGCGCGCGGTGTCGGTGAAGCCCTCGCACGAAGCCTCTCGGGTGCTGGGATGCACCTGGCTCTGCTCGGACGGGAGAGCAAGACCCTGGAGGAGGTCGCCGCGAGTCTGCCAGGTCCGAGTATCTATATCGAGGCGGACGTCACCGACTGTGCGGCGCTCGTGGGCGCTGCCCGTCGGGTAGAAGCGGAGCTCGGCCCCGCCAAAGTCGTCGTGGCCAACGCCGGCATCGCGGTGAGCGGCCCATTCAAGGGCACAGCCGCCGAACTCTGGCAACGGGTCATCAACCTCACGGATCCGCCAACACCGCCCGCGCGTTTCTGCCTCAGCTCACCGCCACCCGGGGGTATTTCCTGCAGATCGCCTCGACTGCCGCGTTCGGCGCAGCGCCCATGATGAGGGCCTACTGCGCCTCCAAGGCCGGGGTTGAGTCGTTCGCCCTCGCGCTTCGGCGGCGAGGTCGAACCGTACGGCCGTCGACCCCGTGCGGCCGGGCGGCGCCATCTCCCTCTCCGGCGTATACGGCGGCACGAGCCACCACATGCCACTGCTGACCATGTTCGACAAGCAGGTACAGCTGCGCACGGGCCAGGCCAACGCATAGCGATGGGTCGATGACCTCCTGCCCCTGCTGAGCGACGCCGACCCGCTTGGCGTCGACGACTTTGCCACCCACCGCCTGCCTCTGGCCCAGGCCCCGAGGCCTACGCCATGTTCCAGAAAAAGCAGGACGGAGCGGTCAAAGTCCCCTTCACACCCTGAAGCCGAAATCCCGAAACCATCTCACGGCGAATGGGAAACTTTCCCGCAGGACGCCCCTAGCCTCGCGCTCTTACGAAGACGTCTGTCCGGCACGTTATCAGGGAAGTGGGAAGTGCCTCTGAACAGCAAGAATGAGTATGGCGGAGGTTCTGGTTCCGGTACCGGGCTGACACACTTTCGAGGTGAAGAAGCGCATAGGCCCCGGCAGTTGTTCGCAGTCCTCGACGCCGGAGTCACGGCTCTGCGTACACGGGTGCCGGAACAAATCCCTGGCCGAACTCCAGTCGTCGCTCATACGATTTCGGCATGATGAATACGGCGTGGCGCGTCGCTCTCGGCGTGGTGGCTTCCAGCGCGTTCTTCTGGGGAGTCGCCGGGGCCGTTGACCTGAGATTGGAGCGAACCCACAAGGGCTACGCCCTCCCTGACGGCGGCGGGTGGTGCAATCTCGCCCTGTTTGCCGGATTCATTGTCGCCTACTTCAGCGTGGCCTCTCTCGCCGATACCACCTACGGAGCGGCCTTCTCGCGTTCCGGTCCACGTGCTCAACAGGTCGCTGGGCAGGTGGAAGTGCGTGACGGTGCGGGTACCTACCGTGTTTTCGCCCTGCTCAATCGTGGTGATCCTCACGCCGTCAGAAGTGATCGATCAGGCTAGTTTTCTTCGGTGTGACTGACTCTCAGATTCCGGATTCCGCGTCCGCCTCCTCTGTCCCCGTTTCCGCCGCTCTCTCCGACGTCCTGTTCGACGGTCAGCTGCGAACCACGCACGACCGGTGGAGGAGCCTCTTCAGCTCCGCCCCGTTCCGTTTCCAGGAGGGGCTGACCCACCGGGAACGAATACGCCTGAGCTACGACCGGCTCCGGATCGTCAACCAGGCCGTCGAGGCCCCCCAGGCTCTCGCATCCGATCCGGTCGAGCTGACCGCGATCCACGAGTGGGCCGGAGTGGTCGACCCGGGCATGGCCACCATCATCTCCATCCACTACAACCTCTTCCACGGGAGCCTGGCCGACCACGAGGATGCCGGGCGCGACCTCGGCGAGTACCTTCGCGGGGACCGCATCGGAACGTTCCTGTGCACCGAGGTTGCCCACGGCAACGACGCCGCGCAGATGGAGACCACGGCGACCTACGACCCGGCGGCGCGGGAGTTCGTGCTGAACACCCCGCACCCCGCCGCGGCGAAGTTCATGCCCAATACCGGCCCGGCCGGCGGGGCGAAGGGGGCCGTCGTCGCGGCCCGTCTGGTCGACGGGGGCACCGACCACGGTGTCTTCCTCTTCCTGGTGCCGCTCAGCGACAGCGAGGGCAGCCCGCTGCCGGGCATCGAGGTGCGGCCGCTGCCCCAGACGACCAGCAGCCCTGTCGACCACTGCGCCACCACGTTCCACGGTGTCCGTCTGCCGTTCGACGCTCTCCTCCAGGGCGACCACGGACGCCTCACCCCGGAGGGGGAGTTCACCAGTGCGCTCGGCAGCTCCCGCCGCCGGTTCCTGGAGTCCATCGGCCGGGTCACCATGGGCAAACTGTGCATGACCGCCCACGGGCTCGGTGTCATGCGGCACGCGCTCGACGTCGCCATGCGCTACGCGCACACCCGTTCTACTTCGGGGATGACGAAGGGGCAGCGGGTGCCGCTGATCGCCCACCGCGGGCACCACACGCCGCTGCTTGACGCCGTGGCAACGACCTACGCCGCCACGCTGCTCCAGCGCTCGGTGGTACGGCAGTGGGACCGGGCCGGCGGGGAGGAGCGCGAGGCGTACGAGCGGCTGACGGCGATCACCAAGGCCTGGATCACCTGGCGGTCCCGGGCAGTCATGTCCGAGTGCCGCGAGCGGTGCGGCGCCCAGGGCCTGATCCAGGCGAACGGGATCGCGCTCCAGCTCGCGTCGATCGAGGGCACGATTACGGCCGAGGGCGACAACACGGTGATCATGCAGAAGGCCGGAGGTGAGATGCTGCTCGGCGGCGTCGACCTCAAGCCGGAGAGCGAGATCGCGGCCGAGGACCGGGAGCTGACCGACCCGCAGTTCCTCCAGGACCTCCTGGCCGACATCGAGCGCACCTTCCACACCCGCGCGAAGGCCCGGCTCAGGAAGCGCGCCTCCTCCCCGCTGGCCCGCTGGAACTCCACGGTGGGGCCCGCCGTGGCTTTGGCCGACGCCCACGTGCACCGGCTCGCCGCCGAATCCCTGCTCACCGCTGCCGCCCAGGCACCCTCCGGACTTCCCGCAGACCTGTTGCGCACCCTGCACGCCCTGTTCGCACTGCGCCGGATCGCCGCCCACAGCGGAGACCTGCTGGCACGGGGGAGGATGACCGCCGCTCAGGTCGAGGACCTGCCCGACGCCGTTGATGAGCTCCTCGGCTTCCTGGAGCCGCACGCGCTCACCCTGACCGAGGCGTTCGGCATATCCGAGGAGATTCTGCAGACCCACCCGATGCTCAGCGCCTGACCAGCGACGTGAAAGGAGAAACGGCCCCCGGCCGCCGAGCGGGGCGGCGGCCGGCCTGACGGGTCAGAGGTACAGGGACCGGTGCATCGTGTACATCCACCAGTCGCCCTCACTAACGGCGAGGCAGAACCGGTCGCAGAATGCCTCGTACTGGACGTACAGCGGAGCGTCGAGGGAGACCTCCGGTGCCGCACCCAGGAGTGCCGCCACCAGGGCGCGGGGCGCTGACAGCTGAAGGGCCTTCAGAACCCGGCGGTAGTTGTCGACCAGCTCCCGGTCTTGATGGGGTTCCCTGATCCCGGCGAGCGCTTCGGCCAGTGGGCTGCGGAGCTCCAGCTCCGCCAGTTCGAACAGCCGGAGGCATTCGGTCAGGCTGCTCAGGCTCTCGACGCTCACCTCGACCGCGTACATGCTGATCAGCTGCTCACCGTCGGGCCCGTAGAGGCTGTAGCCGTTCGAGTCCCGGCGGCTGTACTCGGCGATCTCGAACGTCTTATGCGTGTGCCAGGTCAAGTGGCCGGGCATCGCCCGCTGGATGTCGCCCCAGCAGTCGTAAGCCCGGCGGATCTTCTCGGCCTGGTCCTCGGGCAGCTTGGCGAGGTGGAGGTAGTACAGGGAGTGGAACAACGGCTCTTCCATCTCCAGGAACCGCGTCATGAACATCGGGTCGTCCGGCACCAGTATGTGCATCACGGCTCCTAGTCGCCAGGCTCGAAGATGAGGGTCATGACAGTCGCGCAGGTGGCCCGCGCGGTGACCAGGTGCGCCGTCCCGTCGCCGAGTGCCGGGTGGTGCAGCGGCAGGGACGCGCCGCCGAGCCCGCTGCCGGTCTCCTCGATTGCCCGCAGCCGGGCGTCGTCGGCCACCTCCGACAGCAGCTGGGCGGCTGCGCCGTCCAGCTGCGCCCGGTGGCACACCAGCTTGACCTCGGTCAGCAGGCGCGGGGCCCAGGCCCGCTCCCAGTCCAGCAAAAGGCCCCTCGCGTCGGGGCTGAACAGCGCCCAGCGCCACAGGTTGACCGGCGGCTGTCCTTCGGGGAACAGGGCCGCGAAGGCGGCGTTGTAGGCGATCCGGCGGCCGTCGGGCGTGATCGCGCACGCGATCTCACGCTGACCGGTGACCAGTCGGCCCAGGTACGGCGAGGGCGCCACGGGAGGCTGCACCGGCTCGGCCCGGAACAACTCCAGGTGGCCGATGGCGGTGTCCTCGGCGCTGAGTCCGAGCAGCTGCGCCAGCCGCATGTAGAGGTCTGGCGAGGGGCGTAGACGCCCGGCCCGGATCTTCTGGTACGTGCCCGCGCCGCCCTGGAGGGCGGTGTCGACGTCGACCTGCCGGATCCGCTCGGACCCACGACTGCCCCGGCCCAGAGGAAGGGACCACGGTTCGAGCCCGAGATCCTTGCGGGTCCGCCGACGGCGGTAGCGCTCGAACAACTCCTGGTACGCGCGCCCCGTTCCCGGCACCGTTTCCCCCTCCGTGCGCGGCCGCTGTCGTACGCACGGAATGTGCGCACACCAATGGGCCGTTGCCATCTCGCCAGCTGGCCTGAACGATAGAGATCAAACCATGCGCATGGTTTGTTTCGTAACCCGGGCAGTGACCAGTACTTCACTCCGGGCAACTCCAATCCCCCGCGAAGGCCTCGTTCGACTCGGCGATGCCGTGCTTTGCCGCGACGACCCTTCCGTTACTACTTTGCGTGACAGTGCGAGGAGTGCTGCTATGGCCCTGGCCCCCGGACATGAATCCGTTGGAGGCATGCGGAGTGCTGACGCTCTCCCGGCCGTGCCGCCGTCTGCACCGCCTGGCGGCGGGTGCCCGTTCCTGCGCGGTGCCACGGCCGCCCAAACCAACGGCCAGGAGGGGCAGCGCCTTCGAACGTTGGGTCCCGCCCCAGTCGTGGAGCTGCCGGGGGGCGTGCTCGCCCGGGCCGTGGTCGACCCCGCCCTGGCCGAGCGGCTGTCCGCCGGGCCTCACGTGAGCCGCGACGCCGCACGGCACTGGCCGGGCTACCGCGAAGGCACCCGGAGCGTGGACGGAGTCATCGCCCAGTGGATCGGCACCCACAACGCGCTCAACAGCTACGGCGACGACCACCGCCAACTGCGGGCGCCGATCGCGGCCGCGCTCACCCGCCGACGGGTCGAGGCGATGACCCCGGAGATCGAGTCAATCGTCCAGGACGTCCTGGACGGGCTGGAGGGCACCGGCGCCGACCAGAATGTCGACCTGGTGCAGTCCTACGCCCTGCACATCCCGCACGAGGTGATCACGCGCCTGCTGGGCGTCCCGGCAGAGCACCTGCCCGCCTTCAGCACGGCCGCCGCCGGACTGTTCGACACCTCCGCCGGCGCGGAGGACATGGCCCGTTCGATGGGGGCCGTGCTCGCACTCCTGGACCGGCTGGTGGACAGCGCCCGCATGCACCCCTGGGACAACCTCATCGGGGACCTGGTCCGTGCCGCGGACGCGTCCGAGAGCCCGCTGAGCGACACCGCGCTGCGCGACCAGCTGATGCTCATCATCATCGCGGGCACCGAGACGACCGTCCATGCCATCGGCACACTGCTGGTCCACCTTCTGTCCCACCGCGACCAGCTCGCCCTGGTGACCAGCGGACAGGCCCCCATGGAGGACGCCCTGATGGAGAGCCTGCGCCTGCGGCCGCCCGTCGCCTCCGTCCCCCTGCGCTTCGCCGTCCGGCAGTTCCAGGACTCCCGCAGCGGGGAGGAGTTCGACGAGGGGGAGCCCATTCTCGTCCACATCGCCGGGGCCAACCTCGACTCCGAGCGGTACGAGGATCCTGAGCGGTTCGACGTGCGGCGGAACGGCGGGGCGCGAAGCCTGGCGTTCGGGTACGGCCCGCATGTGTGCCCCGGCGCGGCCCTGGCCACCCGGGAGATCGTGATCGCGGTGACGCGCTTCCTGGAGCGCCACCCCGATGTCCGACTCGCACGGGCCCCCGACCTCCTGGAACAGACCGCATCGTTCATTTCCAACGGCTACACGTCGATCGCCGTCGAGCTGGGCTGAGCAACAGACGCAGGTGGGGCCGCGAGAGGAACTCCTCTCGC
>NZ_JBHXPF010000027.1:68534-98626 GCF_042718715.1 Streptomyces sp. NPDC058576 | reverse complement strand
GAGCCTGGCGGCTCTTAAGTTGGGCCTGGCGGCCCAACTCCGGCCTGACGGCCGGAAGGTGTTGGTGTGTCATGCCTGACGGCATGACAGTGGGTGGTGTTCGGCCTGACGGCCGATGGGGTGGTGGGGGTGTCAGGCCTGGCGGCCTGACGATGGGAGTTGGTGGGTGAGGAATTTGCCCCTGGCGGGGCAAAGGGGTGGGGTGGATTTAGTGTTTGCTGGGGTGTCATGCCTGGCGGCATGACAGTGGGTTGGTGTGGTGTTTGCCCCCTCCCTGTCGGTCAGGGAGGGTTTTGTGTGTACGCCTGCCGGCGCTGGTGATGTCATCTTGGTTTTTGGGCAGTGATTTGATTTGGTGTCTCTCTCTTCTCGGTCGTTGGAGATGGCTCGTCCGTGGTGGCTCGGTGCAGGGTTTGGCCTGACGGCCTGGCTGTTACTGCGAGGGTGTAGCCGCGACTGACCGGCAGGGTCTCGTTGGGCACCGAAAGCGGCCGGTTCCGTCGCGGCCTTCTCCAAGTTGGGCGGAATCCCTAGTTGCCTGCCGAGCACGTCGAGCGAGCTACGCTCGCTCGACGTCGGCGCTTGTTGGTCAGGGAGTCTCCTTGTGACGTGCTGCGCGTTGGCGTGCGGCCTGCAGCGTGTTTCGCTCGGTAGATGCCCCATCTGCCTGCCGCGGCAAGGAGCCGTAACGATCGGTGGCGATCTGGTCGATGCAGGCGGTGTAACGACTTGCCGCTGCTTTAAGCGCCTCTGCCGGCGGCAGAAGGTCTTCTGCCGCACGCAAGGAGCGCAGCACGTCTCTGGTCAGTTGCATGAGCCGAGCCAGCTCGTCGTTGGCCGTGATGCTGCCCAGTTCCGCGTGTCCTTTCCGGGCCGCGGCGCGACGGGCTTGTTCCTCCATAGCCAGGATCACTGCTTGGCGTCGGCGCTCGAGAGTGCGGAAGGTGTGGCTTCCGGGGTCGGCCGCTACTGCCTCAGCGGCTTGGACCGCCTTCGACAGCTTCGGTGAGAAGCGGGTGGCGGCCAGCGCGGCAGCCTCTCGTTCCTTCCTCGCAGCTTCCCAGCGCTGTTGCTGCAGTCCAGGCCAGGCGGGAAACTCTTCCCTGCCAGCAAGCTGGGCCCTGGTCCGGGGACTCGCCTTCTCGGCCTTTGTCAGGCGGGTGTCCCATTCACCGCGCAGGGTGAAACTGTAGGCGCTGCATCCGACAGATCCCCATCCACCGTATCCGTGGCGTCCGTGGGACCAGCGGCCGTCGAAACTGGTGATCGGCTCTCCACAGTGCCGACACAGCTCGGATTCCTGATTCGTCAAAATCTACCCCCCACGGTATGTCTCCCGGCTGACTCGGGCATCGCACGAAAGCCAGCCGGGTCATCCTTCCATCGCGCACTGACAGCAGCACGTTGTGGGCTGGCAGCTGTCCTGGCCTGGGTGTGCGTCTGTGCCGCGTGCTGCCGGGGTTGGCGGCCTGGATGCCGGCCGGACCCGCATGTTCACGATGGAGCTGCGGCGGATGGCGGGGACCGGATGACGGCGCGGCTCTGGACCGGCTCATGGCCAAGCAAGCACACCAGGGGCGGTAATAGCGGTCTGAGGCAGGGGGGAGATCCGGACAAGTCTGACGGAGCCTGGATGAGGCAGGGTGGGACACCCCTGAACCATGGTGAACAACGACGGACAACGACGACCGGCAACAACCGCTGTGGGGGCTGGCGGAACCTCGCCGCTCTACGGTTCTCGTTCGTTTCGGACCGGCGTCAGTGCGCCACACTCCCCCTATGCCGAGCTTTCAGCACAGGAAGGCCGTAGGCGACGCGCACGAGCTGCGGGTCGCCCAAGAACTCACCTGGCGCGGATGGAACGTCACCGCGTGGGGCCAGGGCGTACTGACCGATCCCGTTCGATCCCACTCCGAGGAACCGCCAGCGCGCTGCGCTGGACCCCAGACCTCATCATTGCCAAGGGACAGCAGATCGCGCTGATCGACTGCAAGAGCCGGATGACCAGCCGCGCCACCAGCCGACACGTCGTGGAACGAGCGGCGGTCACAGCCCACCTCCAGCTCGTGGCCTGGACGCTGCTCCTGGTCTACTACGTCTTCGACGACCTCGCCGTCCTCACACCCCATGACGTCCTGACAGCCGGCCGGCACGGCCCCTACTCAAACGCTGGTTCCGGCTCCCCGTACTACCTCATCCCCCCTCTCCCGCTCCCTGGCCTTCGACACCACCTTCGGCGCCCAGCGGTCCACCGGTCTGTCCGCTGCTGCCTGACAACCAGTCCCAGGCATCCGGCTGCAAAAAGAAGGCCGGGGGGAACTCGCCGTCACGCGTGCTTAAGCGGAACAAGGTGAAGAGTGGTTCAGTGGCTTCGAATCCAAGACGTGGGGGCGCGGCATCACCTTCAATTGGCAGGTTCCGGGGCCGTCCGAGGGGGGTTGAACACTCCCCTCGTTCAAGGTCCTGTGCTCGGCAGTAATGCGGCTGCGAAGGTCACGCACACTGCCCGGCCCAGCAGGATCCATGCTCCTCACCCAGCATCACTCGGAATGACTGTGGAGATTCACACGGAAGTTCCGTGCAGCCACGCGGCGGCCGGCGATGGCCGACCAGGGGCGAGCGCGTACAACTCGGGGTGGGCGGCGGTGAAGGAGGGGCAGGTGCACGCCGAGGCGGTGACCACCTCCTCGGCGCCGACGGACAGGACACCGGCGGACAGGTCCAGGACGTCGCCGGGCATCTTGCCATCCCAGTGGCCCAGCTGACGGCGTAGTGGAGGAGGCAGTCCCGCGCGCGCACTGCCGGGTGGGACTCCAGCAGATCCGCGGGCAGCTCCGGTTCCTCGCCGGCGGGCGTTGCTACCGGGTCACCGGAGTCGGCGGGGCGGGTGAGCGGCTCAGCAAGGGCGTGCAGCTGCCCCAGGACAGCTGCGCATCCAGCTTTCTGGAAGGCGTGGCGGTAGCCCAGCACGTCTTTCACCAAGGGATGATCAAGTCGGTGAACTGCCCCGTAGCAAGAACTCGACCACAGTTGAAGACGACGGCAACGAACACGACCACCACAGGCAGCAGAGGGATGAGCGCAGCCTTGGGAGATCCGAGGAGGGCAGCACCAGCCATCACCAGTACGACCCTGAGACCCACCACAACTGCCCGGATCCGCTCTCTCGGCGCGGCTGGAACCACATCAGCGATTTGATCTGCGTCGAGGAGGTCGTCGATGCGACCCTCGGCGTAGCGTTCGGTGATTGTCAGCAGCATCACGGTGAGATCTTCAAGGGCGCGGCCTGGGTCGGAGTCCCGCCAGGCTTCGGCCTTGCGTAGCGCGCCCACAACCAGTGCGGCATGCGCCTTGAACCGCGTCGAGGGTCCCTGGAGCGTGCTCGCCCCCGTGCGTTGGGGTCGGTGGGTGTGGCTTCGGTTTCGGTACGCCCTCAAGTCCACGGCAGCTGGTGCGCTCGGCGCCTGCCGTTCGGTGGAACTGTCGTAGGTGTTCGGCGCCTCGCCTGTCACGAATATGACCGGGGTTGGGGGCTCGCAGTGATGAGGAAGAAGGGCTCCTCCAGAAGGAATTCGGGCATATGGTGACCCGGGAGGGTTCGGCGAAGGCAAGCTGTGTGCGGGGCGGAGGGGGCTGCGACTCGCGCGAGGTACGTACGCGCGGACCGTGGTTGGCATGTGGGAGGGGCCTGGTGGATTTCGGGCGTGGTACGCGCGCGGATGCGGCTGGAGCGGATGATGGTCTGCTGCACGACGAGGGGTTGATCCGTCGGGCGAAGGCGCTGGCGTGTACGGCTCCCCTGCATGACCTGGACGCGAACAAGGGCCTGGTGGAGTGGGCCGATGCCCGGGTCTACCAGATGGCGGAGATCGGCCTGCACACGATCGACCAGGTGGCCATCGCAATGGATTTCGACACCGGTGCCAGCCGGCGTCATGTCCTGAGCCGGGTCCAGCGGTTTGTGGCCCGGCAGGCGCCCGAGCGTTCGGATGAGGAGCACGCCCGGGTGGCACGCTGGGTACTGGACAGTCTGATCAATCTCGGTGACGTCGAGCGGGCGTTTCGCCGTCCCTACGGCGCTGTGGACGCGACGGGTGTCTACCGGGTGCTGGTGTTCCCTTTCAAGCTGATCGTGGAGCGTCGCGACAGTGCCGGCGTGCTGTATCTGCATGCCTCGCATGAGGCATTGAACGTTCTGGTCGGCGCGCTGGACACAGATGTGGAGTCTGCCCAAGAGGCTGCGGAGGTCAAGCTCGCGAACCTGATCAGGCGCGGGCGGCTCACGGACGCGAAGCAAGTGGCGGAGCAGGCAAGGGTCCGCACCATCCAGTACGGGGAGTTGATCCATGCTCAGTTGGAGGCGACCCGGCGCAACATCCAGGCGGTGGACTGGAGGGAGAAGTTCCCGGAGCTGCTGAGCGAGGCACTGGCGCACGTCCAGGAACGGGTGCGTGCAGAGCGGGCGATCGCCAGGAACATGGCCGAGGCCCGGGATGAGGCGGTGAACCCGGTCCGCAAGCGGCAGGCTGCGGAGCTTGTCGACATTGTCGAGGATTGCATCCGGCGTCACATACGCCTGCAGCAGCGGCTGCTGGAAGCGCGGGGGGTGTTTCGCGCGGAGCAGGACCGTCAGCAGTTTTCGGTGCAGCCTCACCGGTCGACGTTCGATCTGTTCGGGCAGTTGCTGCGTCCCGCTTTGGATCTGCCGGTGTCGGATGCGGTCGGGGCCGTCGACTGCTTCTTCAGCCGGTCGGCCGGGCCCGCCGTGCCGGATCTTCCGTATCTGGCCACTCTGGTGCCCGCGCTGCTGCGTCCGGCGCCGGAGCCGCCCCGGTTCGCAGGGCGGGTGGAGGAGCCGGAGGTGGAGCGGCTGGAGGAGACCACACGCTTCACTGCCGCGCAGTGGGAGATAGCCGAGCAGCTCCTGCATCTGCCTGGGGAGGTCCGCTCGCTGTCGAGTCTGTTGGAGGAGGCGGCCCTGATCGATGCGGACCTGCCCGCGCTGGTGGCGCTGCTTGGGCTGCACGCCTACTGCCCAGATGCCGGTGCCGCGCAGCGGCGCGGACAGGACCAGGTGCGGGTGGCTGTACGAGCGGATTCCGCCTTGGACAGTGTCGGCTTTGCCGGCGATGACTTGTGGCTGACGACAGCGCGCGTGCAGCAGCCTTTGCCGGACGTCTCGGACCGAGCAGGGCAGGCACAGGACACGGAGGCGGGGACATGAGCCATGCGGGAGCGTATGGTCAGGACGACGCCGAGGCCGCGACCCGGCTGATCGGCTTTGCGTTTCGGCCGCGGTTGCTCCCGCACCGGGACGCGGAGTATGCCACTTTGGTGCGGCGTTTCGACGAGGAGCCAGCCTTCGAGGACCTGGTGCGACGCTGCGCGACAGGTCTGGGCCTGCAGGCCCTTGGGGTCACTATGCGCGCGGGCGCAGTGGTCGTGCCCGTCCCCGGTTCGGTGTTCGAGACCCGGCTGGAGAACTACGCGCGCCAAGCACGGCAGAGTCACCAGCGTGAAGCGGAGCGGGTCTTGCACGGCCTCGCACATCTGGCAATCGCCGCACTGTGTTTCCCTCGGCCTCAGGACCTGGCGGACGATAGCTATGTGGGGGCGGTGACGGCCGCCGTGGTCGACAAACACGTGCGCCACACGTGTGAGGATCTGGCCGAACGATCAGCCGAGGCGCAGGAGAACAGTGACGCGCCCTTGGAGGCACCGGAGCTGGAGCGCGCTTGGCGGGCCTATGCGCGCAGGTCGGAGGCCGGTGAGACGAACAGCGGGCAGGTGGCTGCGACGACGACGGAGGCGATTGTCGGCAAGGCCCCTCGCTATCTGGTCGACAAGGGGCTGCTCACCGAGAGCGAGAACCTGGAGCTTGCGGTGAAGGTCTACCGCACCACCGGCCGCTACCAGCTGCAGGTCCGTGAACTGGCTGCGGTCGATGTGTATCGCGAGCTGCTGCTCATGGGCGTAGTGCCGCCGGCTGACGTCACGGAGTCGCTGCGCGTCACTGGCGACGACGACACCCTCTACTAGCGGGAACCAAGCCATCATGTACGAGCTGTCCCGTATCCGTGTGTGCTCGGCCGGACCGGCGGGCGCCCGGTTCAAGGATGTCATCCTGGACTTCTCCGGTGCGGGGCTGCCGGTCACCGCCGTTCAGGAAAACCTGTTCGGCGCCGCTCCTCAGGTGGTGCGTCCGTCTCCGGCGAGTGTGGTGTTCCTGGAGAACGGTGGCGGGAAGTCGGTCCTGCTGAAGCTGCTCTTCTCCGTCGTCCTGCCGGGCCGCAGGCAGGTGAGGGACGCCCCGGACCCGCGTCTGCTGGAGGATTACGTCCTGGCGCGGGACGTCTCCCACATTGTTCTGGAGTGGATGCACAGCGTCACAGGGCGGCTGCTGGTCACCGCCAAGGTCCTGTGCTGGAAGGACCAGGCCGTCTCGACCGTTGCCGAGAACCTCGTCGAGCATTGGTATGCGTTCCACCCCACTGACACGCTCGGTCTGGACGCTCTTCCCATCGTCGAGGACGGCCAGTACCGGGCTATGGCGTCCTACCGGGAGTCGGTGAAGGAGCTCGGCGTCCAGGATCAACGGCTCCAGATGAACTGGCCGAAGTCTCAGGAGGAGTGGACGGAGCTGCTGGGACAGCTCGGACTCGACCCGGAGCTCTTCCGGTATCAGCGGGCCATGAACCGGGACGAGGGCGAGGCTGTTCACGCGTTCACGCTTGACTCCGACGGCGGGTTCGTCGACTTCCTCCTCAAGGCCGTGCACGACCACAAGGGCCTCAACGAGCTTGCCTCCCTGGTCTCCACCTATGCCCATCAGCTCGCTGGGCGCAAGGACCTGCTGCTGGAACTGGACTTCGTGGAAAAGGCCATGACACTGCTTGAACCGCTGGTCGAAGCGGCGGATGCGGTGAACGCGGCCCGTGTCCACGTGCAGCAGACGGGCAAGGAAGTCGCGGGCTTCAACGGGCAGGTCCGAGCCCGCGTTCGAGGTGACAAGGACCGCCTGGAGCTTTTGCAGCGCCAGGAGCACAACTGCGACGTAGAGGCCACCGACGCAGCTGGTCTCACGCGTCGCTGGGCTGCGACGGTGGCGCGACAGCGGTACAGGCTCGCGCAGTTGCGGTTCACTCGGGCCAAGGGCCATGTCGAGGAGACCGCCCGCAGCACCCTGGACGCGAAAGCCGTGGTGGACGGTTGGAGGGCGACCGGGCCAGCGCATCGGCATCTGGCGAAGTCGAAGGTCGCCAGGAACCTGGCATTGGTGGTGAAGCAAGGGGAAGCGGGGGCTGAGCCGGCGTTTGAGGCTCGGCAGCGGTCCGCAGAGGCACTCGCCCGGGGGCTGTTAGGGCTCCAGGACCAGGCTCAGAGGGCACAGGAGCAGCAGCTCGCAGAGGCACGCAAGCACCAGGGGGACGAAAGGGAGGCCCGCCAGGCACGTGAAGCAGCGCTGAAGGAAGCCGAGCGGGCCGAGGGGCAGGCCACTGAGCTACTGGAGCGGGTCGCTGCGGCGCAGGCTGAGGCCGAGAAGGCTGTCATGGACGGGCTGGCGCCCGCCGTCGGCCTTGTACCCCAGGCAGCAGCGGATGCCCGGCAGGCTGTGGTCCGCGCGGCGGACAGGATCAACGCCCTGGAACGGGAACAGGAGAGCGTGGACCGTCGGCAGGGCGATGTCCAAAGGACTCTGTCCGTTGCAATCCGTGAGGAGGAGGCTGCGCGGGGTCGCCGTGGCCAGGCGCAGCGACTGCGCGAAAGCGCTGAGGCGCGGACCTCCGTGATCGAGATGGTCTACAGGGGCGCGGAGTTGCTGGGGGCGGCGGTGTGCTTGGAGGCGGACGCGGAGGTGTTGCTGGAGCGGCTGGGGGCGGCCATCGCGGAATCGGAGAAGGAAAGAGTCGCGCTGCGGGTCGAACAGGCTCGTGATGATGTGGCCCGGCTGGCCCTGCAGGATGGCCACCTGCTGCCTCCGCCGCAGGTCGTGGTGGACGCCTGTCGGCTCCTTCAGCAGTCCGAGCCCCGTATTGATGCCTGGCCGGGCTGGAAGTACATCGCGCAATTGCCGCCCGGCCAGCGCGAGGAGATGCTCGCTGGTGCTCCCCATCTGGTCAGCGGAGTGCTGCTGAACTCGGACGGCGACCAGGAACGGGCACGGGAGGTCCTCGACCGGGCGACGCCGACGGCCTACCACGTCGCTGTAGGCACGGTCGCGGGGCTGTATGAGGCAGACGGGGGCCCCGCGCAGGGGGTGCTGTTCACGCTGGCGTTCAACGCCGCGCTGTATGAGGAGAAGGCCGCCGAGGCCGAGCAGAAGCTCATCGAGAAGCGGTGGGCTCGCTCCGAGGAACGGTTGAAGGAGCTGCACCGCACCCAGCAGCACGATGCGGTGATGCTTAGACGGGTCATCCAGTGGCGCGAGGACTACCCCGCTGGGGCGTTGGCGGAACTGCGGGAAGAGCACGCGGCCGCCGTCAGTGCCCTGGCGGAGGCCGAGGAGGTGACTTCGGGGCAGCGCCTGGCCATGGAAGCCTTGACGGAGCGCCGTGAGGAGATCCGCGGCGAACTCGGCGACACGCGGCAGGATCACGAGCACTGGCAGAAGGTGAGCCGTCGGCTGGCCGGTCTCGGCGAGCGGCTGGCGCAGATCCCGGCATGGCGTGAGCAGGCTGCGGCCGCCCAGGAGCAGCGCGGCATCCACGAGGAGGAGGCCGAGGAAGCCCAGGGCATTGCCGATGAGCAGCGCCGGGCCGCCGAGGGCCGGCAAGCGGCGGGCGATGAGCAACGCCGGGCCGCCGCTGTAGCCGCCCAGGAGTGGGCCGAGCTGCCTGGTGTGCAGGAGATGCTGTTCGAAGGAGAGCCGCCGAGCGACCCAGTGCCGGTACTACGCGAGACTTACAACAAGGCTAAGGACGTCTTCGACAGGGCGGCGGTCCCTGGAGAGTTGCGTGCGCGGCTTGTCCGGGCTGAGGAGGATGCCCAGGAGGCAGCGGCCGTGTTCTCCGCGTTGCCGCAGGCAGACCGAGACGAGGCCCTGCGGTTGCTGCAGACGCCCGAGGCACTGGACGAGCGCAGCCGGGCCGAGGCGCTCGAACTGGCCCTCAGAGCGCTCGCGGCGGCAGAAACAGCGGAAAAGCGGGCCGCGGAAGAAAAGGGCAGGCACGAAAATGCCCTGCGCGAGCGGCGCCAGGAGTTCCACGAGCAGACCGCCGACGGCACCGAGCCCATGCCGCCCGGCGATGTGCCGAACACGATCGACTGGTCTCTAGAGACGGTGGCGGACGCGGAGAAGCAGTACGCAGTCGCGCGGACAGCCGAGGCTGCCGCGCTCTCACAGCAGGAGGCCGCCGCCGAGCAGACGAGACGGGCCAAGGACGCGGCCGAGACCTTCGAGCGGCTCTCGCAGGTGCTGGCGGACGCGGCCGCGGAGCCAAATGCCGCCCCCTACACGGGCGACGGCGACGCCGCCTGGAGGGACCACCTGCATCTGGACACTGCCGCCAGGAAAGCCAAGGAAGATCTCAATCTCACGGAGAAGAACCTGCGTAGGGCTGCGGAGCACAGCCGACGGCACGCCGCGGGTGACCAGTACTCCCGCCTGACCATCCCGGTGCGGCAGCAGATCATCGAGCTGTCGGCCGAGCAGACCGCCGAGCACGCGACGAAGTGGCTGGCCGCGCTCCAGACACGCAGGCGGAACCTCAGCGACGAGATCGACGAAGTGAACCAGCACCGGCAGACCATCGTCGACCATCTCAAGGGCGAGAGTGACAAAGCCCTGTCCCTGCTGCGCTCTGCCCAGCGGCTGTCCAAGCTTCCGCAGAGCCTGGGCGACTGGGCCGAGGAGGAGTTCATCCAGTTCTCCTTCCATCCGCAGCACGACGAACTGCTCCTGCCTCGTCTGGGCGAGCTCGCGGAGGAAGCCGCGACCGGCCGCACCGGCGACGGACGCAAAGTGGCCCGCGACGGGCTGTCGCTGATGCTGCGCGCGGTCCATACCGCCGTTCCTGCCGGGTTCAAGGTCCACGTGCTCAAGCCGGACATGGTCCTGCGCACCGAACGGGTACGGGTGTCGAAGGTCAAGAACGTCTTCTCCGGAGGCCAGCAGTTGACTGCGGCGATCCTGCTGTACTGCACGATGGCTGCGCTGCGGGCCAATCAGAAGGGCCGCGAGCGGTCGCGTCACGCTGGCGTTCTGTTCCTGGACAACCCCATCGGCCGGGCGAACGCCGAATACCTTCTGGACCTGCAACGGCAGGTGGCGCAGGCCCTGGGGGTGCAGCTCGTCTACACCACCGGCCTGTACGACGAGAGGGCCCTGGGGAAGTTCCCGCTGATCATCCGGCTGCGCAACGACGCCGACCTGCGGGCGGCACGCAAGTACCTGGTCGTCGACGACGTGTTCCGGCCGCACCTTGACACTCTTGACCCCGAGGACGGTACCGGGCAGATCGACAGTGCCAGAATCTTCCGCCGTGAGGAATCACGCGGCATCTTCGGGAGAGACGATGGCACTGCAACGCCGGGAGAATGATCTGATCGCGGGGCTGCGGGAGTGGGCTGCGGGGCACGGCCGCAGCCGCTACAAGGCAGCGCTGATCCCCCTCGAGGACGTGTGGGAGGTCTTCCGCCGCGTGCCGAACCGGAATGTGGACGACGCGTTCGAGCCAGCGGTCCTGGCCGGTGCGCTGGACATGCTGGAAGCAGCCGGTCTGATCGAGCAGGTCCAGCGGCGTACCCCGGAGAAGGTGTCTCTGCCCGTCAAGGTGCGGCTGCTGGCGCAGGCTCCGCCGCCGGTCGTTCCGCCGATGCCGATGTGGCACCCCGCCCTGACCTGGCTGGCATCCTACTGGGCGACAGCGACTGCGAAGCAGCGGTCTGCTTATGCGGCGATCGACCGGTGGCTCAAGAGCGGACCGGATCTGTGCCGGATCCCGTTGAGGGAACGAGCCCTGGAAATCTTCGGAACGTTCGGCAGCGAGGCTGACTTCCCCATGCCGGAGAAGACGTTCGACACGCTCGCTTCCGGACCGCTGTTCTCAAACTCAGCCCGGCTCGACGAGCTGCTGCAAGCCTTCAGGCCTCCACCGCCATTGATCACAGAGACGTTCCCGCTGGAGGAGAGCGACAGCCACTATTGCCGCGTCGGAGCGGGCGATGTGCTGTTCGTGGTCGAGAACTCCACCACCTGGTGGTCACTGGTGGAGAGCCTGCCTGCCGATCACCGGCTCGGCTACGTCGCGTGGGGCCTGGGCGGCACCTTCCGGGCATCGATTCGTGCCATCAAGGCCAAGCATGGCATCACTCAGATCAGGTACTTCGGCGACCTGGACACCAGCGGGCTGCGGATCCCGCTGCGGGCTTCCGCCACCGCGCTCGATCTTGGGCTTCCGCCTGTGCGGCCTGCCCAGCGCCTCTACCAGGTGCTTCAGTCCTTGGGACAGCCCCGTCCTGCAGCTCCCAAGGAAGCCTCGGTCAGCGCCGCAACCGCCGGTGAGCTGGCCCAGTGGCTTCCCGCACCATGCCGGACGGGCGGCACACAGCTACTGCTGGACGGAAACCGTCTGGCGCAGGAGTGGGTCAGCTACCGCTACCTGCAGCATTCCTCTGACTGGTACGACGACGTCCGTTGACGCCACGCGACGCCCTCCACATGTGCGCTGCAGTGCGGTATCGCCAAGTCGAGCAGCAGCGCCGTCCGTTGTAGCGTCGCTCTCTGCGGACCGCTTTGGCGCACCCGCCCTGAAGGACGGGGACTTGCTCCGGGAGCATCCGGCCAGGAGGCGAGCGGCCAACGTGTCCGGACGGAAGCCGCCCTCAGACTCTGGAGCCCACGGGCCCACTCCTGACACGACGACGGCAGACCGCCTTGGAACGGCTCCGTTGCGACGGCGCAGCGATCATCCGCGAGGAACAGGCCATGATTGATGTCCTGCCCGCCGACCGCTTCCGAGGTCAGCGTCGGCCCTCCGACGCGCTACGACCAGGTCAAGGGCCTTCGGTTACCCAGAGACCACAGACGTAAGGGGGCGCTTACCAGCGCATGCCGAGGGCGTCGAGCGCGTGGATCCGGTCGGTGGGCAGGTGTTCTTTGCGGCGGCGTGCGTTGCTGATCCATTGTCCGAGGCGTACGGGTTCACCGTCGAGGTCTTCGACGTGGCGCTGGGGAACCTCGAGGTGCCCTTCCCGCTGGTAGAAGGCGCGGGCGGCTGCCAGGCCCTGCTCCGGCTTGCGGGTGGCGGGCTTCCGTTTCTTCGCGGACGGTTCGGTGTTCTGGATCAGTCCGATGTCGGCCAGGAGGCGCTGCTGGGTGGGGTGCAGGCGTTGTGGGTGGAGACGCTGGTTGTGGAGCCACTCCCCCAGGCGGCGCCCGTCATCGGTGATGTAGTCCCGGGCCACTTCGGTCAGCTGGTTGCCGGCGTTGTGGTGTTTGCGGGCAGCCTGGTAGGCGCGGTGCCAGGTCAGCGGCCAAGGCGGATTCCAGTACTGGTCGAGGCCTTCGAGGGCCTGGGCTCGTGCCGGGGTGAGGGTGTCGGCCCGTTTGCGTTGGGTGGCGAGCCAGCGGCCGAGGGCGAAGCCGTCGTGGTGGTGGTCGACGGGGACGGCGAGATGGCCGTGGTGGTGGGTGTAGGCGGTGGCGTGGGCGAGGCCGCGGTCGAAGGCGTGTTGGTGGGGGTTCCAGATGATGCCGAGGCGTTCGAGGGCGGTGGTGCGGGCGGGGTCGAGGGCGCCGGTGGTGTGGAGGTGGCGTTGCCAGGTGAGCCAGCGGCCCAGGGGGTAGCCGTCGGGGTCTTCGTGGGTTTGGGGGGCGTCGAGGTGGTGGTGGGTGCGGTGGTAGTGGCGGGCTGCGGTGAGGCCGCGGCGCCATTCGGCGCTTTTGGGGTTGAGGACGCGCAGGGTGAGGGCGAGGGCGACTTCTTCTTGTTGGGTGGGGCGTTCGAAGTGGAGCCAGGCGCCGGGGTCTTCGGATCCTTGGGTGGGGCGGTGGGTGCGGGGGTCGGCGAGGCGTGCGGTGAGGCGTTCGTCGTGGGCGCGCAGGGCTTGGACGGTGCGCCAGAGGGGGGTGTAGGCGTCGGCGCTGAGGAGGTCGTCGGGGTCTTCGTCGGGGGTGAGGTAGACCGGGACGATCAGGGTGGCCCTTTTGCCGGCGCCGGGGGTTTGGCGTAGGGCGCGGCCGACGGCTTGGACGGTGTCGACGGGGCTGTTTTTGGGGTCGGCGAAGACGACGGCGTCGATGGCGGGGACGTCGATGCCTTCGCCGAGGACGCGGGCGTTGGCGAGGACGGCGGGTTGTTCGGGGTGGGTGTGGGTGGCGAAGTCGAGGAGGATGCGGCGGCGGGTGCGGGGTGGGTGGGTGCCGCTGATCCACTGCGCCCACAGGCCTTGGGGCTGCAAGTCTGCGGGGAGGGCCGCTGCGGTGTCGGGGAGGGTGGTGGCGAAGGTGCGGGCGTCGGCGACGCGGTGGTGGAAGGTGAGGACGCGGCGGAGTTTGTGGTCGTGGATGGCTCTGAGGACAGCGACCTGGTGTCCGGCGAGGCGGAGGCCGTCGGCGCCCGCGCCGCGGTTGGTGGCGAGCCAGTCGCGAAGATCGGTGTCCTGGATGACGGGGACGAGAATCTGGTAGTCGGCGAGGAGGCCGAGATCGATGGCGTCGGAGAGGGTGAGACGCCAGGCGACGGGGCCGAAGAGGGTTTCGTCGTCCATGGAGGCGACGGGGGTGTCGCTGTGGTCGGTGTCGGGGTCCCAGATCCGGGGGGTCGCGGTGAGGTAGAGGCGGCGGGCGGCGGGGACCTGGTCGTCGTGGTGGATGCCCGCCCAGGCTTTTCCGAGGCGGCCGGCGGTGCGGTGGGCCTCGTCGACGACGACGAGGTCCCAGGGCGGCAGATGGTGGTCTCGGTGGGCGTGGATGACGGTGGGGAGGGAGGCGTAGGTGGCGTAGACGGTAACCGGGCCGGTGGGTGGGGTGAGTTCGGTGAGCTCGGCGGGTTTCGTGGTCATGGGGAGGTTGCCGGCGGAGGGGTGTTCCATGGCTTGGCGGGCGGAGCAGACGGCCACCGCTGGGGCTTTGTGGCCGGCTGTTTGCCAGGAGCGGACGGTCTGGGAGAGCAGGTCCAGGGTCGGGACGAGGACCAGGACCCGCCCGCGGGGTGCGATTCGGGTGGTGGTGCGGGCGGCGATGAGGGTTTTCCCGGTCCCGCAGGCCGCGATGACACTGGCCCGGGGGTGGGTGCGCAGGGTTTTGACTGCGGCGGTGACGGCTTCTTTCTGGTGGGGGCGGAGCTGGATGTCGGCGGGGTTCATGGGGTGTTCCGCTCCCGGGGGTGGGGTGGGGTGCGGTGGCATTGTTGCACCGCACCCCGGGGGTCATTCGGCTGCGTCGGTGATGACGGCGAGGGTGGAGCCGGTGGTGGCTTTGAGTACGTGGAGGCGGTGGGTGATGCGGCGGCGTAGTTCGGGGACGTGGCTGATGACTCCGACGGTGCGGTCGTGGGCGCGGAGGGAGTCCAGGGTGTCGAGGACGTTGTGGAGGGTGTCTTCGTCGAGGGTGCCGAAGCCTTCGTCGATGAAGAGGGTGTCGAGGGCTTGTCCGCCTGATTCGGCGGTGACGACGTCGGCGAGGCCGAGAGCGAGAGCGAGGGAGGCGAAGAAGGATTCGCCTCCGGAGAGGGTGTCGGTGTCGCGGTCTTTTCCGCTCCAGGCGTCGGTGATTTTGAGGCCGAGGCCGGAACGGGCGCCGTGGGAGGCGCGGTCGTCGGAGTGGATGAGGGTGTAGCGGTTTTCTGACATGGGGGCGAGTCGGGTGTTGGCGGCGGCGACGACTTCTTCGAGGCGGGCGGCCAGGACGTAGGCCTCGAGTTGCATGCGGAGCCGGTTGCTGGGTGAGGTGCCGTTGATCAGGGCGTGGAGGTGGTCGACAGTGCGGTAGGCGTGTTCGAGGGGTTCGAGGCGCTGGATGTGGGTGGTGAGCTGGGTGCGCAGCGCGTCGAGGGCGCGGGTGCGTTCGGTGGCGTGTGCGGCTGCGGTGGCGGCGTGTGTGTGGTGGGCGGTGGCGGCTGCGAGTTGCGCTGCGGCTTCTTCGTGGTCGGCGGGCGGCTGGGCCGCGGCTGAGGTGAGGTCGGGGTCCTGGAGGCGGGAGGTGGTGGCTGCGCGCTGTTCGCGCCACTGGTTGATCTCTTCTTCCGGGGCGCGGAGGTCGTCGTCGCTCAGCAGTGCCTGTGCTGCGTCGTTCAGGGAGTCGAATCCTGTGGTGCGGGCGGCTTGTTCTGCTCGTTCGGTGGCGAGTTGGTGGTCTGTCGCGGTGCGGGCGGTGATGGCGGCGCGGTCGGCTGCGGTGGTGAGGCGGTCGGCTGTCTGGGTGAGCTCGGTGATGCGCTGGGTGAGGGTGGGGGCGCCGCCGCGGGCGGTGGTGAGCTTGTGGTCGAGGTCCTGGGCTTGGGCTGCAAGCTGGTCGTAGCTGGTGTCGACGGCGGCGAGCCGGGTCGCGGTGTCGGTGCGGTCGCTTTGGGTGCGGGTTTGCTGCTGGTCCAGGCTGTGGAGTTCTTCGGTTGCGGAGCCGGTGTCGGCGGCGGCTTCGAGAGTCTGGGTGAGGTGTTGCTGGAGTGTGGTGTGCTCCGCGGTGAGGTCGGCCAGGGGGATGTCTCCTCCTGCTTCGCCTCGTGCGGTGGCGGCCTGTTCGGTGAGTTCTCGCAGCTTGTCCTGGAGGGCTTGCTGAGTCTCTTGGGCTGTGGTGTGGCGGGTTTCGGCGGCCTGTTCGTCTGCGGCGGTGGGCTGGTCGGGGTGGGGGGCTGCGGGGTCGGGGTGTGTAGGTGAGCCGCAGACGGCGCAGGGTTCGCCGTCGGTGAGCTGGAGGGCCAGTTCGGCGGCCATGCCGTCGGTGCGCCGGCGGCGGATGCTGATGTGTTCCTGGGCTGCGGTCTTCGTCGCGGTCTGGGCCGTGAGGAGGTCCTGCTGGACCTTGGCGATCTTGCTTGTGTAGGAGTCGCGGCGTTTCGCGGCGCCGATGCGGTCGGTGAGCAGTGCCAGGGCTGTGGTGTGCCGGTGGCTGGTTTCCTCGGCGGTGCGGGCGGTTTCCAGGCGCGTCTGCAGGGCTTTGCGGCGTTGCGGTGCGTCGTTGAGCCAGGCGTCGGCGTCGGTGAGGTCTTGGGCGAGTTGCTGGCGCTCGCTGTCGAGTTTCTGCAGGTCTGTTTCGTGCCGCTGGAGGGAGGCTTCGTCGGGGAGCAGGGCGTTCAGTGCGCCGATGGTGGCGCGCAGGTGCTGTGCGGCAGTGGTGAGCTCGGTGGAGTCGAGGGTGGTGTTCTCGGGCTCCAGGAGGGTACGGGCGTCGTGTTCGTCGGCTTGGGCGCGGGTGTGCTGGGCTGCGGTGGCGGTCGATGCGGCCAGGAGCGGGGCCACTTTGTGGGCTTGCAGGGCGCGTTGGCGTTGTCGGTCGAGGTCGGCGTGGTGCTCTGCTTGTTCTTCGAGGGTGTCGAGCTGTTTGCGTGTGGTGCGGTGGGCTTCCTGGTGGGCGGCGAGGTCGCGTACGGCGCTTTCTCGGTCACGGAAGGCGGCCAGTTCCTGTTCCGCGTGGGTGGCGACGGTGGCTGCTTCATTCTCGAGGGTGGTGGCTTTGGTGTGCAGGGCGGTGGCCCAGGCGAGGGCGGGGGCGGTGAGGGTGGCGGGGACGGACGGCTGGGGTGCTCCGTGTTCGGGTTCGAGTGCTGGTCCGGCTTGCTGTTGGGTGCGTTCGGCCAGGCGCAGGACGTCGGTGCGTGCCTCGTCGCGCTGTGCGGCGATGGTGGTTTTGCGTGCTGCCAGCCAGTTCTCGACGGACCCGAAGCGGTGGGTGTGGAAGAGCTTGCCGAGCAGGTCCTTGCGGTCGGAGGCGCTGGCGCGCAGGAATTTGGTGAACTCGTTCTGTGGCAGGAGGACGACCTGGCAGAACTGCTGGCGGCTCATGCCGAGCAGGGCTTTGATCTCGTCCGCGGCTTCTCTGTGGGACCTGCTGAGCGCTTCCCAGCGGCCCTGCCCGGCGGGGTCCAGGGACCATTCGCTGAGGTAGGTCTCGGCTTTCTGTGCGGTCTCGCCGTCGCCGCGGACTTTCCGCTTGGTCTGGGCGGGGATCCGCCTGATTTTCAGGCGCTTTCCCGCGAGGGTGACCTCGAGTGTCACCTCGGTCAGGAGACCGGGGGCCGCGTGGTCGCTGCGGAGCTTGAGGTTGCGGTCGACGGGCGGCTCACCGTAGAGAGCGACGCAGATCGCGGCGAACAGGGTGCTCTTGCCGGCGCCGGTGTCGCCGTGGAGAAGGAAGAGACCGTCTGCGGACAGGGCGTCGAAGTCGACGGTGTGGGTGCCGGCGAAGGGGCCGAAGGCCTGCAGGCTCAGGGTGTGCAGGCGCATTTAGACGGTTTCCTTCTCCTGGGCGTTTACGCGGGAGGTGTCGATCGCTTCCTGGAGGAGGCTGTGCTCTTCGTTGTTGGGCGGGGTGCCGCGCACGGTGGTGATGAAGTCGTGGGTGATGTCGAGGTCGCCTCGTCCGCGGAGCCGTTCGCTGTAGGTGGGGGTGGTGGTGGCCTGGGCGGGGATGGTGGTGGGGAGGTGTTGCAGGTCGAGGGTGTGGGGGAAGCACTGTTTGAGGCGTGCCATGGGTTCGTAGGGGCGGGCGGTGTCGGTGAGGGTGACGTGCAGCCAGGCTTTGGTGAGGGGTTCGTGGGCCGGGTCGGTCAGCAGGTCTTCCAGGCGGCCGGTCAGGCGGGCCAGGGGCAGTTGGAGGTCTGGTGGGAGGGGGTGGCGGGTGACGGTGGGGGCGGCTGCTTGGGGTGGCAGGTCGATCAGGGTGAGGGACTTGGTGTGTCCGGTTTCGGAGAAGGAGTAGGCCAGCGGGGAGCCGCTGTAGTGGATGTGGTCGTTGACCTGCTGGGCGCCGTGGAGGTGGCCCAGTGCGACGTAGTCGATGCCGTCGAAGACGGACGCGGGCGCGTGGTCGACGCCGCCGACGCTGATGTCACGTTCGCTTCTGCAGCCGGTCGCGCCGGTGACGAAGGCGTGGGCCAGGACGATGGAGCGGGTGCCGGCGGGGCGGGCGGCGAGGTCGGCGCGGATGCGGTCCAGAGCTGAGCTGAGGACGGCTTGGTGGGAGGCTTCTTCGGCTTCGAGGTGCGTGCGCACCAGGGTTGGCTCGAGGTAGGGTGTCGGTGTACTCCAGAAAGTGCTCAGGCAGGTACGGAGGAACGTGCCCAGTCAACAGCACGAATCAGGGTTGCTCAGGCAGCATCGAAGCCGTTGCTCGCGAGGGCCTGTAGGTAGGGGTTCTGCTGTGTCACAGGTTGCCTTGAGAAGATCAGAGCGAGGGCGTCCCTCAGGGACTGCTCCACCAGGCTGTCGAACTCACGTGCCAGGCAGTGCCCTTCTGCGGGGCGGAAGTTCCAGCCCTCCCGGGTGGCGTATCGAGTGCGCAATCCGATCAGGTCTTTGTCTCTCGTGAAGTGCCATTCGTCTTGTCGGTCGGACAGTTCGAACACTGCGAGGCTGTCTTCACGGAGCATGACCCTTGCGGCTTGAAGCATCAGGACAAAGTCCAGAACGCAGAAGGAGGTCGCGGCGTCGGAGAAGTCGCCACTGCCGATCCATAGGCTCACGTCGACCTTGAAGTTGTCCCAGATGAAGGCGGCCTGGGTGAGCTTCTCAACCACCGTGGGCTCGCGCAAGGCGTCGAGTGGCACCCACTCAGGGCCCCATGACTCGTCCCTGGGGTCGGGAACGAAACTGAGTGAAGGCGTTGTAGTTGTGCTCACCGCTCCAGGATGCCGTACGAGATGGCGGCCGCTGGAGGTCAGGCCACGTTGGTGTCGCGTTCGATGGCGGCGAGCCGGTTCTTCAGCCGGTAGCTCGGGCCGTTGATGGAGACGACGTCGCAGTGGTGCAGGAGCCGGTCGAGGATGGCTGTGGCGAGGACTTCGTCACCGAACACCTGCCCCCATTCGCTGAAGGTCTTGTTGGAGGTCAGGATGATTGAGCCCTTCTCGTAGCGCTTGGAGATCACCTGGAACACCAGGTTCGCCTCAGCGCGTTCGAGAGGCTGGTAGCCGACTTCATCGACGACGAGGACGCCGGGGCGAAGGTAGGTGCGGAGTTTGCTGTTGAGTCGGCCTGCTGCCTCGGCGACCTTGAGCTGGCGGACCATGTCGTCGAGGGTCGTGAAGTAGACGGAGAATCCAGCCCGGCAGGCGGCGACCGAGAGCGCGACGGCGATGTGGGTCTTGCCGACCCCGGGCGGCCCCAGCAGGGCCGCGTTGGCCTTGGCCTCGACGAAGGCGAGGGTGGCGAGGTCTTTGATCTTGCGGGGGTCGAGTTCGGGCTGGAAGGCGAAGTCGTACTCGTCGAGCGTTTTGTGGTGCGGCAGCTTGGACAGCCGCAGGCCCTGTCGGAAGCGCCGGTCGTCACGAATGGCGAGTTCCTCGGCCAAGACCAGGTCGAGGAAGTCGAGGTAGCCCATTTTGGCCTCGTCTGCCCGGCCGGCGTACTGGTTCAGGCTCTCGGCCAGGTGGGGCAGGCCGAGCTTGGCGGCCGTGGTGCGGATTCGGGTGCTGACCAGCTCGCTCAACTGGGCTCCTCCTGCGTGGGGTGGGTCGTGAAGGGACGAGTTCCGGTCAGTTCGTCATAGACCGACAGGGGTCTGCGGCCGACCTCGACGCGGACGGCCGAGGCCCGGTTCAGGAGAGCCATCAGCGAGCCGGCTGTCTCCTCGCCCAGCGCGTCCTGATGGCGGGGCTGCGGAGGGATGTCACCAGTGGTGGTCCGTCGGTTCCGGCCGTCTGGAAGACCGTCCCAGTGCTTCTCGTCGACGACGAAGGCTCCGCGGCCGACCGCCCTTGAGTGGATAGCCAGCAGGGTGTCGCTGTTGGCGCCGGGGACGGTGGAGTGCAGGCTGATCTGGGACTTCGTGGCCCTGACTTCCACCAGCTGGCGCGGGCGGACTCTGCGGGCTGGCACTGAGTAGAGGTTCGCGTCAAAGGCACCAGACAGTCTTTGCCGACGTAGCGCAGGTGCCGCTGGGTGACCACATAGGGTGCCCCCGGAAGGGGTCGCAGGGCCATGTGGTCGCGGATCGCGCGGTGCCCGATCACCTCGCCGTGGGTGCCGTGGGATTTCGCCCGGCGCAACGGCACCCAGGCGTTGAAAGCGGAGTCCAGCTCCTCGATGGAGGAGAAGGACCGTCCGGCCAGGACGTGGTCGCGGACGATCAGGACTTGCCGCTCGACACGCCATTTCCCGGTGGGCCGGTAGGCGGCCAGCACATCGATGTCGAAGTCGTAGTGCCCGGCGAACCCGACCGCCTCCGGGTGTAGCGGAACGGCCTCGCCCGGCGCGACGTGGCGTCGGACGACGGTCTTGGTGCGGTCGTAGACGATCGACATCGGCACCCCGCCGAAGTGGGCGAACGCCTGCCGGTGGCAGTCGAAGAAGGTGGCCAGGTCCTGGCTGGTGGTGAAGCAGCAGAACGGATCTCGCGAGTAGGACAAGGTCATGTGGAACGAGTAGACCTTCGGGATGCCGACGTGGGCGAGGATCTGCCCTTCGTCTCCCCAATCGACTTGGGCCTGCGCTCCAGGCACGACCTCGAACCTGCGGTGCAGGCCGGCCAGCTCGCCCGGGCTGATGCCCAGTTCCTCCGCGATCCGCGGCCGGGCCTCCTGCATGTAGAGCTTGACCCGCTGGTAAGTGCCGGTGAAGCCGTACTCGGCCACCAGCCTCTCGTGAACCACGGCACCTTTGATCAGAATCTCGGACCGCAGCATCGCGTCGATCAGGGGCGCGACGTCATCCACCATCCGTCGACGACCATGTCCCGGCGCAGCCCGGCGCGGCGGGGCAACCGGGCCTTCAGAGGACAGGTACTTGCGGACCGTGCGGCGGTTGAGTCCGGTCTCCTTCGCGATTTCCGACAGACTCATCGCCCCGGACTCGAACAGCCCGCGGAAGCGTCGAAGCTCCATCCATCGTTGCGGGTCCAAGACCACGGTCAGCCGCCCTCCGCCACCCTTCATAGGCTGGCAGCAGCCTGCCCACGATCACTCGGCGGTACGTCAGGAAGTGGGCACGTTCATCCGTACGTGACTGGGCACGTTCACGTGTACGCCGACAACTGGGAGGCGCGGTTGGTGTGCAGTGTTGCTTGAAACCCGTCTTTGAACCTCAGCAGGGTGCCTGCGCCGACCTAGCTGCCGTAGAGGCACCCATGTGGCCTTCGACCCCCACTGTCATCCAGCCAGGGATATCGTCCCTGCATGGCCGACATAGACGACACGCCCTTCCACCAGGCATGGGATCGACTCGAAGCCTGGCTGGCCGGCCACTCGCCGGACGATCACGCTACTTTGCTACAGCCCGCCACTCCCTCAGACCTCCGCACCCTCGAAGACGCGCTCGGCTTCGCGCTCCACCCCGAACTCACCACACTCCTCCAACGGCACAACGGTTCCTGCGAACACCACCTCGGCAGGTACTCCCCGCCGTTCCCGGCCGGAGCCTTCCTGCCCATGGGCCATCGACTAGCTGGCACCGCGGGCATCGCCACCGGACACCGCGAGCTGGTGGAACTCGACGAGCAGTACCCGAGCACCGGCTTCTGGCACGAGGACGACGTTGAAGGCCACCGTCGGCACTGGGTGCCCTTCGCCTACCCCAACGACGGGGGCCTCGCCTTCATCGATCACCACCCAGGAGCGACATACGGCCACGTCTACGAATTCGGCCTGGGCTCGGGTGCTGTGGAGGCCAGCAAGTGGGCGGACAGCCTCACCCACTTCATCGCTACCGTCACCGACAGCCTTACGGCCGGCAGTGCCTTCAGACACTTCCGCCCGAGCACCTTCCAGCACCCGTCCGGCGCGCTCTGTGTCGACTGGCGCAGCGGCCTCTGACAGGCCCAGGCCCACCGTTTGGCTCATGCGCTCGATCGATAGAGGTTCAGTGAGTGTTTGAGATCCGGCTGGTGCCGGTCTGAAATTCCAGCGCGGATGGGATCGTCTTACGATCACGCTGAGACGGGATCATGGGGCATGCGCGCCGGCGGGGTACACAGCGTTGCCCCTGGTCCGCTATTACAAGGCTTTCTAGCTAGGGTATGGCGCTGTGGACGACGTAACTCTTGGACCCGGTGACCTTGCTGGCACCGGCGTTTACGCCGCGCGCGACTTCGCAGTTGGCGAGGTCGTCCTGTCCTACCTGCTCGAGCCACTCGATGAGGCTGCCTACCTGGCCCTGCCTGCTGGCATGGACCTTTTTGTACACAGCTACGGGGGGCGCCGCTACCTCTACCCTGCGCCGGCACGCTTTGTGAACCACTCTGACGATCCGTCCTGCTACCAGGACTTTGAGAGCGGGTGCGACATCGCACTACGGTCCATCGCGCGGGGCGACCGAATCACCATTGACGCGAACGAGGAGACCTCTCGTGAGCTCGTCACCTTCCTCCACGCCTACCGGCATGCACTCCGTGAAGGAACGGGTGCGCTCCTCACTGGGTTGGTCGACCGTGATGTCAGGCTCTGGATGGCGGGGCGCGCGACCCGTGGCAGGGAAGCCTATGCCGCGACGGTGTCCGAGGCCGAATTGGTGTCACTATCGGAGGTCGACTGGCTCGTCGGTACCGGGCGCTGGGAGGCACTGTGCTCCGCCGAGGCCGAGACAGCGCGAGGCCGACGGCACCAGACCATGCTCCTCAAGGTCATCGCCGGCAACTGGCAGATCGTCTACCACCATGCCGGGTGACGTGGCCCCCTCCTCCTGCTCAACACTTTCGCCCGCATGCAACCAAAGTCGACGGCTGCCCTCGGCTAGTCACTCTGGCAACGACGACAGCAGGCCCGAGCCCGCAAGGCTCACCGCCATCAACGTATCACCGCAGGTCACGGTCGTGATTCATAGCTGTAGTACCAGTAGCCGCTGTCGACAGCGTGCAGGGCCGAGAGGCGGTCAGTGCTTCTTCGACCAGTCGGCACGAGGGCCTCGCCGCGTGATCCTGCGGGTCATCAATGTGATGAGTGCCCAGGTCAGGTGCGCTTCTGAATGCTGCGGGAGCCGCTCGTAGTCGCGGACGTTGCGCCGCGACTTCATGATCCAGCCTAGGGTTCGTTCGACCTTCCAGCGCCGTGGCAGAACGACGAAGCCCTTCGCTCCGCGGGGGCGGGAGACGGTTTTGAGGGTCATGTCAAGGAAGTCCGCGGACCAGTTGACGAGCTGGCCGGCATAGGCGGAGTCGGCCCAGATCTGCGTGGTCTGGGGTTGCATGACACGCAGGCGCCAGAGTAGTTCGCGGGCGGCGTCGCGGTCGGTGGTGTCGGCGGGCGTCACCGTGATCATCACAGGCAGACCGAGGGTGTCGACGGCGATGTGTCTCTTGCGGCCGTTGATTCTCTTGGCCGCGTCGAACCCGCGGGTGGCCTTGGAGACGGTCTCGGCTCCCTTGACGGACTGCGAATCGACGATCAGTGTCACCTGCCAGGGGCATCGCCCCTGGCCGATACGGATCTGCCGGCGCAGCTGGTCCCGCAGGAAGGCCACGACACCGTGGCGGTGCCAGCGAGCGAAGTGGTAGTAGACCGTCTGCCAGGGCGGGTAGTCCGCCGGGAGTGCCCGCCACTTGATCCCGTTGTCCACGAGGTAGCGGATAGCGTCCACGATCTCGCGGCGGTGCCACTTCTCCGGCCGGCCACCCGCTTTCGTCTCGCAGGCGGGCAGGGGAAGCAGAGGTTCGATCAGCGCCCACTCCGCGGTCGTGGTGTCGGAGGGGTAGCGGCGCCGGCGGGCGGTCAGAGCCATTGACGCGGTCCGTCGCAGATCGCTATTTGACGAGCTGGGCGAGGGTCGCGCGGACCCCGGTGAGCTGGGCGGCGGCGAGCTGGGCCCATTCGTCCTCGGCTTGACGAGCGAGGTGCGGGTCGAGCGTGCCGGTGATCAACCGGGTCAGCCGTCCCAGCACGAGGCGGAACTGCTTCTTCTCGTACTCGATCCAGTCGTCGGGCTCGTCGGAGAAGAGGTAGCCGTCCCGGCGGCGCCAGATGATCGGGGTCAGGTGCTCGGCCGCCCCGACGTCCCGCAGGTGGCGGACCCCGCGGGCGACCTGGGACGGGGACAGCCGGTTCGCTGCGACCAGCTGCTTGGCCTGCAGGCCGGCCGGTCGGGCCTCCATCAGGGCGACGCGGACCTGGTCGCCGTAGTGCTGGCTGAGTGGACGCACCTCGCCGCGGGTCCGGCGGCGGGCCGGCATCATCTCACTCGCCCTTCAGGAGCTGGGCGAGCTGCTCGTCCAGGGTGAACTGGCCTGTGTCGATGGCCGCTTCCAGCCAGTCGGCGGCGCCGCGGACCTTGGCGATCCCGCGCCGGATCGTCTCCTGTTCGTCGTCGGTGAGCTCCTGGTCCCGCATGCGGGGGACCAGCCGTCCCAGCGAGGCGACGTACTAGTGGCAGGACCCGACCAGGTCCAGGTACTCGACCGTGTGCTCGATCTTGCGGACCGCCGGGACGCGGTCGCGGATCTGCTCCCGGGCCTCTTCGGAGTTGTCGAACTGGGCCCGGTTGACGGTGAAGCGGGTGTCGTCGTCGCGCATCGCCTGCCGGGCGATTCGGGGTCGTCGCAGCAGCTCGGAGGTGACGCGGGTGGCGACTTCGTCGTCGCGGGTCAGCTCCGTCACCACCCGGGCCCGGTCGACGGCCGGCAGCGCGGCCGCGGTCTCCGGCCAGGCCAGCAGACTGGCGGTGACCTTCACCGCGACCGCCTCGTCCCGGGTCAGATCCCGGACCGCCCGCACCTTCTCCTCGACGGAAACGGGCCGGTCGACCTGCTGCCCGACCAGGCGCTTCGCGCCGTCGGTCGACCTGCTGCCCGACCAGGCGCTTCGCGCCGTCGGTCGTCCACTGACGCTTCCCGGAGCGAGAGTTGAAGGGAGCGTCCTCGATCGCCACCCAGCGCTCGGCGTCGTCCGGGATCGACGCGAGGATCTTGTGGACGGTGAAGGACACGCCGTCCCTGCGCTTGCCGGCGGGCCAGCGGGAGGCGGTCCACCGCCAGTCCTCGACCGTGCCCGGAGCCACCCCGATGTCGTCGGCGAACAGCCTCAACGACTCCTCGACCGTGAACAGCTCCTCCGGGCCCCTGCCCGCCGACCCGCCCACCGGCCTGATCGGCTCGATCTCCAGGGCCTTGTCACCCAGCGCGAACTGGGCCCGCGCAACCTGCGCGACCAACTCGCGCGCCTCGGCGACGATCTGCTCGTAACGCGACCGTGAGACGTTCCCGACCCGCTGCAACATGCTGCCACCACCACCTCGTCCCAGGCAGGGCCGACCACCGGTCAGTGACGGCACGGACACGAATCAGCCCAGGTCACCACCAGACTGAGGCGGCGGCATGCAACATCGGCAGGCGTGCAACGGGGGCGCGCGAGGCGTGTCCGCAGGGCAGTCCGACCCTCTGCGGAGCTGCTGGTTCACGCGGTGCGGGCGCGGCGTTCGGCTATGGCGTCACCGTGACGGAACTCCGCGACGCCTTCTGCCGCCAGGCCCGTGTCCGGCATCGCGGTGAACAGAACGTCGCCGAACGACGACGCTCCACCCCCACCGTCCATCCACGGCCGCAGACCGGACACAGCACCTGGTCTCCACGCTGCATCGCCTTCACCCGTCGACGAGCCCGCTCCAACGTCCGCCAGTGCCGTGACCTGAACCTACTCGAGCAGAACACCGCAGCTGGCGACCTTGCCGGCGTCAGTAATACCCCGCACTCCCGGCAGTACCTACGAAGCACGCCACCCGATGCCATAGGACTCAGCATCCAGATCACCGGCCAACCCGGCCAGAGATCTCAAACACTCACTGAGAGGGCCGGGGATCAGCAATGGTCTCCGGCTACCCGACCACAGGGCACCATGGCCTGCGGAGCAGCGGTCGCACGGCACGAGGAGGACAAAGGGTGGACACGCAGGACGCGATCGGGGCCCTGGGCGATCCAGAGCTGTGCGAGGTGGCGCGCGCAAGGCTGGCCGCGCAGGGGCGGGCCGCCGTGGGGCCGTTGATCCGCGCGCTGCTGACCACGGACTCTCTCCAGGTCCGCGCCCGGATCGGCGGACTCCTGAACCGGGACATCGGGCCGGATCTGGCCTTCGACGACGTGCTCGAAGCGCTGGCCGCCGCCCCCGACGAGACCTCACGGCGACGCCTCGGCTCCACGTTCACCGCCTTCCACTCGGTGGACCGGTTCGTGGACGCGCTGCGGCATCCGTCCCCGGCCGTCCGCAGCTCGGCCGCCTTCGGGATCCAGTCGGTCTGCATGGTGGCCTTCGGGCGCTCGCCGCGGTCCGGCGTCGACTATGTCCGGGTGACCGAGGCGCTGATTCCGCTGCTCGGCGATCCGGACCCGGACGTGGCTCAGCGCGCGGAGTGGGCCCTTGGCCTGCTCGGGCCCGCCACCCACGAACCGCTCCGCCGGGTGCGCGCGCACGGGCCGGGGCGACTGCGGGCCCGGGCCCTGACCACCCTGGCCGCGTCCGGCGGCGAGGAGGTACTCTCGGCGGCCGATCGCGCGGCCGTGGAGCGCCTGATCCGCGTCAAACTGCCGCGCGACCGGGCCCGTCCGCTCGACCTGTGCTCCGCCTCCTGGCTCGCCGTGCCCACCGAGGACCATCAGAGCATCGTGCAGGCACTCGGCTTGCACGAGATCCGGCCGGCGACCTTCGCCCTGGGGTACGACATCGTGGCGCACGACACCATGGACGGCGCGGAGTACGGCCGGGTGTACGTGACCCCGGCGGTGGACGGCTGGACCCTCGTGCTCGGTCCGTGGTGCTCACCCGTGGACCCCGAGCGCGCGGCGGACGTGCTCGCCGTCGTCACGAGCCTGAGCCGCCGGTACGGCAGAGCACAGGCCTACTTCTTCGGCGAACAGGGCGGCGGCTCCGGCTGGCTGGTCGCCGAGGGAGGCGCCGTGCTGCGCCGCCGCTCCGCGACCGAGCGGACATGCGACGCGGACCTCGCGATGGGCTCCCCCTTGCCCGAGGAACTGACCGCGGGCCTGGAGGAAGGCCTCACGCCCAAGGACTCCGAGGATGACTGGGAGAGCTTCGCCACGTACTTGGCCCCGGTCCTAGCCGGCCGGCTGGGGGTGAGTCCGTTCGACCTGGAGCTCGGAACGCCGGTGCGGGGCGCCGGCTTCACGGCCCTGACCCCGTACGCCCGTAAGCACGGCCGCCCCGCGACCGGGGCCTACGCCATCTGACCGACGACGCGACACGGGCGTTCGCCGGATCCTGCGTCCGGCGCCAGATGCCCTCCTCGATCTCGCGGGGCTTTTCATGTCCGGCGCCGGCGAAGTGCTTCTCCCAGGTAGCCACCTAGGCGTCGTCGAGCTGTTCGATCACTGGATGGGGAAGGAACATGCTGTCCTCCTGTCAACGGTCGTGGAATCGCGCCGTTGGGGTCACCAGGTCGGTGACGAGTCCGGTGTAGGTCTCGCCGGACGTGGCGCGGTGCTCGCCCGTGGCGGGGGCGTCGGTCAGGAGGACACCGAGCCGGGCGGCCAGAGCCGCGTCGAGTGATGCGGACAGGCGCGGCCGGCTTTCTCCTCCGGGATGAGGGCGAGGCGGCGCGGGCGGCGGCGGGGCACGACGGAGCCGACCACCCGCATGTCCTTGGTGTCCGCGTGCCGGACCTTGCGCCTTAAGTGCACCATCCGGAGAAGACCCACCAGTGCTCTGACCGCCTCAGGCCCGCAGCCGCTTCGTGCTCAGACGGATCCGGACACCGCACCTCCAGCGGTCGTTATCGGACATCACCGAACATCCACCCGCCACAACCGCCAGTCCGGCGAACGCCCCTGCGCGTCGCACATGGCGTCGATCTCGGCAGCGAGCACGGCCACGTCGCGTGCCTGCGTGTAGTACTTGATCGCGTACTCATCGCTGATCGCCGGAAGGACCTTCTCAAACACCCCCACCAGCCCGATCAAACCCTCTCGGAGCGGTTCGGGGAGAGGGCCCTTGAGGACACGGGACACATAGCCAGCAGTGTCCGCGTCGAGCATGACCATGTCTTGGTCTTCAACGTCCAGGCCACGGAACCCTTTCGGAAACGGCATGGCCCAGTACGCGTCATTCATCTGCGCGAGCACGTCGAGCTTCTTCTGGATCACGCGGAGATTCTGCCAGGGCCACCCGCGCGGTGAAGTGTCGGTCGCCCCAAGTGGAGCGCTTCAACACGGTCCACCAGATGGTGCAGTCAACACACCACACGGTCCGCCCGCCGAACGGGTAGGCGCTGCCAGACGGCTTGGCCACGATGTCCTCGACTCCCTGGGGCTGGAGCGTCTCGTACCACTGAAGGGTCGTGTCCTGGTCCACAGTGGCCAGGACCGACTGGAGCGGGGGGTCGACGTCGGCCAGGACGACGACCAGGACCGTGCGGCGCTCGGTGTACGGGCGGGCGGCGAGGGCGTCGCCGCCGTGGTCGGGGTGGGCCAGGACGTCGAACGCCATGTAGGAGGCGGGGAGCCGGTCGGCCAAGGCGCGGGCGCGGTCCAGCGAGGAGGAGGCGCGGGCCTGGACCGCCCCGAAATCCATCCGTCTGTCGTGCCAGATGACCGCATCCCCGTCCAGCACGGTCCCCGGCGGCAACACCCTGGCGGGAACGGCAAGATCCATCCAGTGGGAGGTGACGGTCCGGCCCGTACGGGCGTAGCAGACCACCCCGTCCTCGGTCCGCCGCAGGATCATCGAAATATGGGCCGCGGGGCCTCGCCCTGGGCGCCCTGGTGGCGGGATGCGGCGGTGCAGAGTGCTCTGTTCCAGTCCGGGCTACGGGGTTCAGGTGGTCAGGGCGGTGACGAGGTCGCCGGGCGGCGGGGTGATGCCCCCGGTCAGGTAGCGCACTCCTCCGCCCTCGGAGGGGGGAACCGCGCCTTTGGTGATGGGGTGGCGGCGCGAGGCCGCGGTGCGCCACCCGTACCGCTCATCCCACACGAGAGCGGGGACCGGCGTCCAGGACGAGCGCGGCAACGACACGGTCGTCTCCGGGGAACTGGACCTCGGGCGCGGCCTGCTCCGTGGTCCAGCCGGCCCGGTGCAGGGCGGCGGCGACGTCGGTCAGGTACGGGGCGACGTGGCGGGCGCGCAGGACGGTTTCGGCGCGTGCGGTGGCGCGGCAGACCTGTCCGGCCGGGTAGCCAAGCTGGGCGGCGGCCTTGGCGGGGGTGAGGGTCGGGTGCGCCTAGATGTGGTCGGCGATGCGGTTGGCGCGCAGCCGGGTCAGGGCGTCCTGCCCGGTGTTGCGGTGGACACCGAGCCGGTCGGTGACGGTGGCCGCGCTGATCGTGGGGTCGGCGTCCAGCAGCTCGGCGACGCGCGCGGCGACCTGGTCGCGCGGGACCTGGTCCCCCGTGCTCTTGGGCCGGCCGGTCCGCTGCGCGTCGTTGCCGGGGCGTCCCGCCTGGAACGCCTTCACCGCGCGGCGGGGCCAGTGCGCGACCCCGCCCGCCTCGATGCGGGCCGCGATGAGGACGGGGTCGTTCTTATAGACGTCCCAGGAGTTCGGGGCCACCCCGAGGAGCACCGCGCACTCGCGGCGGTCCAGGAGGTCCCCGTCGTCCTCGACCTCCGGCTCCGGGAGCGGGGCACAGGTTTGCCCAGGAGGTAGGCGTCGACCTGCTCCCAGTCGTACAGCCGCGTCCGTGACCCCTTCGAACTGACCGGGACCGGGAACCCTTCGGCCGCGTAGGGCTTGATCCGGGTGTAGTGGTCGATGCCGACCCCGTGCTGCGCGGCGAGGTCCGCCAGGGTGCGCACGAGGTGCTGTCGGCCTGCTCTGATCACGGGGTTATTCCTCCAGAACTCACGGTGTCGAACGACGGTATCGGCCCGAGGTCAGGGCCGTTGGGCGGTACGCTGCGGCTGGGCCCCCTATTGGGGGTTGCGTTGGCCGGCACCCTTGCCACCCGTCTCACCCCCGTGGACGGATTGGGTGCCGGCCCTTTGTGTCCCGGCCGGCTCGCCGCTCATCACGCGGGCGCGGGCCGCCAGGCACCCTCGGACCGGTCGTGAAGTATCCGACTGGATCCGCAC
>NZ_JBHXPF010000027.1:58966-68524 GCF_042718715.1 Streptomyces sp. NPDC058576 | reverse complement strand
CACCCCCGGGTGTGGGTTTGGGGGGCGGCCCTTTGTGGCCCGGGCGGGCCCCCCCCACACCCGGGGGGGGGGGCCCCCCCGCCCCCCGCGCCCGGCCCCCCCCCCCCAACCCCCGGGGGGGGGGGCGGACCTCAGTACCTGCTTCTGATCCCAAGGACTGTTCGTTGATGGCAGCCGGTGTATTTGAGATCATGCTGCTTATGCCTGCCTTGGTTTCTCCGCTGATGGCCGTTGGTTGTCTCTCGACGTCTGCTCAGCCGTCTTTGCCGGTGGAGGGTGAGCTGCTGTTGAGGCCGTGGCTACCCAAAGACGCCGCTGGCGTGGTGAAGGCTTTCCAGGACCCGGCGATCCAGCGTTGGCACCTGCGGCGAGCCGACTCTGAAGAAGAAGCTCGGGAGTGGATCGCTCAGTGGCAGCGAGGCTGGCGGGACGAGACGGGGGCGCATTGGGCTGTCGTGGACGCCCACGACATGTTGCTCGGTCGGGTCTCCCTCTCGTCGTTGGTCCTGGTGGGCGGTCAAGCCGAGATCTCGTACTGGACCGCCCCTTGGGCAAGAGGTGCCGGTGTCTGTTCCCGCGCTGTGGCTGCGGTAACTGACTGGGCTCTGGGAGAAGCCGGCTTCCACCGCATCGAACTCGGGCACTCGGTGACCAACCCAGCGTCCTGCCGGATAGCGAAGCGGGCGGGGTTCACACAAGAGGGCGTCCGCCGCGACGCGCTGATGCATGCGGATGGCTGGCATGACATGCACCTGCACGCCCGTGTTCGGCAGGGGGTGTGGTCTGTCAACGCCGCCCGGCAGCCTGGTGTGCTGCTGGCTGACGGGTCAGACGTCGAGTCATCAGCGTGATAGCTGCCCAGGTGATGAGTGTTTCGGAGTGCTGGACGAGGCGTTCGTAGTCCCTCGCATGTCGGCGGGCGTGCATCATCCAGGCGAGTGATCGCTCGACGACCCAGCGGCGGGACAGGACGACAAAACCGGAGGTGTCCTTGGGGCGGCTGACCGGTTTGATGGTGAGGTTCAGTCGCCCTCTCGCCCAGGTCACGAGCTTGCCCGCGTAGGCCGAGTCGGCCCAGACAATAGTGATCTCGGGGTGGGTGAGGCGGAGGCGGAAGAGGATCTCCTTCGCTCCGTCGCGGTCGCTGAGGGAGGCGGGGGTGACCATCACCATCAGCGGCAGGCCGCGGGTGTCGACCACGACGTGTCGTTTGCGGCCGTTGATTTTCTTGCCCGCGTCGTAGCCGCGGGTCGCCCGGGAGACGGTCTCGGCGGCCTTCACGGACTGGGAGTCGATGACTGTGGCGACGGCCCGGGGGCCTTTGCCCAGCTCGCGGCGGATGCGTGAGGTCAGGTTGTCACGGATCTGGTTGACGATGCCGGCGGCCGCCCAGCGGGCCATGAAGCCCCAAACCGTGCGCCAAGGCGGGAAGTCCGCTGGTATAGCCCTCCATTTGCAGCCGGTGTCCACGACGTAGCGGATCGCGTCCACGATCTCCCGCCGCGGGTGCTTCTCGGGGCGCCCGCCGGCCACGGTGTCGCACGCCGGAGCGGGTAACAGAGGTTCGATCAGCGCCCATTCGGTGTCGGTGGTATCGGTGGGATAGCGGCGGCCGCGCATGACAACCGGTGCCTCCAGACATGGGTGCGGGTGTGTTGGGTCAGGCAGAGGCGATGAGGTCGAGGGTGGATTCGATGGAGTTGAGCTGGGCGACGATATGGCGTACCCACTTGTCGTTCGGGTGGGCGGCGGCGTGCGGGGCGACGGTGCCGGTGATGAACCGGCGGAATTGAGTCAGCTTCTCGCCGACGACCTGCCGTTCGTAGGCTTCCAGCGCGGCCCGTTCCGCGCCGAGCTGATAGCCGTCGATGCGATTCCAGATCAGCGGCGGCCAGCCCTTGGAAGCGGCCTCGTCCTTCAAGGCCGCTAGGCCGTGTCGTCAATGTGATCATGGCTGGTGGATCATGGTCAGGTGACACGTCGCCATGAACTGACGGATGCCGAGTGGGACTTCGTGCTGCCGTTGCTACCCCGGAAGTCGATGGGTCGGCCTCGGCTCGATGACCGGAGGATGCTCAACGGGATCATGTGGAAATTCCGGGCGGGAGTGGCCTGGCGAGATGTACCCGAGCGGTACGGGTCCTGGGCCAGCCTGCACACCCGCTTCCGCCGCTGGGCAGCGGACGGCACGTTCGACCGGATGTTGAAGAACGCGCAGGCCCGAGCAGTTGCTGCCGGGAGCATCGACTGGCTGGTGTCGGTCGACTCCAGCATCGTCCGGGCCCACCAGCATGCGGCAGGGGCCCGAAAAGGGGGCATCGCAGCCCGGCGCTGGGTCGTTCCCGAGGCGGGTTGACCAGCAAGATCCATCTGGCCTGTGACGGTCTCGGCCGCCCGCTCGCCCTGGTCGTCACTGGCGGCAATACCAATGACTGCACCCAGTTCATCGCCGTGATGGAGGCGATACGTGTGCCACGGATCGGGCCCGGACGGCCGCGTGTCCGGCCCGATCACGTCTTGGGCGATAAGGGCTACAGCTCCAAGGCCATCCGAGCCTGGCTCCAACGGCGCGGCATTGGGCACACCATCCCTGAACGTGCCGACCAGGCCCGAAACCGCTACCGACGAGGCCGGCGGGGAGGCCGCCCGCCCGCTTTCGACAAGCAGGTCTACAAGCGACGCAACGTCGTGGAACGGTGCTTCAATCGCCTGAAGCAGTGGCGCGGGCTCGCCACCCGATACGACAAGACCGCCCAGTCCTACGAAGCAGCAGTCACCCTCGCCTAACTCCTGATGTGGGTGTGAGACGAAGGGCAATCCCTAAAAGGGTGGCTCCGGGGAGTACCCGTTCTCGCCGAGAGGGACGGACTTGGGCTTCGGTTCGGCATCGCGCTGTTCCGCCACGGTGGGGTGGGTGGCGATCGCCTCGTCCGCCCGCCCTTGCAGGACCAGGATCTCGCACAGTTCCTCACGTGCCTTGATCGAGCCCAGGGCTCGCAGTTCATCGGCGGCGTCGTCAAGACGGCCGGCCCGCTTGAGGAGGTCGGCCTTGACGATACGGGGATCGGTCCAGGGGCGGTCAAGACCGGCCACGGCGATCGCCTCGTCGACGCGGCCGAGGCCGGCGAGTGCCCAGGCCCGCCACCAGTGCTGGAACTCCGTGTGACCGTGGTGGGGCACAACTCTTGGGTGCTCGACCAGATAGAGCAGTTCCTCGGGGCGGTCGAGCAGCGGGTGGACGAGTGGTGCCAGGAGGTTGGAGCAGTCGTACCAGCTGAAGCCAGGCTCCGCGACGACGATCGCGTCGTCCAGCCGGCCTTCTGCCAGCAACATCGAGGAGAGCCAGGCCCGGTACCCGACCCAGTCGTCGGCGGCGATGGCGTCTCTCATCACGGCTTCGGCTTCATCGACCTGGCCATGGCGGCGCAGAGCACCCGCGTAGATGTCCAGGACGGTATGCGCATCCTGGCCGCCAACCAGTTCGCGCAACTCATCGAGCCGCCCGTGATGCCGATCTCGATTTTTCCCCACTGCTGCTCTTCGCCCCAGTTGGTTCACGAAGTGAACCAACTGGGGAAAGTGGGGAGCGGAAAGCAGAAGGACTCACCGATCGCTGGGTCGGTGAGTCCTTGAGCGCGGGGTGAGTCAGTGGGACGAGACGAATCCCGCTGACTGGTCGAGGTGGAAGGGTGAGCCTGAGCTCTCCGGTGTCCATCCGTCAGTGAGTGCGGTGCGGATGCTGTCAGCCACCTGGGCAGGCAGGACCGGGCTGCCTTGCGTTCCGAACCAGTTGCTCGGGTGCGGCTGGTTCGTGGTGACCACCAGTGTGGTGCCGGGAGTGTCGGCGTGTTCGACCGCGTAGGTGAGGGGTGACCGGACCAGTCCTTGGTCGTAGGTCGGACGTCCGCGGAGTCGCCACCGGTAGGTGGTGCCGTCCACGTTCATGAGCCGCGATCCCTTTTTGACCAATGCCATGTCCACATCCTTTCCCATGTGACAGTAGTGATCGGCTACTGGTCGTGTCCTGCCGATTCCCAGTGAACGGTGTCAGTGTCTGCGCATGGGGATCACGTCCCGACTTGCTGCTGGGATGGTGGGTCGCGCGGCCTCGGGAGTGGCCAGCAGGGCGACGATGGTGACGGGCTTGTCGCAGTGCGGGCAGTTGCGGACGGCCGTGGGCGCGAGTGGTGTCGGGTCTGGCGACGCTGGCGTCATCGGTTCGCCTTCAGCGACGTCGGCGGCTTCGTCGCGTTCGCGGCGTCGGCGCCGGGCAGCCTCTGCTTTGCAGCGAGGGGTGCAGTAGGTGTGCCGGGCTGCCGCATTGCGGTTGACCTGGAATGACGTCCAGCAGATGGGGCACTCCCGGAATTCAACCTGCACGTCCGGTCACTCCTTTGCGGAGGTTGTCGGCGTGGGACTGGTGTGATCGGAGCCGGTAGGAAGGTCCGTCGATGCCGACCACGGCGGCGCGGTGCAGGAGCCGGTCGAGCATCGCGGCGGCAACGGTGGCGTCCCCGAAGGCGCCGGCCCAGTCGGCGATTCCGACATTGGTCGTGAGGATCGTGCTGGACTTCAGATACCTCTGGTTGATCACCTGGAAGAGGGCTGAAGCGCCGTCGCCCGGCAGCGGGAGGTAGCCCAGTTCGTCGATCACGAGGAGGCGGGGTCCGGCGAAGAACCTCATGATGCTTGACCAGCGGCCTTCGAGTGCGGCTTTGTGGCACTTGGCTGCGAGTTCGGCGGCGGTGGTGAAGTAGACGCGGTGACCGGCATCGACTGCGGAGCGGGCGAGTGCGACGGCCAGCATGGTCTTGCCGACGCCGGGCGGTCCGACCAAGAGGACGTTCGAGGCGTTGTCGAGGAACCTCAAGGTGGCCAGGTCACGGATGAGTTTCTCGTCGACGCCGGGCTGGGCGGCGAAGTCGAAGTCGTTCAAGGTCCACGGTTCTGGCAGGCAGGCGAACCGCAGCCGGGAGGAGAGCTTGCGGGCCTCGGTCGCCTCGACTTCGATCTCGAGAAGTTTCTCCAGGGCAGTGGTGAGGGTCATCCGCTCGGCTCGGGCCTGGTCCAGGACGCGAGGGAGGGCTTCGGCGGCGTCGTTGAGTTTCAGATAGGACAGGTGTCCTCGCAGTTGCTGGTATCGGCGGGCCTCGCTCATCGGCATGGTGTCACTCACTCTCGCGCTCCTGGTCCTCGTGGGTGGGGGCCTGCCGGAGCCGGTCGGCGACGGCGGCGTAGTGGGACAGGTCGATCACGACCCGGTTCGCGACGTCCGATTCAGGTCGGCCGCGAAGCTTCTCGGCTTCCGCCTGGGCCGCGGCCGATGGAGGCCGACGGACCTTGGTGCGGCAGGGTGCCTTGTCCGAGAACGAGGCAAGTACCGCCCGTTCGAGGGCGATGATGTGTCCGGCATCCCGGACGGTCTGCCCGGCTCCGTCCGGTGCCCGGCGGTGGTGGGCGATGACCGCGCGGCCGGCGGTGACCACATGCAGGTCGTCCTCGCCGAGCCGGATCCGGATCGTGACGTGGGCGCCGGTCAGCCCGGGCGGGACCGAGTAGTGGTTGCCCGCGAAGGAAACCAGCCCTTGCGGGCTGACGACGCGCGTCTGCTCCAACTCGGCGGGGAACGGGCGGGTCGGCAGGTCCAGCAGCGGCTCAGCTCCGGCGAGCTCGGCGACCGTGGTCGACGCTCCGTCGAGCTTGCGTTTGCGGCTGTCCATTTGCACGGCCAGCTTGTCGACGCCGTTCTGACCTGCGTCGATGCTGATGCCGTCCGGGACAGTTCGCCACCAGCGTTGGGCCGCTGAGTGGTTGGCCTTCTCGACGACACCCTTGCGGTTGCCCCGTCGCGGCGGACAGATATCGACGCCGGCTCCGTAGTACTTCGCGACGGCGGCGAAGGCCGGCAGGACCCGTCCGGTCGGCGGGTGGCAGACGGTGGCCATCCGGTCGAACCGCCACCTTCGGGCGGTTCCGCCAAGCCGCCGCAGCACGGCATCGATGGACTGCACCAGGTGCGGGAAAGTCTCTGCCTCCGCAAGCACGGCCCGCCATCGTCCCGAGTGAGCCAGGGCACCGACGAGGAGATGCGCGTTGGCACCGACGCCCCACTCCGCGGGCGGGTCCGGGAGCTCGACCCAGTCGAACTGGATCTCCTCGCCCGGAGGATGCGCGATGATCGCCACGTCGCGACCGCTCGAAGCCCGGCACGGTTCGCAGTGTGGTCGTGCCTTGTATCGCCGCAGGGCCCGGGTGAAGGTGGAGTAGCCGCCCAAATAGCCGAGTTCCACCACTTCGTCGAAGAGCGTCGAAGCCCACAAGTGCGGGTCATCGCTGAGCCGTTGGCGGCAGTGCTCCAAGAAGGGCATGAACGCGTCCGGCGACTGGCGGCGATATCCGGAGACTCGCTCGCCGTTCAGATACGCGCGGATCGTCTTGCGGTCGTGCCCCAGGTGCCGGGCGATCGCCGAGATCGACCAGCCCTGGCGACGCAGTGCGTGAGCATCCACGTCTTCCTCCCAGGTGAGCATCCATGGCCCTTCAACAGGCCGAACTCCGTGCTCACGCAGGCTCTCCACGACACGCCGGCACCAGTTCGACACGCCGGGAAGATCACGCAATGGGTGGGGAGATCACCTGAGCAGGTTTGGCCACTTGAAGAGCGGCACCTGAGGAGATTCAAAGAGCCCCATCACCCGTGACGTGCCAGCAGTTCGGCATAGGCGATGAGGGTGTTCTGAGCGAGGAAGCGGCGCCCGGCGAGTTCCTGGCCGAGGATCCGGATTGCCTCATCAGCACGGCCCGCCCGCTCCAGCACACGGGCCTGCAACTCCTGAGCGTCGGAGAAGGCGTAGTCCCGGTGTTCTTCGCCGCGGGCCTGACGCGCATGGTCTGCGAGCGGGGCAATCAACTCCAGCACCCCCTCGTCACGGCCCTGCCCATCGGTGATATCCACCAAAACGGACAGGAGCCACGACTTGTCGAGGTGCGGGACGAGTAGTTCGATGGCCTCGTCGATGCGCCCTGCCTTGCCGAGCACCTCAGCAAAATCACGACACTCAGTCGTGGAGGCCCAGCCAGAGTCGTCCGGACGTACCAGGTTCAAAGCCTCCTCCGTCCTGCGGCCCGCTCGGAGCAGGATCTCGGCCTTCGCATACAAGGCGGCCCGCCACCCCGTCACGACGAACGGCTCCATCACAGATGGCGCGCGCCTAAGTGCCTGTTTGCAATCCCTAACCAAGTGCCAATCCAGCACAGGAATCGAACGGGAGTTGGACGTGTGTGGTCGAAAGACAGGGCCGTCAATGAGGAGTCCGAGCGGGAGCGCGTCCGTATCCGGGGGCGGCGGCCAACCACTCGCCGCCACGACCTGCCCCCAAGCGGCGATACGGTCAGAGCACTAGCATGCTCGAATGCCCAACGAACCTGCATCCGCCGAGCTGTCGGACCTGGCCCGCCGGCTGGTGCGCACATCCTTCGGTGCACGCGCTACCGAACCGCAGCCGCTGGCGGCCGGCGCCTGGTCGCAGGCATTCGAATTGACCATCGATGGCGAGGAGACGGTCCTACGCGTCGGAGCGCATGGTGCGGACTTCGCCAAAGACGAACTCGTCGCCGGCCTCGCCGGGCCCGGCCTGCCCGTGCCGGCGGTGCTCGTACGGGGTGTGGTCGACACCTGGCATTATGCGATCTCGACACGCGCGCACGGGATCGGGCTCGACGACCTGCCCGCCGCCGACGTGGCGCTGACGCTGCCGAGCCTGCTGACCACGCTCGACGCCATCGGCGAAATCGATCTCTCCGGTACCGCCGGCTACGGCATCTGGACCCCAGACGGGCAAGCTCCGTATGACTCCTGGCCTGACGCGTTGCTGGCCATCAGTGCCGAGACGACCCGGGTTCCCGGCTGGAAAGCAGCACTGGCCGACTCCGAGATCGGGCTCGGACCGGTGGAAGCCGGGCTGGCCGCACTTGCTGCGCTCACGAAGTACCTGCCTGACGAGCGCAACATGATCCACGGCGACCTGCTCAGTCGCAACGTCCTCGCTGCCGACGGCACCGTTACCGCCGTACTGGACTGGGGCAACGCCCTCTACGGAGACAGCCTCTACGACGCGGCGTGGCTCATCTACTGGTGGCCGTGGTACCCGCAGTGGCACGCCGCCGATATCTACGCCGCGTTGCTAGGCCACTGGCGCGCCGCCGGCCCGCTCCCGACCCACCTGCGCGAGCGTCTCCATGCCTACCTCATCCATATCGGCCTCGATGCCATCGCCTACTGCATCTTCCAGCGTCGCTGGGACGAAGTACGGTCCAACGCCAACATCGTGGCCGCGCTGGCCAACAGCGCACCGGGCGAGTACGTCCTCAACCCACCCACAATTCGCTCCTCTTAACCGCAACCACGGGTCCACCGGCCGTGCTCAGGATTCGAACGGTGCTTGCCGCCGACGCCTGGTACAAGAAGTCGCTGACAGGCTTCGTCGGCGGCGGGAAGGTGGCTCAGGGCCGTGGTTCTGGCCAGGGCAGGGCCAAGGTGATGGTGCTGACCTTGAGAACGATCAATCCCGCTGGGCTTCGCGGGATGCCGACTGTCCGCTTCTGCGGGAGCTTCGGCGGGTGATGCGCCTGGTCATAAGGGTGATCGCGGCCCAGGTGATGAGCGATTCCGAGTGCTGGATGAGCCGCTCATAGTCGCGCGCGTGTCGGCGGGCATGCATGATCCAGGCGTGTGAGCGCTCGACGACCCAGCGACGGGGCAGAACGACGAACCCAGGGACGTTCTTCGGACGGCTGACGGTCTTGACCGTCAGGTCCAGGTAGGTCTTGGCCCAGGTCACGAGCTGTCCGGCATAGGCGGAGTCGGCCCAGACGATGGTGATCTCGGGGTGCATCAACCGGAGCCGGAACAGCACTTCCTTGGCCGCGTTGCGGTCGGTCATGTCGGCCGGGGTGACCATGACGAACAGCGGCAGGCCCTTGGTGTCCACGACCAGGTGCCGCTTGCGGCCGTTGATTTTCTTGGCGGCGTCGTAGCCGCGGGAGTCCTTGCCGACAGTGTCGGCGGCCTTGACCGACTGGGAGTCGATGACGGTGGCGACCGCTCCGGGAGCCCGGCCCATCTCGCGGCGAATCCGCTTGCGGAGCTGGTCACGGACCTGGCCGACGACGCCGCAGGCGGCCCAGCGGGCCATGAACCCGTAACACGTGCGCCAGGGCGGGAAGTCCTTGGGCAGGGCCCGCCACTTGCAGCCGGTGTCCACGACATAGCGGATCGCGTCCACGATCTCCCGGCGGGGATGCTTCTCGGGACGGCCGCCTCCCTTCGTTTCGCAGGCCGGTGTCGGCAACATGGGCTCGATCAGGGCCCATTCGTCGTCCCAGGTGTCGGAGGGATAGCAGCGTCGCCGCGGCAACGTTTCCTCCCTCCAGGACGGGGCGGGGGGGGGCGGGGCCCCGGCGCGCCCCCCCCGGGGGGCGCGGGGGTGTGTGGGCAGAGGTGGGGGGGGGGGGGGCCCCCCGGGGGGGGGGGGGGGTTGGGTTTTTTTGAAAGCCCCC